>JBNLVK010000121.1:0-19630 GCA_050618055.1 Myxococcota bacterium
ACGACGCTCTTCCGATCTGCTGGTCGCGGACGCCGCGGATCGCCTTGCCCATGGCGTTCTCGCTGCCGGCGCCGGAGTAGTCGGGCGAGGTGTCGAAGTAGTTGATGCCCCGGTCGAGGGCCAGGCGGGCGATCTGCTCGCCGTTCTCGCCCTTGATGCGGCCGGTGCCGAGCACGATGTCGCTGACGTTCCACCCGGTGCGGCCGAAGCGGCGGTAGTCCTGGACGCGGCTGCCCTTCCAGTTCTCCTTCCACTCCGGGTGGGTGAAGGCCATGTCGCGGTCCATCACCTTCGACCCGACCTCGGCCCAGCCGCCGCCGCCGGTGCCCACGCCGATGAAGGTGCGGCCCGCTGCCGCCGCGCCGGCGGTCACCATGGCACCGACGCCGACCAGCGCGCCGCTGCCGGCGCCGGTCAGGAAGCTGCGCCGACCCGGGTCCACGGCCGCCGCCCGCGAGCGCACCGCGCTGCGCGTCCAGAAGAAGCCCAGGGCGCCGAGCGCCAGCAGGGTCGCCACCGCCCAGATCGCGCCGGCCACCGCGTTGCGCATGTCCGGCGCGAAGCGCTGCACCACGTCCTGGATGGCCTGGCCCGCCGGGAAGGCGCTCGGGTCGAGACCGACGAAGGTGTCGTAGAGCTGACCGCCGGCGAAGCCGTAGCCGACGACGAGGGAGAGGACCAGGACGACCAGGGCGACGCGGGCGGGACTCCGGAACATGCGGACCTCCGTCGATGGGGCGTGCGCTCCGAGTATAGGCACCCTAGCCTCGCCGGGTCGATCGCACCGGAGAACCCATGCCGCTACCGGTGATCCTGCCGGGCTTCAAGGCTGCCAGGTACTACACGGGCGCCTCGCTGGGGGCGACGGACTGGTTCGTGATCGACCAGGCGCGGGTCGACGCCTTCGGACGCGCCACCGGCGCCGACGACTGGATCTACTGCGATCCCGAGCGCGCGGAACGCGAGTCGCCGTGGAAGGCCCCGGTGGTGCAGGGCTACCTGCTGCTGTCGCTGGCGCCGGACCTGCTGCCGCGGCTGGTCGAGCTGATCGGCTGGAAGACGGCGGTCAACGCGGGCGTCGAGGGCTGCACCTTCCCCGCGCCGGCACCGGTCGGATCGCGCATCCGCATGGCGGCGGTGCTCGACCGCGCCCGCCACGTGCCGGGCGGCGGCGTGCGCCTCACCTTCGCCGTCGAGTTCCAGGTGGAGGGGGCCAGCGACCCGGCCTGCGTGGCCAGGGTCCACTACGTGTACTTCCGCTAGCGCGCGGCTCCGCTCGCCTGCGGCTCGCTGCGCGCCGCCTGCGGCGGCTTGCTGTCCGACTCCGCTCGCCTGCGGCGGCTTGCTAGCGATCGAAGCGGTACTCCAGCCCGATCGTCAGCCAGAAGTTCGACTCCTCCTTCCCGTCCGCCGGCTTGTTCACGTACTCGTAGCGGGCGTGGTTGCGGAAGTGGAGCCCGGAGAACAGCGGGACGGAGAGGACCAGCTCCGACTTGGCCAGGAAGTCGTCGATGTCGTTGAGCGGCGTGAACACGTCGGTCCTGTGCACCACCTCGAGCACCTCGCCGATCAGGTCCTTGTACTCGTAGCCGCTGCGGGCGTCGAGCAGGTCGTTGTTGGGCGCGTTGCGGAAGCGCTCGTGGCGGTAGCCGAGACCCACGGAGGCGTCCAGGTAGCGCGCATCCGACGCCTCCCAGATGCGGTAGCCGGGACCGGTGTAGGTCTGGAAGCGCAGGTTGCGGGCCTGGATGGCGTCGTGGTCGGCGGCAGCGCTGGTGAGCCAGAAGAAGCGGCCGTTGAACGCGTGACGCTGTTCGAGCTTCGAGCCGAAGTCGTTGGCGTCCTCGTCGCCGCCCGTCTTGCCGTAGTTGCCGAAGGCCGTCCAGGTGAGCGTGTCCCGCTCCCACAGCCGCTTCAGCATGCCCTCGGCGTTGCCGCCGTAGCGGCTCTCGTCTCCGGCGCGCAGCGATCCGCCCAGTGCGAGGCTGCCCTCCCAGCGCTTCGGCGGATCCGGGGGCGGGTCGGCGGCCGGGTCCGCGTCCTGCGCGGAGGCGGGAACGGCGAATCCCAGCCACAGCGTCGCGACCGCCCCGACGCACGCCCGCACCCTCCTCGTCCGCATTCCTGCCCCCTCCGCTCGACTTAGCCGGGCGAACCTTTACACCAGGTCTGCTTTCGTGGTAACCCCGGCGTCCCGGATCGTGCGGGCGGGAGGAGTCGAGGGGTGCAGATGGACGAATCGGCGGAGCAGCTGCTCGAGACGCTGATCGAGCTGGTCTCGGTGTGGGGACTTCGCGTCATCGGCGCGATCGCCGTCCTGATCGTCGGACGCATCATCGCCGGCACGCTGCGGCGGGCCACGGTCCGCGCGCTCGGCCGCGCCTCGGTGGACGAGACGCTCGCGCCCTTCCTGTCCGGCCTGGTCTACTACGTGGCGATCGCGGTCGTGCTGATCGCCGTGCTCGGCCTGTTCGGCATCGAGACCACGTCGCTCGTCGCCGTGCTGGGCGCCGCCGGCCTGGCGGTCGGCCTGGCGCTCCAGGGCACGCTCTCGAACTTCTCGTCCGGCGTGATGCTGCTGGTCTTCCGCCCCTTCAAGGTGGGGGACTTCATCGAGGGGGGCGGCACGAAGGGCACCGTCGACCAGGTCGGCATCTTCACGACCATCCTCAACACGCCGGACAACGTGCAGATCATCGTGCCGAACTCGTCGATCTACGGGTCCACCATCACCAACTACTCGGCCTACGACACCCGGCGCAACGACCTGGTGATCGGGGTCGGCTACGACGACGACCTGTCGGTGGTCGACGCCGCGATCCGCCGGGTGCTGGACGCCGACGAGCGCGTGCTGGCCGAGCCCGAGCCGCAGGTTATGGTCGGAGAGCTCGGCGACTCGTCGGTGAACTTCCTGGTGCGCCCCTGGTGCAAGGCCGAGGACTACTGGAGCCTGCGCTTCGACCTCCTGCGGCGCCTGAAGGAGGAGATCGAGGCCGCGGGCTGCTCCATCCCCTTCCCGCAGCGCGACGTGCACCTCGTTCGGGAAGATGCCTGACACGACCCGGAGGAATCCCATGAAGCCGCGAAGCCGTCTCGTACCCGCGCTCTGCGCGCTACTCGCGAGCCTGCTGCTCGCCGCCTGCGGCGGCGAGGACAGCCTCGAGGCCGCCCGCGAGCAGCTGGCCCAGATCAAGCAGGAGGTGGCCGACGCCGAGGAAGAGGTCCGGATGCGCGAGGAGAACGCCGCCAAGGCCAACGAGGCGCTCGAGACCGCGCGCAAGACGCTGGCCGAGGCGCGTCGCCGCCTGGCCGAGGCCGACACCGCGGTGGCCCAGGCGGCCAAGGATCCGGTGCTCTTCCGCGCCGTGCAGCAGCGTCTGCTCGACGCGCCCGAGCTCGAGGGTCTCGCCGTCTCCGCCCGCGTGCAGAACCGCGTCGTCACCCTCGAAGGCTCGGTGCCCGACGAGGCCGAGAAGGCGCGCGCCGAGGAGATCGCCGCCGGCACGACCGGTGTCGAGACCGTGGTCAACCAGATCCGCGTGACCGCGCCGGTCCCGGCACGACCGAAGAAGACCGAGTAGCGGGGGCGCGGCGCCGGACGTCGCCCCGCTTGCAGAGCCCCCGGACAGGCCCGATCCTCGGCCCATGAGGATCGCGCTCGCGCAGATCAACCCGACCGTCGGCGACCTGGCCGGCAACCGCCGGCTGGTGGAGGA
Source organism: Myxococcota bacterium (assembly GCA_050618055.1). Classification (GTDB taxonomy): domain Bacteria; phylum Myxococcota_A; class UBA9160; order UBA9160; family SMWR01; genus CALDCK01. The sequence goes on from JBNLVK010000121.1 coordinate 3,717, forward strand.
GGCGGCGGCGAAGGCGGCCTCCGAGCGCGCCGACGTGGTCGTGCTGCCGGAGCTGACGCTCACCGGCTATCCGCCGATGGACCTGCTCGAGCGCGACGGCTTCGTCCACGACCAGCTGCGCGAGCTCGACGCGCTGCTGCCGGCCTCGGAGGAGGTGGCGATCGTGCTCGGCGCGGCGCTTCCCTGCGAGGGGTCGGGACCGGCGCGCCTCCAGAACGCGGCGGTGCTGCTGGCCGGCGGAGAGCGCGTCGCCAGCCGGGCGAAGTCGCTGCTGCCCACCTACGACGTGTTCGACGAGAAGCGCTACTTCGCGCCGGCGCACCGCCGCGCGGTGGTCCAGCTGGCGAAGACGCCGGCGGGACTGACGGTCTGCGAGGACACCTGGGTCGAGCCGCTCGGCTACACCACCGACCCGGTGGGCGAGCTGGCCGCCGCCGGAGCCGAGATCGTCTTCAACCCGTCCTGCTCGCCGTGGCACGTCGACAAGGCGCGCTCGCGGCGCGAGATGCTCGCCAGCCTGGCGCGACGCCACCGCGTCCCGATCGTGTTCGTGAACCAGGTGGGCGGCAACGACGAGCTGGTCTTCGACGGCGCCTCCTGCCTGATCGACGCCGCCGGCCGGGTGCGCGCGGCGCTGCCGCTGTTCGACTCGGCCTTCCACGTCTGCGACCTGGACGCTCCGGAGGCGGGCCTGGCGCCGGAAGCGGTGGAGGATCCGGACGCGATCACCCAGCTCGAGCGCGGCCTGGTGCTGGGCATCCGCGACTACTTCCGCAAGCAGGGGCTTCCGCCCGGCGCCGTGGTGGGGCTGTCCGGCGGCATCGACTCGGCGGTCACGGCCCACCTGGCAGCCGAGGCCCTGGGACCCGAGCGCGTGCTCGGCGTGGCCATGCCCGGACCGTTCTCGTCGGAGCACAGCGTCGCCGACGCCGAGGCGCTGGCGCGCAACCTGGGCATCGAGCTGCGCCGCGTCGACATCGGCGGCGTGTTCCAGGCCTACATGGGGCTGTTCGAGCAGCTCTTCGGCAAGCGCGACGACTACGGGCTCGCCCAGCAGAACATCCAGTCGCGCATCCGCGGCGCCATCCTGATGGCCACCTCCAACGCCGAGAACCGGCTGGTGCTGGCCACCGGCAACAAGAGCGAGCTCTCCGTCGGCTACTGCACCCTCTACGGCGACACGGTCGGCGGCCTGGCGGTGCTGGGCGACGTCTACAAGCAGGACGTCTACGCCCTGGCGCGCCGCGCCAACCAGGGCGCCGAGCGCATTCCGGAGGGCACCATCACCAAGCCGCCCTCGGCGGAGCTGGCGCCCGGCCAGCTCGACAGCGACGACCTGCCCGACTACGACGTGCTCGACGCCATCCTGAAGCAGGCCATCGAGGGTCAGCTGGCGGCCGGGTCCATGCAGGTGCCGCCCGGCGCCACCGACCAGACCGTGCGCGAGGTGGTGGCGCGTCTCGACCGCAACGAGTACAAGCGCCGGCAGTCGCCGTTGGTCCTGCGCACCTCACCGAAGGCGTTCGGCTCGGGACGCCGGCTCCCGATCGTGCACCGCTACGGGCTGTAGCCGGGCTAGCTGGCGGCGTCGGCCGAGACGGCGCGCACGTTCTCGGCGCGCGGACCGCGCGGGCCTTCCTGCACGATGTACTCGACCACGTCGCCCTCGGAGAGCGAGTCGTAGTCGTTGGCGCCGAGGCCGGAGCGGTGGAAGAACACCTCCTTGCCGTCGTCGCCGCGCACGAAGCCGAAGCCGCGTTCGGGCACCAGCTTCTTGACGCGTCCCTTCACCTTCGGTCCGCTGGGCACGGGCCGGGCCGGCGCCGCGCGGCGTCCGCGCGAGCGTCCGCGTCCGCGCCGCGGCGTCGCGTAGCGATCGCCGGAGGCGAACTCCTCGCGGAAGAGCGGCACCGGGACCACCAGGTCCTGCATGTCCGGGTCCGACGACGACAACAGCACCTCTTCGTCGCCCACGTCGACCACCGCGTAGCGGAGGCCCGTGTTCTTGTGGACCACGTTGGAGCCGGATTCGATCTCTTCCATCGACAGCATGGCAGACCCTCGCTCCCCGGGGCGGCGTTCCTGGCGGGGCTCCCGCGGCCTCTCGCGAATGACGGAGGGGAGGGGAGACACCGGGCTCTTCGCGGGGGTTCCACCGAGGCCGTCCCACCGCCCGAGCTGGGCCAGAAACGTAAAGGGAAGCCGGAGGTTAGGGAAATGGCGGGTGGGCTTCAAGGCGCGCCGGCGCGGCGCCGGGCGCTAGACTCCCGCTCCCCGGAGGGACCGCCATGCGCCGGATGCGCCCGAGAATCCAGGCCACCGTCGGCGTCGCGTGCTGCATCGCGGTCCTGGCCGCGACCGGCGCCGCGGCGCAGGAGCCGTCGTCCGAACGGCCCGTGCTGCGCGTCGGCACCAGCGGCGACTACGCCCCCTTCAGCAGCGAGCTGGGGGAGGGACGCTACGCGGGCTTCTCCACCGACCTGGCCCGGCGCTTCGCCGAGGACCAGGGCATGGACGTGGTGTTCGTGCGCTTCCGCTGGCCCGACCTGCTGTCGGCGCTGGCCGGGGACCGCTTCGACGTGGCCTGGTCGGGCATCACGGTGCGTCCGGAGCGGTCGGCGGCGGGCCGCTTCAGCCTGCCCGTGGTCGAGACCGGCGCGGTGGCGCTGGTGCCGGACCAGCGCTGGACCGACCTGGACGACCTGGACCGCCCGCAGATCCGCATCGGCGTGAACGCCGGCGGCCACCTGGAACGGGTGACCGGGCAGCGCTTCCCCAACGCCACTCACGTGGCGATCCCCGACAACGCCTCGGTGCTCGAGGCGCTGCGGGCGGGCTCGGTGCACGTGGTGGTGACCGACAGCGCCGAGGCGCCCCACTGGATCGCCCAGATGGAAGGACTCTCGCCGCTCGGTCCGTTCACCCGCGACCGCAAGGCGGCCCTGGTGCACCCGGAGCGGCAGGCGCTGGCGGACCGGCTCGACGCCTGGCTGCTGGCCCGCGAGCGCGACGGCACGCTCGACACCCTGCGCCGCGAGCACCTGGGAGCGGGTCCGTTCCGCGCCACCGCCGAGCCGCTGGCGGCGCTGCTCGCCGCGGTGGACGAGCGCCTGTCGCTGATGCCGCTGGTGGGCGCGGTGAAGCGCGCGAGCGGCGTCCCCATCGAGGTGCCCGAGCGCGAGGCGGTGGTGCTCGACGCCGCCGCCGAGGCGGTGCTCGAGGCGGCCAGCCGCAGCGAGCGTACACCGCCGCCCTTCACGCTGATCCGCGCGTTCTACGGCGCCCAGATGGAGGCGGCCAAGCAGGTGCAGATGGACGCGGTGCGCGACGCGGACTACCAGCCGCCCGAGCCCTGGCCCGACCTGGACGAGGCATTGCGGCCGGCACTGCTGCGGCTGGGGCGGCGCATCGCGGCCCTGGTGCTCGCACTGCCGCCGGCTTCCTCCGAGCAGGTGGCGCGCGAGGCCGCCGACCTGCTGCGCGAGCCGCGCCTGTCGCGCTCGTCGCGTCACGCGATCGCGACGGCGATCACGCGCCTGCTGCCGGCGCCCGGCACCGGCGGACCTCAGCCGCGAACGAGCGAGCGGGCGACGAGCCCGGCGACCACCGGCACCACCACACAGATGCCGTAGCGCAGCGCCGCGAAGCGCCAGCCCAGGATCGGCACCTCCCAGGCCAGCAGCCGGTGCAGCGACAGCAGCGACCAGGCCGACAGGAACGCCACCACCGCGCCGACGCCGGCGCCCGATCGCAGCAGCACGGCGGCGATCGGCATGGACACGAAGGGGCCGGCCGGCGTGACCACGCCGGCGCCGGCCCCGATCAGGATGCCGGTCAGCCCCGAGCCGTGGTCGAGGCGCGCGCGCACCCACTCCTGCGGCACCAGCCGCTCGGCGAAGCCGGCGGCCAGGAACGAGATGACGATCACCGGTCCGAAGCGCAGCAGCAGGTCGACGCCGCCGCGCAGGCCCTCGTCCACCGCCGACCTGCCGCCGCGCGCGTAGGACAGCGCCCCGAGCCCGACGAGCAGCGCCACCAGCAGCAGGAAGGTTCCGTCGATCACGCGCTTGCTCCCGGGCGACCTGGCCACGTTGATCCGACTCCGCTCGCGTTCGCTCGCTCCGCGCGCAGCCTTCGGCTGCGCTCGACCTAGTAATACACGCTCCGCGCCCGATGTCGCGGGTGGGCCTTCATTTCCGGGAGCTGGCCCCGGTTCCAGAGCCGCTCGTCGAGGCGCCGCGCGGGGGTCGGGTGGCCGGCCTCGCGCAGCGACGCCGCGCAGCACTCGACGGCGTGCAGCGCGCAGGCGCGGATCTCCACCTCCTCGGGCGATCCGGCCCGCAGCGGCTGTTCGGCGTCGATGCGCGCGGCCAGGTCGGACGCGTAGACCAGCACGCCGTCGCGGCGCAGCACGTGGGGCACCAGGTTGTCGGCGAAGATCGTGAGCGCGTCCACGTCGTCGAAGCGGCCCGGACCCTCGCCGGCGAAGGCGGTGTGCAGGTCGGCCACGGTGATCTGTGCCCGCTTGTAGAAGGGCACGTCGAAGCCCTCGTAGCGCGCGACGTCGCGGTAGAGGGGCATCTCGGCGAGCGTCTCGACCAGCGCCGCCGCCGAGCCGCCGGCCGACCCGACCAGCGCCGCGAAGCTCCCGTCGAAGCGGCGCGCCAGCAGCGCGCCCAGGTCGCGCAGCCCGCGGGCGAAGTGCTCCATCAGCTCGCCCGCCGGACCCGCCGCGTCCTGGCCGAAGACCCGCGCGCAGTCCTCCCGGTCGAGCGCCGACAGCTCCGCCGCGCTCCACGGCCCCTCGCGCAGGAAGCGCTCCCGCAGCGCCGTTGCGACGGTCCGGTAGCCCGAGCAGCCCGGACGCTTCGCCAGCACCGGGAACCAGCCCGAGCCGAAGTTCACCGCGTCGAGCGTCACCACGAAGGCGAGCGTGGAGGACGCGTCGTCGAGCGCCAGGTGCGCCGGGTCGACCGTGGGCGCCGGCTCCGGATCCTCCGCCATGCGCCGCACGAAGTCCGCCAGCCCGCCGGCGTCGATGCGCACGTGGCGCGCGCGCGACGCCACGCGGGCGCAGGCGCGGCGCACGCGCCGGAAGACGTCGCTCACGCGGGGCCGATGATCCTGAGCGCTCCGGGCAGCACGTCGTACCGGGCCGGCAGCCAGCCCAGCGGCTCGCCGTCCAGCTCGACGCGCACGGTCCACGGCGGGGCATCCGCCTCGATCACGCGGCCGCGGAAGTGGCTGCAGGCGGGATCGCCCAGGTGGGTTCCCCGGTAGAGCTTGGGCAGCCGGGTGAGCAGCCGCGGCACCGACAGGTGCTCCACGATCACCAGGTCGAGCAGGCCGTCGTCGATGCGCGCGTCGGGGGCGATGCGCATGCCGCCGCCGAACTGGCGTCCGTTGGCGCCGGCGGCCAGCACGAAGCGACCGCGGAAGACGCGCTCCCCGTCGACGCGGATCTCCACCTCCTCGCTGTCGTAGCGCAGGATGCCGCGGATGGTTCCGATCAGGAAGGAGACGGTGCCGCCGAAGGCCTTGGTGCTCTGGTTGACCAGGTCGTTGATCAGGCTGCTGATGCCGAAGCTGGCGACGTTCAGGAAGTAGGAGACGCGCGGCGCGCCGTCGTCGCCCACGAAGCGGAGCCGGCCCACGTCGACCGGTCGCGGCTTGCCCCGCTCGACGCAGCGCAGCGCGCCGTCGAGATCGCGCGGGACGTCCAGGCTGCGCACGAAGTCGCCGCCGGTGCCCAGGGGCAGCAGCCCCAGCTCGACCCGGTCGCCCAGGCCCGCCGACGCCAGTCCGCTGGTGACCTCGGACAGGGTGCCGTCGCCGCCGGCCACCAGCAGGCGGACCACGCCCGACTCCACCGCCTCGCGGGCCAGGCGCTCGGCGTCGCGCGGTCCCTCGGTGTGGGCGACCTCGACCTCCGGAAAGAACTCGCGCACGCGGCGCTCCACCGAAGGCCAGCGCCTGCCGGTCGCCCCGTTGCGGCTCTGCGGATTCGCGATGACGAGCGTGCGCACCGCCACGCCGCAAGAGTACTCGGTCGCAAGGCTTTCCGCCCCGCGGGGCCTCAGATCCGGGCGCCGGACCTCCGAAGAGTGTGTCCATGCAGTCCCTGCTCATCGAGCTGACCGCACTCCTCTCGTGCTGGCTGTGCATCGCCGCCTGGCAGCGCGACCGCACCGCCCGCGGCCGGCGCCTGTTCATCGCGATCTCGGCCGCCTGCTGCATCTGGAGCGCCGCCTCGCTCGGTCAGCTCCACGGTGCGCTGGCGCCCCAGGACGTCGACCGCATGGCCTTCCTCGCCATCCTGCCCCTGCCCTCGCTGTGGCTGGCGCTGGCGCTGGTCGTGCGCGGCTCGCCGATCGTCGCGCGCGCGCCCTGGGCGCTGGGCCTGCTGCTGGCGCCCGGCGCGTTCTGCTTCACCCTGCTCTTCCAGGACGCGGAGACCGCGGCCTGGTTCGCGGCCAACGATCCCGCCGGCGAATGGCAGGCCGGGCCGCTGTTCTGGGCCAACGCGGGCTACGCCTGGGCGCAGGCGCTGATCGCCTCGAGCCTGTTCGTCGCCAGCGCGCGCACGCTGCGCACCCGCCGCGAACGCTTCCGGCGCATCGCGGTCGGGCTGCTCAGCCTGTCGCCCATGCTGGGCAACGCCTTCTACGTGCTGTCCGGCCTGCCCGGGCTCGATCCCACGCCGGTGCTGCTGGGCGCCAGCCTGGTCGTGCTGCGCAGCGAGCTCTTCTCCGGCGACCTGCTCCAGGCCCTGCCGGTCTCGCAGCAGGACCTGGTGAACCAGCTGCCGCGTCCGCTGATCCTGACCGATCACTCCGGGCGGGTCACCGAGATCAACCCGGCCGCCGAGGCCTGCCTGGCCGTCGCCAAGGCGGACGCCCTGGAGCGCCACGTCGACGGGCTGCTGGAGGAGGCGGCCTTCGCCCCCGAGTTCGAGCGCTGGTCGCTGGTGGCGGACGGTCGCGAGGCCGGCTTCATCCTGCTGCCGAAGCGTCCGAAGGCCGACGACGAGGAGACGCCCGAGTGATCTTCGACGCGCTGCTGCTCGAGGTGATCCTGCTGCTGGCCTGCGCGATGGCGCTGGGCGCCTGGCAGCGCGATCCCTCCACGACGGGTCGGCTCACCTTCTGCGCGCTGGCGGTCGGCGCCGGCGCGCTCACGCTCGGCGAGTTCCTGGTGCTGCGCGGCATCACCAGCGAGCTGGTGGCCGACCGGGTGAAGTACGCCGGCCTGCTGCTGCTGCCGCCGCTGTGGCTGGGCTTCGCGGCCCACGTCGCCGGTCTCGAGATCGCCCGGCGCATTCCCTGGTTCCCGGCGCTGCTGCTGCTGCCCGGCGCGCTCCTCTACGCCCTGATGTTCGACGACCGCTTCTCGGTGCTCTTCCTCACCACGGTGGAGGGGGGCGACGATCTCTACGGTCCGCTCTGGTGGGCGCAGACGATCTACGGGCAGTCGCTGGCCCTGGCCGGATCGCTGATCCTGGCCTCCACCGCCCTGCGCGCCCGCGTCCCGGCCCAGCGGGTGCGCCGCGGAGCGCTGGCGGCGGCGTCGCTGCTGCCGCTGCTCGGCAACGGCTTCTACCTGGTCGGCTGGCTCCACTGGCCCTACGACCCGACGCCGGTGCTCCTGGGCGCGACGCTGCTCGCCATGCGCAGCGCCGTGTTCGAAGGGGGCCTCGTCGAGCCGCTGCCGATCTCGCAGCGCGCCCTGATCCACCAGCTTCCGCTGGGCATCATCCTGACCGACCACGGCGGCACCATCGTCGAGATGTCCGACGTGGCCGCCAACCGGCTGGGCGTGTTCGAGCAGTTCGCCCTGGGCCGCAGCCTGGACGAGGTGCTCGCCTGGTGCGAGCCCACCCCGCTGCGCAGCACCGACCTGGTGAGCCGCGGCCGCGTCTCGGGACGGCTGGTGCTGCTGGACTAGCCCTCGAGCGCCCGAAGGGCGCGCGCAGCGAGGCGCAGCCGAGCGAAGTCGGACTAGGTCTGGCTTCGCAGCAGGTTCAGGGCCGAGCCGGCCTTGAACCACTCGATCTGCTGCTCGTCCAGGGTGTGGCGGACCGCGAAGGAGTCCTCGCTGCCGTCCGCGTGGTGCAGCACGACCGTCAGCGGCTCGCCGCGCTTCAGGTCCGCCAGGCCGCGCACGCTGATGCGGTCCGCCTGCTGCACCTTCTCGTAGTCGGCCGGGTTCTCGAAGGTCAGCGGCAGCACGCCCTGCTTCTTCAGGTTGGTCTCGTGGATGCGCGCGAAGCTCCGCACCACGACGGCGGCCGCGCCCAGCAGCCGCGGCGACATGGCCGCGTGCTCCCGCGAAGACCCCTCGCCGTAGTTCTCGTCGCCCACCACGATCCAGCGCAGGCCCTCGGCCTTGTAGTGCCGCGCGATCTTCGCGATCGCCACGCCCTCCTCGCCGGAGAGCTGGTCCTTGGCGACGCCGGCCTTGTCGGTGAAGGCGTCGACGGCGCCGGAGAACATGTTGTCGCTGATGTTCTCCAGGTGGCCGCGGAAGCGCAGCCACTTGCCCGCCGGCGAGATGTGGTCGGTCGTGCACTTGCCCTTGGCCTTGAGCAGCAGCGGAACGCGCTCGATGTCGTTGCCGTCCCAGGCCGCGAAGGGCTCGAGGATCTGGAGGCGCTCGCTGTCCGGCGCCACCGAGACGGTGACGTCGCTGCCGTCCGCCGGCGGATCCGCGTAGCCGGCCCGGCTCTCGACGAAGCCGTCCTTCGGGATCTCCGGTGCCGGCGCCGGCGGCTCGAGCCGGAAGCGCGTGCCGTCGGCCGCCTCGATCTCGTCGGAGAGCGGGTCGAACTCGAGCGTGCCGGCCAGCGCGTAGGCCACCACCACCTCGGGGCTCCCGATGAAGGAGTAGGTGCCGGTGTTGCCGTCGTTGCGCTTGCGGAAGTTGCGGTTGTAGGAGTTGATGATCGAGTTCTCCTCGCCCTCGGCCACGTCGTCCCGCTTCCACTGGCCGATGCACGGGCCGCAGGCGTTGGCCAGCACGAGCCCGCCGATCGCCTCGAGGTCCGCCATCTGCCCGTCGCGCTGGATGGTCAGGTGGATCTGCTCCGAGCCGGGCGTCACCCACAGCTTCGTCTTCGCGCGGGCGCCCCTGGCGGCAGCCTGCTTGGCCACGTCGGCGGCGCGGGTCAGGTCCTCGTAGGACGAGTTGGTACAGCTGCCGATCAGCGCCGAGGAGAGCTTCGCCGGGTAGCCGTTGTCGCGCACGTCCTGCGCCATGCGCGAGACGGGCCGCGCCAGGTCCGGCGTGTGCGGGCCCACGATGTGGGGCTCGAGGGTGGAGAGGTCGATCTCCACCACCTCGTCGAAGAAGCGGCCCGGATCGTCCTCCACCTCCGGGTCGGCGCGCAGCATCTCCGCGTGACGGTTCGCCAGGTCGGCCAGCTCCTCGCGGCGCGTCGCCTTCAGGTAGGTGGCCATGCGCTCGTCGTAGGGGAAGATCGAGGTGGTGGCGCCCAGCTCGGCGCCCATGTTGGTGATCGTTCCCTTGCCGGTGCAGCTGATCGACGCGGTGCCCGGGCCGAAGTACTCGATCACCCGGTTGGTGCCGCCCTTCACCGTCAGGATGTCGCAGACCTTGAGGATGACGTCCTTCGGCGCGGCCCAGCCCGACAGGCTGCCGGTCAGCCGCACGCCCACCAGCTTCGGGTAGAGCACCTCCCACGGGAAGCCGGCCATCACGTCGACCGCGTCGGCGCCGCCCACGCCGCAGGCGAACATGCCCAGGCCGCCGGCGTTCGGCGTGTGCGAGTCGGTGCCGATCATCATGCCGCCGGGGAAGGCGTACTGCTCGAGCACCACCTGGTGGATGATGCCGGCGCCCGGACCCCAGAAGCCCAGGCCGTAGCGGGCCGAGGCGCTGCGCAGGAAGTCGTAGACCTCCTGGTTGGTGGTGCGGGCCGTCTGCATGTCGGCGGCGGCGCCCACGTAGGCCTGGATCAGGTGGTCGCAGTGGACCGTGGTCGGCACGGCCGTCTCGTCCTTGCCGGCCAGCATGAACTGGAGCACCGCCATCTGCGCCGTGGCGTCCTGCATGGCCACCCGGTCCGGGTTCAGTCCGACGTAGCTCCGGCCGGGCGTCAGGTCCTGGTCGTCCGGGTCGGCGAGGTGGCCCAGGAAGACCTTCTCGGTGTAGGTGAGCGGGCGGCCCAGGCGGGCGCGCGCGATCTCGACGTGGCGGGCGATCTTCTCGTAGACGCCGGCGACGAGTGCCGGGGTCGTTTCGATGTTCGACATGCTGGCTTCCTCCGCGGAGGAGCCAACGTAGCGCACCCGGAACCGCCCGCGGCCACTCGGGAAACCCGCTCAGGACCCGCCGAAGGGCGCGTAGGCGGCCTGCGCCGCATCGCGACAGCCCGGGCCGCGACAGGCGCGCCACGCCTGGGCCAGCACACGCCGGTCGAAGGGCATGGCGTGCAGATAGTGGGTCAGGAAGCGCCGGGTGAGGTCCGAGGCGAAGGCCTCCGTCACGCCGCCCTCGGGCAGGGGCGCCCCCGGACGGTAGAGGCGCACCAGTCGCCGGAGGGCGACCGGGGCGAGATCCTCGGCGCCGGCACCCGCGCGGCCGCGAAGCTCGGCGAGCACCTCGGACAGGCGCGCGGAGTCGGGACGCAGGGCGGCCCAACGAGCGAGCACCGTCGCGCAGCGGTCCATGTACCGGTAGCGGCAGTACTCGCGCGCGGCGGCCTCGAGCAGCTCCTCGGGCAGGGGTCCCTCGCCCGCCGCACGCCGCAGCAGCGAGTTCCGGAACGCCGCCTGCTGGTGCGCCGGCCTCAGGAAGTGGGGCAGCGGCGCCGTCTCGCCGCGGAAGAAGGCCCGCGCCGCGCGGTGGCTGAGGGTCGGGTGTCGCAGCGTATGCACCGTGCCCGGCAGCGGCGCGGCGTGCAGGGTCCCGATCGGAACCAGCTCGTGCGCGAGCAGCTGTCCGAGGTCGCGAATGCCGACACGGTCGAAGGCGCGCGCGAACTCGGGGAGCTCGAAACGCCGGCGCAGCGCGTCGACGTCGAGCGCCCGGTCCGGGCGCAGGAAGCCGAGCAGCAGCACGTCCTGGCCCTGGGTGAACCAGACCGAGACGTGGGGGAAGACCTGCGCGTAGGTGCGCATCACCAGCTCGACCACCTCGACGTCGGACTCGAAGCGGTGCAGCCACTGCGCGTAGACACCGCCCGGCGAGAGGCGGTCGCGGGCCGCGGTCAGGAACTCGCGGCTGTAGAGCATCTCGACGCCGGTCACCCAGGGCGTACTCGGCTCCGAGACGATCACGTCGAAGCTTCCCTCGCTGCGCAGCAGCGACCGGTAGGCATCGCCGCGGCGCAGCACCACCTTCGGGTTGCGCGAGGCCTCCAGGTTGCCGTGGTCGAAGAGCGGGGCACTGGCGATCACGCCGCTCGAGATCTCCGCGACGCGCACCTCCTCCGCGCCGTCGAGCGCGGCCAGCTCGCCGGCGGTCACACCGGTCCCCCAGCCGATCACGAAGCTGCGCCGGTACTCGTCGGCGAGCAGCGCCGGAACGAGCGCGGCCAGGGCCATGGTGTGGTAGTCGCCGCGCAGGCTGCCGTCCGACTTCCCGTTGACCATGATGCTCCGCCACGCCGGATCGCCCCGCACGTCGTTCACGGTGACGGTGGTGGTCGGGTCGTCGTCGTGGAACTGCACGGCGCGCAGGGCGTGCCCCTCGAAGAAGGCGTCCGGCCCGAGGAAGCTGTCGTGCACCGGCTCGCGCAGCCGGAAGACGCCGGACGCCAGGCGCGAGGGCTCCCAGGCCGGCAGCAGCACGATCAGCGCGAGCGCGAACACCAGCGCCCCCCCGGCGAGCAGGCGTCCGTCGGAGCGGTAGACCAGCAGCGTGAGGATCGTCGCGCCGACCGCGAGCGCCGCCAGCGAGATGCGATAGACGTGGTGCAGGTCGAGAACGAAGAGCAGCAGGTAGCCGCCGAGCAGCGAGCCCAGCAGCGAGCCCACCGTGTTCCACGCGTACAGACGGCCGGCCACCGCACCCAGCTCGCGCACCTGGCGACGGATGGACGCGAACAGCAGCGGCAGCAGCGCACCGGACAGTCCGATCGGCAGCGCCAGCAGCAGCAGGAGCAGACCGAAGACCGCCGCGTGGTAGGGGTAGAAGGCCGCCGCCTCGTCGCGGAACAGGGCGCGAACCACGTGGGCCCAGTACGGGACGTCCGCCAGCACCAGGTAGAGCGGGAAGAGCAGTGCCACGAGCAGCCAGTGCGAGCCGACCACCAGGCCGCGCGGGATGCGGTCGAAGACCGAGACGGCCAGGCTGCCCAGCGCGATGCAGAGCACGAACACCGCGACGATCATCGAGAAGGTGAACTGGGAGGAGCCGAGGGCCAGCGCGCCCAGTCGGTTCAACGTCGTCTGAAGGGCCATCATCGCGAAGCCGGCCAGCAGCGCGACCGCCGCCCAGCCCGCGACGGCCCGGACCGCGCCGTCCGCCTCCGACCCGGACGCCTCCGACGCGATCTTCCCGACACGCGACTCCAGCGCGAAGAAGGCGGCGGCCGCGGCCAGGTTCACCAGCGCCATGGCGTAGACCACCCCGTCGAGCCCCAGCCACGGCACCAGGAAGAAGCCGCCGAACAGAGCGCCTCCGAAGGCGCCGATGGTGTTGCAGCCGTAGACCCAGGCGTGCACGCGCGTCGCGCGCTCGAGGCTGCCCGCCAGCGCGAGCGTCAGGATCGGGATCGTCCCCCCCATCAGGACCGCCGGCGGACCGATCAGCAGGGCCGAGAGCGTCACGTCGAAGGCGAAGCCCAGCCCCGCGTCGCCGGCGGGCCCCAGCAGCGACACGAACCGCGCCACACCGAAGAGCGTGGGGAACACCAGCGCGTACAGCCCGATCGCGCCCTCCACGCCCGCGTAGAGCACGAGCAGGCGCGGCGGCTCGCCCCGCGCGGCGGCGCGCTCCACGACACGGCGCGTGACGACGCCGAACAGGGCATAGCCCACCGAGAGCCCACCCAGGAAGATCGCGAGCACGGCGGCGGTCGCCTCGCCGTGGGATCCGAGCAGGACCGCCAGGTACTTCTGCCACACCACTTCGTAGGCGAGGCCGGCGAACCCGGTCAGGACCGTGAGAAGCAGCGCTGCGGGGAGGACCATCGACGGAGCGATCATACCGGAAGGCCCGCCGCGAATGGGCAACGACGCAGCCGGCTACGACGCGCCGCGCAGCTCGTCGAGCAGGTGGGCCGACGCGCGCGCCGCGTTGCGGAAGTCGGCCAGGTCGAGGCTCTCGTTCTCGCCGTGTGCGTTGCAGGGCGGGTCTTCCAGCCCCAGCAGAAGCGCCGGCACGCCGCCCAGCACCTGGGCGAAGGGGCCCACGAAGGGGATGGTCGCGCCGCAGCCGATCGCCACCGGCTGGCGCCCGAAGCCGGCCGCCAGGGCGCGGCGGGCCGCGTCGAAGGCGGGCCCCTCGGGCCGGGTGCGCCAGCCGTCCACCGCCGCCTTCACCTCGGTCTCGACGCGCACGCCGTGGGGCGGATCGCTCTCCAGGAAGCGCACCAGCGCGTCGCGCACGCGCGCCGCGTCCTGACCCGGCGCCACCCGCACGCCGATGCGCGCGCGCGCCACGGCGATCAGCTGGTTCGCCGCGGCGTCGAGCGGCATGCCTTCGAGCGCCACCACCGACAGCGACGGCCGGTACCAGAGCCGCTCGTACACCGAGCGCGCCGGATCGCCGCCGAAGGCCTCGCCCAGCATGCCGGCGTCGCGGCGGAAGGCGTCGGCGTCGAAGGGAAGCGCCTCCAGCGCGCGCCGCTCGTCGTCGGCCAGCGCCGGCACGTCGTCCTCCAGGCCGGGGACGGCGGGGCGACCCTGCTCGTCGGTCAGCCGGCCGAGCAGGCGGCCGAGCGCGGTGGCCGCGTCGGGCACCGGACCTCCCCACATGCCGCTGTGCAGCGGGTGGTCGAGGGCGCGAACCGTGACGTCCACGTTCACGATGCCGCGCAGGCTGGTGGTGAGCGAGGGAAGGCCGGTCGCCAGGTTCGCCGTGTCCGAGAGCACCAGCACGTCGCAGTCGAGGCGTTCGCGGTGGCTGCGCAGGAACTCGGCCAGGTGGCCCGAGCCGATCTCCTCTTCGCCCTCCACCAGCAGCTTCACGTTGATCGGGAGCGCGCCCTTCGCCTCGAGCCAGGCGCGCACGGCGGCGACGTGGAGCAGCAGCCCGGCCTTGTCGTCGACCACGCCGCGGCCGTAGAGGCGTCCGTCGGCGCGCACCACCGGCTCGAAGGCCGGTGTCTCCCAGTGGTCGAGGCGGCCCGGCGGTTGCACGTCGTGGTGGGCGTAGACGATCGCGGTCGGTGCATCGGCGCCGGCGTGGAGCCAGTCGCCCAGCACGTAGGGGTGGGCGTCGCCCACGCGCAGCACGTCCACGTTCTCGAGCCCGACGTCGCGCAGCAGCTGCTGCGTCGCCACGGCGGAGCGCTCCACCTCGGCCGGATCGAAGCCGGGGGCCGACACGCTGGGAATGCGCGAGAGCTCCACCAGCTGCTCGACGGTCTCGTCGAAGCGCTTCTCCAGGGCGTCGAGGACGTCGTCCGGAGCGGGCATCGGGGGCAACGTAGCACCCGGTCCGGTTACCATGGGCGCCATGCAGCCCAGCTCCCGCAAGCTTCCCGGCGCCCACGGCGTCGACATCCACGTGCTCGAATGGAGCGAGGAGGGCGTCCCGCTCCTGATGCTCCACGGCTTCGGCAACGAAGCCCACATCTGGGACGACTTCGCGCCGACCGTCGCCCCCCACTACCGCGTCGCCGCCATGGACCACCGCGGCCACGGCGACTCGGGCTGGGACCCGGAGCACCGCTACGACCACGACGACATGGTCGCCGACGTGGAGGCGGTGACCGAGGCGCTCGGCATGGAGCGGCTCGTGCTGGTCGGCCACTCGCTCGGCGGCCGCATCGGCACGCTCTTCGCCGGACGCCACCCGGAGCGCATCGCCGGCTTCGTGATCGTCGACATCGGCCCGGAGGTCGACGCGCGCGGGCGCATGCGCATCCGCCAGGACGTGGAGGCGAACGTCGAGCCCAGCTTCGCGTCGGTGGACGAGTTCGCCCGCGAGCTGTCGCTCGCCTACCCGGCGGGCCAGCACCACGCGCTGAAGCGCATGGCGGAGCACTCGCTGCGCCGGCGCGAGGACGGCCGCTTCGTGCTGAAGATGGATCCGGCCCTGCGCGGCGGCATGGTGAACCCGGAGAGCCCGGAAGAGGCCGCCGCCCGCGAGCAGGAGATGGAGAAGCGGCTGTGGGACGCGCTGGCGAGCCTGCCCTGCCCGACGCTGGTGGTGCGCGGCGCGGCGTCCGACATCCTGTCGCCGGAGACGGCGGACCGCATGGTCGACGAGGTGCTCCAGAACGGGCGCCTGGCCGTCGTGCCCCAGGCCGGTCACTCGGTCATGACCGACAACCCGGACGGCTTCCGGGACGCCGTGGCGGACTTCGTACTGGCCTAGGCGTTGGAGCGGGCCGCGGACCGGGTGTCCGCGTTCTCGCTTCGCAGCGCGATCAGCGCCGGCAGCACCACCAGGTTGCAGAGCAGCGTGAAGGCGACGCCGAGCGTCAGCAGCTGACCCAGCGTCGCCAGACCGCGGTGGGTGGCCAGGCCCATGGTGCCGAAGCTGGCGATGGTGGTGAGCGCGCTGAAGCCGACGGCGCGCGCCGTGCTCGTGCCCAGCAGGTTGCGGAGCGAGTCGCCGCCCGCCCGCGCCCGGTGCACCAGGTGGATGCCCGAGTCGACGCCGATGCCCAGCAGCAGCGGCAGCACGATCACGTCGGCGAAGTTGAAGGGAATGTCGAGCAGCACCGCCGCGGCCACGGTGAAGACGGTGGCCAGGCCCAGCGGAACCAGCACCAGCGCCGT
>JBNLVK010000122.1:0-80427 GCA_050618055.1 Myxococcota bacterium
ACGTGCCGGCGGGGGGCGGCGCCCGCCGCCGCACCTCGGACGCCACGCGCGAGGCGTTGCTCGCCGCCATGGACGTCGACGCCTCGAGCGAGGCCCGGGCGCGCGAGGCCCTGCGCGCCCAGGACGCCCGCCGGCGGGAGCGGCTGTTGGAGCCGGTGCGGGTGACGCAGCAGGGCGATCCCCGGGCGGACACGCTGGCGGTGCGCGCCGGCGGCGCGGGTCCGGTCGAGTGGCGCGCCGAGCTGCTGGAGGAGGACGGGCGCCGCAGCCTGCGCGAGGGGCGGGGCGCCCGGGTCGCATCGGTGCCGCTGCCGAAGCCCCGGAGCCTCGGCTACCACCGGCTTCGCGTCCGGGTCACCACGCGCGCCGGCAGCCGCGAGGCGGAGCAGCGCTGGATCGTGGTGCCGCCGGCGGCGGGACCGGTGCGCGAGGTCGTCGCCGGCAGACGCGCCACCGGTCTCACCGCGAACCTCTACAGCGTGCGCAGCGCGGACAACCTGGGAGTCGGCGACCTGGGCGACGCCCGCGCCCTGGTGCGTCTGGCGGCCGAGCGCGGCGACGACTTCGTCGGGCTGAACCCGTTGTGCGCGCTCTGGAACCGGGACACCCACGTGGTGCCGTACGCGCCGCTGTCCCGTCTCTTCCGCAACGAGCTGTACCTGGAGGTCCGCCGCATTCCGGAGCTGCGCTCCCACCCGGGAGTCCGGCGCTCGCTCGAGGCGCCGGTCCACGACCGGGCGCGCGCCGCGTCGCACCTCGACCACCTGCGCCTGGCCCGCCGCAAGCGGGCGCTGCTGCGCGAGCTGCACGCCGTGTTCGCGGCGCAGCACCGCGGCCGGTCCACGCGGCGGGGCGCCGCCTACGCCGCGTTCCTGCGCCGCGAAGGCCCGGCGCTGCGCCGCTTCGCCGTGTTCGTGGCGCTGGGCGAGAGCCGGGCCGCCCGCGGGCAGTCGCTCGACTGGCGCCGCTGGCCCGCGGCGCTGCGCCGCCCGGACGCGCCGGAGGTCGCGCGCTTCGCCGAGCGCCACGCGGAGGCGGTGGACTTCCATTGCTGGGTCCAGTTCGAGCTCGACCGCCAGCTCGCCGGCGTCGCCGACGCGGCCCGCTGGCGCGGGCTCGCCATCGGCCTCTACACCGACCTGCCGATCGGGGCCGACGCCGGCGGCTTCGACGCCTGGGCGCAGCCCGATCTCTTCAGCAGCGGCGCCAGCGTCGGCGCGCCGCCGGACGACTTCGCCGTGCACGGGCAGGACTGGGGTGTCGCGCCGATGGTCCCCGAGGCGCTGCGCGCCGACGGCTTCCGGGCCTGGAGCGAGCTGCTGCGCCGCACGCTGGCCCACGCCGGGGCGGTCCGCATCGACCACGCCATGGGTCTCGAGCGGCTCTTCTGGGTGCCGAAGGGACGTCCGGCCGGGGAGGGCGCCTACGTGCGGCAGCCGGCCGCCGAGCTGCTCGGCATCCTGGCGCTGGAGAGCCGGCGCAGCGGCGCGATCGTGGTCGGCGAAGACCTGGGCACGGTTCCGCGCGGGCTGCGCGGGCGCCTCGCGCGTCGCAACGTGCTGTCCACGCGGGTGCTGGTCTTCGAGCGCGACGGAGCGCGCTTCCGTCCGGCCTCGCGCTATCCGCGCGGCGCGCTGGTCGGCGCCAATACCCACGACCTGGTGCCGCTGGCGGGACTTCGCGACGCGGTCGACGTGGAGCTGCGGCGGCGCGCCGGACAGCTCTCGGCGCGCGAGGCGGCGGACGCTCGCCGGGAGCGCCAGCACCTGTGCGACGGCTTGCTCGCGCGCCTCCAGCGCGACGGGTTGCTGCCGCCCGACCTCGACGCGCTGCCGCCGTGGCCCGATCTCCTGCGTGCAGTCTCGGCGTTCCTCGCGCGTACGCCTTCGGCGCTGGTCGCGACCGCCCTGGACGACCTGGCCGGCGAGCGGGAGCCGGTCAACCTGCCCGGCGTGGCGCAGGGGCGCCACAGGAGCTGGACCCGGCGCATGCGCGCGAGCCTGGAGGAGATCGCCGCTCAGCCCTCGTCGACGTCGACCGGATCGATGGGCTCGTCGCTCGGCTGAGGGATGTACTCGTCCGGCGGATCCAGGTCGCCGATCTTCTCGTAGCTGCGCGCCTCGACCCGCGGCATCAGCACGCGCTCCACCACGTGGGGCCAGGCGTAGCGCCGGGCGGTGGCGCGGCCCGCGCGGCGCATCTGGGCCATGCGGGTCGGCTCGAGCTTCATGCTGTGGAAGAAGGAGATGAACTCGCGGGGGTCGTCGGTCTCGAGCACCAGGGCGTTCTGGCCGGGCACGGCGTAGTCCTCGCCGGAGCAGCCGGTGGCCGCGATGCCGCCCACGGCCATCGTCTCCAGGCCCACCAGTCCGAAGGGCTCGTGACCGCTGTTGGCCAGCACCGCGTCGGTGCCGCGGAACAGGGCGCTACGGCTCGGCGCATCGACGAAGCTGGTCAGGTTGACGATGTCGGCGTCGCCCACGTCCTGGAGCGCCTCGACCAGACCCTTGGTGCCGTCGACGCTGGCCTTCCGGTCGATCACGCGCAGGCCGCGGTCCTGGGCGCCGCGCCACACCTCGGAGCCGTAGGCCTCGTTGCCGCCACGGGCCACCAGCAGCGGGCGGGCGCCCTGCTGCTTGAGCGCCTGGATGATGTCGAGCGTGCCGAGCCAGCGCTTGTCCGGGTCCCAGCGGGCCATCTTGGTGAGCAGCACCCGGTCGCGGAAGCGGCGGCGCAGCAGCTGGACCGTCGGGCGGTCCGGCGGGTCGAAGGCCGAGGCGTCGAGCCCGTTGGGAATGACCAGGGCCTCCACGCCCCACTCGCGCATGCGGTGCTTCATGTAGCGGCTGACGGTGGTGATCGTGCACGCCTGCCGCAGCTGGTCCCAGGGGATGCGGTCGAAGCCGAAGGTGTTGTTGGCGTTCCACAGGATCGTCACGCGGTCCCGCAGGCCGGCGCGCTCGAGCAGCCAGTGCAGGTGGAGCACCGCGTGCACCGTCTGCCACTCCTCGGCCAGCACGACGCCGCGCAGGGAGCTCTGCAGGTGGGGCATCAATGCCTGGGCGGCCAGGAAGGGCGGCAGCGAGTGGTTGTAGTCGGCGACCTTGCCTTCCTCGCCGTCGTAGACGCCGCCCGGGTGGTACTCGCTCACCCACTGGCACCAGCGGTGCAGGTGCAGGTCGCCCGCCTGCTCGTGCCCGGGCAGGTCCGGGTCGCCGATGAACCACAGGTGGGTCTCGCAGCCCAGCGACGCCAGTGTGCTGGACAGGCCGATGACGCGCGTGGCGAGGCCCCCGGAACGCGAGTAGGGGTCGGGCCCCTCGAAGGAGAGGATGTGGAACTGCACGTCGCCCCTGCCCCCAGGCCCCGGCAGTGCCCACTGCCGGACGTATGTCGGGAATGGTTTTCCGCCTTGCGCTCGGCGAGCGTACCCGCGAGGCTTTCGGGCGGCTGTCAGGCCACGGACAGGTGGGCGATTTTCGTGACCCGTTTCCCGATTCCTCTTGCGCCGGTGGGTGCCTCGAACGGATCTTCAGGTCGATGATGGGAACTTCCCGGTGACCCGGCAGCATCCGTCGGTCGCCTACTTCTCGATGGAGATCGGGCTTCACGCCGACATCCCCACCTATTCGGGGGGTCTCGGCGTGCTGGCCGGCGACACGATCCGCTCGGCGGCCGACCTGGGCATCGACCTGGTCGGCGTGACGCTGCTGCACCGGCGCGGCTACTTCCGCCAGAGCCTCGACGCCGAGGGCGGGCAGCAGGAGGAGGCGGTCGAGTGGGACATCGAGGCGCAGCTCACGCGCGTCGACGCCCGCGCCTCGGTCGAGATCCAGGGGCGCACGGTCCACCTGGGCGCCTGGCGCTACGACGTTGTCGGGGCGACCGGTGCGACCGTGCCGGTCTACCTGCTCGACGCGGACCTGCCGGAGAACGACGAAGAGGACCGCACGCTCACCGACACGCTCTACGGCGGCGACGAGCGCTACCGGCTGTGCCAGGAGGCGATCCTGGGCATCGGCGGACTGCGCCTGCTGCGCGCCGTCGGCTGCCACGACATCGACCGCTTCCACCTGAACGAGGGCCACGCGGCGCTGGTCGTGCTGGCGCTGCTCGACGAGGGCAAGCGGGCGCCCCGGACGGCCTCCGAGGACGAGGTGCTCGACACGGTCCGGCCGCGCCTGGTCTTCACCACCCACACGCCGGTGTCGGCCGGGCACGACAGCTTCTCCCGCGACCTGGTCCGGCAGGTGCTCGGCGAGCGGGTGATCGAGCAGCTCGGCAGCATCGGCGAGAACGAAGGCCTGAACATGACCGAGCTGGCGCTGCGCGCCTCCCGCTACACCAACGGTGTGGCCATGCGGCACGCCGAGGTCTCCCGGAGCATGTTCCCCGGCTACCCGATCCACTCGATCACCAACGGCATCCATCCGGAGACCTGGCTGGCGCCGGCCATGCGCGAGGTCTTCGACCGCCACATCCCGTACTGGCGCAAGGACCTGATGTCCCTGCGCTACGCCATGGGCATCCCGGCCGCCGAGATCGCCGCCGCCCACGGAGCCTCGAAGAAGGCGATGATGGAGTACATCGACGAGGCGGTTCCCGACCACGGGCTGCTGCCCGGCGCCCTCACCATCGGCTTCGCCCGCCGCGCGGCGTCGTACAAGCGGCTCACCCTGGTGCTTCGCGACCTGGAGCGGCTGGCGGCCATCTCCGAGACCACCGGCCGCATCCAGCTGGTGTTCGCGGGCAAGGCGCACCCGGCCGACGGCCCCGGCAAGGACCTGATCCGCCAGGTCTTCGCCGCACGCGAGGCGCTGCGCGGACGCGTCAGCCTGGTCTACCTGCCCGACTACGACATGAACCTGGCCCGCCTGCTGGTGGCCGGCTGCGACGTGTGGCTGAACACGCCGCTGCCGCCGCTCGAGGCCTCCGGCACCAGCGGCATGAAGGCCGCGCTCAACGGCGTTCCCAGCCTCAGCGTGCTCGACGGCTGGTGGGTGGAGGGCAACGTCGAGGGCGTGACCGGCTGGGCGATCGGCAGCGACGACGGCATGGACGATTCGGTCGACGACCGGGACGCCAACCATGCGGTCTCGCTGTACGAGAAGCTCGAGTACGCGGTCGTGCCGACCTTCTACAACCGCCCGCGCCGCTTCCACGAGATGCAGCGCAGCTGCATCGCGCTGAACGCGTCGTTCTTCAACACGCAGCGCATGGTGCTCCAGTACCTCTACGACGCCTACCAGGGGCCGGACGAGGGCTGAAGCGCTACTCCGAGCGCGCTTCCTTCTCGATGAACTCGCGCAGCGCGGCCGGGTCCGGCAGCCGGACGCGGCGGCGCTCCATCTTGGCGAGACCCAGCTCGCTCAGCTCCTTCAGGCACTGGTTGAGGGTCTGGCGGCTGCAGCCCACGAGGGTGGCCAGCTCGCCCTGGGTGAACTCGCCGTCGATCTCCAGGCCGGTTCCCTTGCCCTGTCCGAAGTGGTCGCCCAGCTCGCGCAGGATGATGGCCAGGCGCGAGCGGGCGTCGTGGAACATCAGTCCCTCGACGCGCCGTTCGATGCGCTTCAGGCGGTCGCCCACCTGGTTGGCGACGGCCCGGCCCACGCCGGGCCGGCTGCCCCGCAGCTTGCGGAACAGCTCGATCGGGATCTGCCACACCTCGCAGGGCGTGACCGCCTCGGCGTAGCTCTCGCGGCGGTGGCCGGTGACGGCGGTCAGCTCGCCGAATATCTCGCCGGGGCGCACGTAGCCGAAGGTGGCCTCGGCGCCCTGGCGCGACACCCGGTAGATGCGCACCGTTCCGCCGCGCAGCAGGTAGACCGAGTGGGGCTCGGTGGTCGGGCGGAAGATCATCTGGTTGGCGTCGTAGCCGCGCACGCGCGCCGACCGCTCGAGCACCGTCACCTCTTCGTCGGAGAGATCGCCGAACCAGTCGAGATCGCTGAGATGCCAGAGTCCGGGCAAGGGGGACCTCGCTTTGCGGGAACGAGCCCGCGGTTCAGTAGACCAGCTCGACCCAGCGGCCGCCGGCCACCAGCTCCGCCTTGCGGCGGCTCCATTCCTCTTCCGATCCGGCCAGCTCGGCGAAGACCGCGTCGAGCTGGTCGAGCATCTTCTCGAGCCCGGCGACGTAGACGCGCGTGCGCGGCTCGCCGAGCATCTTCCACAGCTCCTCGCCCCGCTCGCGGATGGCTCCGTCCCAGGCGATGGGGTCGTCCCAGCCCGGACGCGGACTCAACGCGGCGAACGCCTGGAACGTGCTGCGGTCGTAGTACTGGGCGAAGTCGTCGACCTCGTCGTTGCGGTAGAGCATCTCCAGGCCGGTGCGGGCGCCGTGGAAGAGCCAGATGCGGCCGCGCCACTCGGGGACCGTGGCGTAGAGGTGCTTCACGAACGCGCGGAAGGGCGCGATGCCGGTGCCGCTGCCGATCAGCACCAGGTCGGCCTCCGGGTCGGACGGCACCTCGAAGGCCGGTCCGAACGGGCCGTTGACCTGGATCGTGTCGCCCACGGCCCGGTCGCACAGGAAGTTCGAGGCGACGCCCGGGTAGCGCTCGCCGCTGTACTCGTCCAGGTAGGTGCAGCGCCGCACGCAGATCTTGATGCGCGGCCGGCCCGACGGGCCGCGCTCGGGCAGGTCGGCGACGCTGTAGAGGCGGAAGTGGTGCTCGTGGCCGAAGGCGGCGTCGGGCGGAACCAGCACCCCGATCGACTGGCCGAGCTCGTAGGAGAAGTCGTCCCGGTCGACGTCGAGAACGATCTCGCGCACCTCGTCGGCCGCGCTCTCCGGCGTGATCCGCTCGCTCGACACCACGCTGGCCGCGTAGCGCGTACCGGTGTCGTAGTCGGAGAGGTGGTGCAGGCCTTCGCTCATGACGGATCCCCCGGGTCGGGACGCGTACGTCCGCAGTGTCCGATGTCTTGGCAGCCGAAGCAATCCCGCCGGCGCACCAGCACGTCCGGGTCGCCGCCGTCGTCGAAGCTCCGTCCCCACACGATCTGTACGGCCAGCCAGGCGGCCGCCAGCGCGGCCACCCCCAGGGCGCCCAGCAGGAGGCTCCCCAGCGCGCTCATCCCGAGAGCCCCGCGAAGCCCATGAAGGAGAGCGACAGCAGGCCCGCCAGGGCGAGGGAGAGGGCCGCCCCGCGGGCGGCGTCGGGCACGGTCTCCAGAGCCAGCTTCTCGCGCAGCCCCGCCATCAGCACCAGCGCCAGGGTGAAGCCGGCGCCGGCCCCCGACGCGTAGGCGAGGCACTCGGGGAAGGTGAGGCCCTTGTTGGTCTGGAAGAGCGCCAGGCCGAGGATCGCGCAGTTGGTGGTGATGAGGGGCAGGAAGATGCCCAGCGACCGGAACAGCGCCGGGCTCACCTTCTTGATGAACATCTCCACCAGCTGCACGGTCGACGCGATCACCGCGATGAACGCGATGAGCCGCAGGTAGGGGGCGTCGAGGGCCACCACCGCCTGCTGGATGCCGAAGGCGCAGGCCGAGCTCACCAGCATCACGAAGGTCACGGCGCCGCCCATGCGCGTGGCTGTGGCGAGCTGCCCCGACACGCCCAGGAACGGGCAGAGCCCCAGGAAGTACGCCAGCACGAAGTTGTTGATCAGGCAGGCGTTCAGGAAGAGCGACCAGAGCGGATCGCCGGTCATCGCGCGGCCTCCGAGGCGAGCGGCCGGGAGCTCTCCCGGCGGCGTTCCAGCACGTTGAAGAGCAGCAGCCAGCCGGCCAGGGTGAAGAATCCCCCGCTCGGCAGCAGCATCACCACCCAGGGCTCGAAGCCGTCGGGGAACAGGCGCACCCCGAACAGGCTGCCCGCGCCCAGGATCTCGCGCACCGCGCCCAGCGACAGCAGCGCCAGCGTGAAGCCCGCTCCCATGCCCAGCGCGTCCAGCACCGAGCGTCCCACGGTGTTGCGCGAGGCGAAGGCCTCGGCGCGGCCCAGGATCAGGCAGTTCACCACGATCAGCGAGATGAAGGCGCCCAGCGCCCGGTGCAGCTCCAGGCTGATGGCCTGGATCGCCATGTCCACGATCGTGACGAAGGTGGCGATCACCAGGATGTAGGTGGCGATCCGCACCTGCTTCGGCACCACGTGGCGCAGCGCCGAGACCACCGTGTTCGAGGCGGTCAGCACGAACAGGGTGGCCAGACCCATCGCCAGCGCGTTGCGGGCCGTGTTCGACACGGCCAGCGCCGGACACATGCCCAGCACCTGCACGAACACCGGG
The DNA here is from genome assembly GCA_050618055.1 of Myxococcota bacterium. Classification (GTDB taxonomy): domain Bacteria; phylum Myxococcota_A; class UBA9160; order UBA9160; family SMWR01; genus CALDCK01. Next base: position 8,238 of record JBNLVK010000122.1, read on the forward strand.
TTGTCCCGCCAGAGCCCGCGCAGCAGGTCGTCGGCGGGCGGCGTCTCGGTGTGCGGAACGTCGGCCACGGTCAGGGTCCTCCCGTGAAGTCGGCGCGCCGATCGTGCAGGCGCGGGATCCATTGCCCGGCGCTGCGGCCCAGGATGTCGGCCACGGCCTCGGACGAGATGGTGGCGCCGGTGATGCCGTCGATCTCCCAGGGCTCCTGCTTCTCGCCCTGCTTCACCGCCGTGATGGGGTGGGCGAGACGCGATCCGTCGGGCGCCAGCGCGACATCGAGCGCGTCGAAGTTGGCCCGGAAGCCCGGATCGGTCTCGATCCGGTCGCCGAGGCCGGGCGTCTCCCGGCTCTCGAGCACGGCCATGCCGACGATCGTCGGGCCCTCCAGCGACACGCCGTAGAGCAGGCGGATCACGTCCTGGTAGCCCATGCCCGCGTCCTCGATCGCGACGCCCACCAGCCCGCCCTCGTCGTCGTAGGCGGCGTACACCCGATCCCCCTCGGCGGCCTGCGCGTCCAGGGGAACGAAGCGTCCCTCCTCGAGCCACACGAAGGTCTCGTGGGAGCGGGCGCCGGGCAGCACCTGGAAGATCGCGGCGGCCAGCGCCTCGGCCCGGTTGCGCTCGATCGTGTCGCGCGTGGCCAGGAACACGCTCACGATCCCCAGTCCGCAGAAGATCCCCACGCCCACCATGGCGCGGACCATGGGCCAGGGCGAGGGCGGGCTCGCCGCCGGGCGCGCGTCGGCCGCGCTCACGACTGGCTCCGGGCGCTGCCGAAGACGCGCGGCTGGATGCCGCGGTCGATCAGCGGCGCGGCCGCGTTGCCCAGCAGGATCGCGTACATCACGCCCTCGGGCATGGCTCCCCACACGCGGATCACCAGCACCAGCGCGCCGATCAGCGCGCCGTAGAGCCAGCAGCCGGCGTGGGTCATGGGAGACCCGACCATGTCGGTCGCCATGAAGGTGGCTCCGAGCATGAGTCCGCCGGAGAGCAGCATGAAGACGGCGGGCGGACAGGTCCCGGGCGAGAGCGCGTGGAGCAGCGCGCTGCCCAGGCCCACCGTCCCGAGCATGGCCGCCGGAATGCGCCAGCTCATCATGTTGCGGGCGATCAGGTAGACGCCGCCGGCGGCGATCAGCAGGGCGCAGGTCTCGCCGGTCGATCCGCCCACCAGGCCGAAGGCCAGGTCGTCGGCGCCGGCGAGGCGGCCGCCGAACTTCCAGGCCGACAGCGGCGTGGCACCGCTCCAGGCGTCGAAGGTCGGGCGCGCGAAGGGAAGCGTGAGCGTCGAGACGGGCAGGCTCTCGAAGCGACCCGCGCTGAAGGCGGGGCCGAAGGTCGTCATCGCCACCGGGAAGGCCGCCTGGAGGAAGGCGCGCCCCACCAGCGCCGGGTTGAACGGGTTGCGTCCGAGCCCGCCGAAGATGGACTTGCCGAGACCCACGCCCACCACGCCGCCCAGCAGCACGATCCACAGCGGGCAGGCCGGCGGGAGCGTCAGCCCGTAGAGCAGCCCGGTGATCAGCACCGAGCCGTCGGCCAGCGTGGGCTCGCGACCGGCGAGGCGGCAGGCCGCCCACTCGGTCGCCAGGCAGGAGAGCACAGCGCCCACGATCGTCACCAGCGCCGCCAGGCCGAAGGCGGCCACCGCGAAGGCCACCGTCGGCAGCAGTGCCAGCACGACGTTGTTCATGATCACGCCCACGTCGTAGCCGGCCAGGACGTGGGGCGAGCTGCGGATCTCGAGCGTGCGGCCGTCCGGGCTCATCCGGCGCGCGCCTTGCGGACCGCCGCCTTCGCCACCCGGAAGCTCTGCACCAGCGGCAGGTGCGACGGACACACGAACGAGCAGCAGCCGCACTCGAAGCAGTCCATCAGGTGGTGCTCCTCGGCCATCTGCTCGAACTCCTCGTTGCGGGCGAGCAGCCCCAGCCGGGCCGGGTTCAGGAACATGGGACAGGCGTCGACGCAGTAGCCGCAGCGGATGCACGGGTAGACGTGACGGTGGGTGTCCTCGGCCTCGTGGGCGCGGAAGGCGACCACGCCGGAGGTTCCCTTGGTGAGCGCGATGTCCAGGCTCGACGCCGCCGCGCCCATCATCGGTCCGCCCAGGAAGACGCGGCTCACGTCCTCCTCCACGCCCACCTGCTCCAGCAGGAAGCGCAGCGGCGTTCCGATCGGCACGCGGTAGTTGCCCTTGTGGCGAACCGCCGGCCCGGTGACCGTCACCACGCGCTCCTGGATGCCGCGGCCGTGGGGCAGCAGCCTGCCGATCTCGGCGCAGGTGGCCACGTTGACGCACAGCGCGCCCACCTCGATGGGCAGCCCGCCCGGCGGGACGCGCCGGCCGAGCAGCGCGTGGATCAGCATCTTCTCCGCGCCCTGCGGGTACTTGACCGGCAGCACCTCGACCGCGATCGGAAGCTCCGCCGGCAGGCCCGCGCGCAGGTGGTCGGCGGCGTCCGGCTTGTTGGCCTCGATCGCCACGATCGCCCGTTCGGCGCCGGTGGCCTTCAGCACGTAGCGGATGCCCAGCAGCACGTCCTCGCGCTGCTCCAGCATGACCCGGTGGTCGGTGGTCAGGAAGGGCTCGCACTCGACGCCGTTGATCACCAGCACGTCGGCGTTCCTGCCCTCGGGCACGCGCAGCTTCACGTGGGTCGGGAAGGCGGCGCCGCCCAGCCCGACGATGCCCGCCGACTGGATGGCCGTCAGGATCGCCTCGGGGCTCGCCTCGAGCGGGCAGGGCTCGCCCTCCGCCACCTCCTGGGTCGAGCCGCGCTGGGGCGTGAGGAAGACGCCGGGCGTCATGCGCCCCGCGATGCCCGGCATGGGGGCGATGCGGCGCACCCGACCCGTCGCCGGCGCGTGCATGGGCACCGACATGTCGCCGTCGGCCTCGGCGATGCACTGGCCGCGCACCACGTGCTGCTCCTCCCGGACCACGGGGCGCGACGGCCGGCCCAGGTGCTGCGAGAGGGGGATCGTCAGCAGCGGCGCGAACGGGAACTGGCGGATGGCCAGGTCCTTCGTGTCGTCCTTCCACTCGGGCGGGTGAACACCGTGGCGGAACGTCTTGAGCCCGAGGAGCCGCACCGTCGCCTAGTTGAACTTCTCGGCCCGCTGGATCCACTTCTCCACGTCCTTCTCGCTGCGGTCGCGGGGAAGGCCCGGGTGGATCACCTGTGCCGTGCAGCGCTCGGCCGCCTTCACCAGGTCGCGGTAGGGCCCGCCGCCCGGATCCTTGATGTAGGCCTTGCCCCGCTCGTCGTAGGCGAAGATCTGCGGGTTCAGGTCGACGCACTCGTCGCAGGACGTGCAGTCCTCGGTGTCGATCCACGGCGCCATGGCGTCGCCGGACGCCGGCGCCGCGGCCTGGGAGGCGGGCTCCTCGGCGGGGACGGACCCGGCGGCCGCCAGGTCGAGCGCCGGCGCCGCGTCGCCCTCGGCATTCGCCAGGCGCATCAGGTTCGCGGCCAGCGTCGACACGACCTCGCGGCGCACGTCGGCCTCGACCTCCTCGCGGGAGACCTGCTCCTTCGCCACGCCGGCCAGCGAGCGCAGCATGCGCCAGAAGTGACGGCGGTCCTCGCAGGACGCGACCATGGCGGCGTCGACCATCAGGCGCGTCAGCTCGCCCTTGCGGTCGACGGACCACACGAACGGGAAGCGCCCCTCGCGCTCGTCGGGCTCGAGCGTCAGGAACTCGGCCAGCGGGATCATCGACTCGTTCCAGGCGTCGCGCGGCGCCATGCGGAAGTGCTTGCGGAAGCGCGCCTCGGTGATGGCGAAGTCGACGAAGGTCATGGGCACCTCCATCGAGCGCTCGCGGCCCCGGTCCTTGTAGCGGAGCGTGTAGGTGGGCCAGTCCGCGTCGGGCGACGGGTTGCCCTCCAGGTCGAAGCACTCGTCGGGCGTCTCGCCGGCGTCCGGGTCGTAGCGGAAGATCGGGTAGGCCCGCGACTCGACCGCCAGCTTCGCCTGGTGCGCGCTCATGTCGTCGCCGATCCCGTGCTCCGGCTGGCACGAGCTGTACAGGTTGAAGAGGGCGGGGCGACGCGCCTTCAGTCCGCGGATGAAGCCTTCGATCATGTGGCCCGGGTGGGCGATGGTGCTCTGCATCACGTAGGTGGTGCGGTGCGCCATGGCGATCAGGCCAATCTCCTTGCGCGGCTCCTGCTTGCCCGACGTGGCGGCGCCGAACTGGGCCATGTCCGAGATCTGCCCGAAGAAGCCGGAGGTGCAGGCCTGGCCGCCGGTGTTCGAGTAGACCTGCGTGTCCACCACCACCACCTTGATCGGGTGCCCGGACGCCATCAGCCGTGACAGGTTCTGGAAGCCGATGTCGTACATGGCGCCGTCGCCGCCCACCGCCACCACCGGCGGGCACAGCTCCCACTCCTCGTCGCTGAACTGGCGCCAGCCGAAGTCGGCCAGGAAGGCGTCGTGCTCGGCCGGAACGTACTTGCCGTCGAGCTCGAGCTCGGCCTCGCGGACGGCACGGAAGCCCTCGGCCATGCGCGCCATGTGGCCCTCGAACACCCCCATGGCCAGGGACGGCGAGTCCTGGAACAGGTGGTTCGCCCAGGGGAAGGGGTAGGGGTTGAAGGGATAGGTGCTGCCCCACACCGACGTGCAGCCGGTGGCGTTCAGCATGCCCATCTTCGAGCGGCCGCGGCCGCTGGTGCCCTCCTGGTAGCGCCAGCGCAGGTCCTTCAGGCGGGCCAGCAGCCCGCTGGTGCGGCCGAGCCAGTCGGGATCGATGGCGTGGGCGTCGCCCTCCATGCGGTCGGCGATCTCCGCCAGCGTCACGTCGCCGTCGCCGACCCCGCGCACCACCTCGGCGATGCGCGCCGGGTCGCTCACGTCGATGTCGCCCACCAGGCGCAGCTGGATGTGGCGCTCGAGCCGCCCGATCAGCTCGCCCAGCCGCTCCACATGGCGCGCCACCCGCGGCCGCATCAGCGCCTCGACGGTCGCCACGAACAGGTGCAGGGCGGTCTTCTCCGAGCAGCCCAGGCAGGCGCCGTCGCCGCTGGTGAAGGCCCCGTAGGCGCCCTTGTCCAGCAGGATCGTCTCCAGGGCGCCGATGCCCTCCTCCAGGTCGTCCACGCGGATGAACTTCTGCGGCGTGGTCGGCAGGTCGAGCCACAGGTCCCACTCGCGGCGCAGGCGCTCCACCGAGGCGTTGGTCTGGGGAACCATGCGCAGCGCGTCGTCGTCGCAGACCTCGACGCACTCCTTGCAGCCCTTGCAGGTGTTCGGGTTGACCGTGATCGAGAGCAGGCCGCCGCTGCCCTTCTGCTTCTTCTCGGGCAGGGTGAAGAAGGGGCGCGACAGGGCAAAGCGGAACTCGCCCAGCTCCTCGCGGAACCACTCGAGCTCCTTGGCCAGCGCGCCCCGGTCCGCCTCCTCCACCTCGGTGCCCTGGCGCGTCTGGTCGATGGCGTCCTCGATCAGCGCGTCCACCGGATCGGTCTCCTGGGCGGTCTCCAGCAGCGCCCGCAGGTGGCGCTCCATCTGGCGCACGGCGCGGGGCAGGTGCACGATGGCGTGGCCGCGGCGGCGCACCCGCTTCACCACCGTGTCGAGGACCTGGCCCACCTCGTTCACCAGGCCCGGGATCGCCGTGTCCGGGCAGACCGTGTAGCAGTTGCCGCAGGCGGTGCAGTTCTCGGCGATCCACTCCGGGTGCTCGAAGCGGATCTGGGTCATGTCGCGGAACAGGGCCGATCCGGCCGGAATGACGCCCAGCCCGATGAACGGGTCGGTGATGTTGTCGCTGCCCATGCCGCGGGCGTAGAAGCTGCCGGTCTGCTCCCAGAAGCGGTGGACGTCGGTGATCGGCGCCCGGCTCGCCGGCAGCGCCTCGACCATCACCGGCAGCGGCGGCCCGGCGCTCGCCACGCGATCGTCGCCCTTGGGCTCGACCACCGCGTCGGCCTCAATGCGCTGGAGCTCGTCGAAGCCGCGCTTCACGACGCGCAGGTTGTCCTCCACCACCCGCGCGCCCTTCGAGCCGAACTTGTGCTCGAGCTGCTGGCGGATGGCGGCGAGCAGCTGGTCGTCGCCGAGCTTCGCCATCTGCATGACCGGCGAGGCGGCGAAGAAGGCGCCCTGGAAGGCGATGCCCTGCATGCGCAGCTGGAGGTCCGGATCGCTGGCCTCCTCGCGCGCGATGCGGAAGGCGTCCAGGGCGTAGAGCTGGATGTTCTTGTCGAGGATCAGCTTCTGGAAGACCGGCGGAATGCGCTCCCAGGTCTCGGCCGGGCCGTGCTCGCTCTGGATGATGAAGATGCCGCCCTCCTTCAGGCCGGCCAGCGCATTGGTGTGCTGGAAGACGTTCGGATCGGGCGACAGCACCACGTCGACGTAGAAGTACTCGCAGTTGATGCGGATGGGCTCGGGCGCCGCCGACAGGTAGTAGGTGGTCGGCTGGCCCTTCTTCTCGGACCCGTACTTGGGGTTCGCCTTGATGTGCCAGTCGAGCAGGTCGAACAGCGTCATCGCCAGGTTCTTGCCCGTCGTGATCGCGCCCCAGCCGCCCACCGAGTGGAACCGCACCGTGATGCTGTTCTCGGGCATCAGGTTCGGGTTCTCCGAGCCGCGGATCGCCAGCTCGCGAACGCCCGGGTACGACTCCTCGATGGTCTCCTGGTGCAGCGCCTGCTTGGGCGTCACCGGCTCGTCGCGCAGGAAGTCGATGGAGAGGTAGAAGAAGGGCTTGCGCGGACCGTCCTCCAGCATGTTCTCGACGGCGGCCACGATGCCCTCGGGCTGGAGGTCGCGGCTGCCCATGCCGAAGGATCCGGAGTAGAGCGGCGGCGCGTCCTCGACGCGCGCGTAGGCCGGCAGCTCCGGGTGGCGCGGGTGCTTGCGGTCGCGTCCGTTCTCCAGGCACTTGCCCAGCGTGGCGCGGATCTCGCGCACCAGCGGCAGGTCGGCGGCCAGCGGCTGGTCCAGCCGCTCGAGCACCGCCACGCCCTTGCGGCCGCGCAGCACCTGCCCCACCAGGTCGCCGGGGAAGGGGCGGAACATCACCAGGTCCACCACGCCGACGCGCACGCCGCGGGTGTCGCGCAGGTGGTCGACCACCGCCTCGGCCGACGGGATCATGCTGCCCTGGCCGACGATCAGGTAGTCGGCGTCGTCGACGCGGTAGGTCTGGACCCGTGCGTGCCGGCGGCCGGTGAGCGCCTCGAACTCGTCGAAGGCCCGGTCCGACAGCTCGCGCACGTGGTCGAAGAAGAACGGGCGCTGGGCCGCCACGCTCTGCATGTAGGCGTCCTGGTTCTGCACCACGCCCGACATGACCGGGTTGTCCACGTCCCACAGCTCGGGAATGCGCCGGCGCCTGTCGCCGTAGAGGATGCGCTGGGCCGCCGTGGGCGTGTCGATCACGTCGTCGGGCCGGCCCAGGTACTCGGCGATCAGCTCGCGCTCCGGCGCCAGGATCGACTCGATCAGGTGGGTGGTGAGGAAGCCGTCCTGCGCCACGACGCCCGGGTTCAGCGCCAGCTCGGCGATGCGGTGGGCGATGATGTTCAGGTCGGCGGCGGACTGGGCGTCGCGCGCGAAGACCTGGAAGAAGCCGGTGTCGTCGATGCAGTGGTAGTCGTCGTGGCCGGCGTGGACGTTCAGCGTGGCCTTGGTCATGGCGCGGGCGCCGACGTTCAGCACGTAGGTGAGCCGCTTGCCGACCGCGGCGTAGAGCGACTCGTGCATGTAGGCGATGCCCTGGCCCGACGAGAAGTTCGCCGCGCGCAGGCCGGTCATGGACATGCCGGCGGTGACGGCCGCCGCCGCGTGCTCGCCCTCCGGCTCGACGAAGATCAACGGGCGCCCGGAGACGTTGTGGTGCCCCGCCGCCGCGGCCTCGGCCCAGTACTCGCCCATCTGGGTGGACGGCGTGATGGGGTAGGCGCCGGCGGCGTCGCTCGACTCGCGCTCGCACAGCACCACCGCCGTGTTGCCGTCGACGGCCATGCGCACGCCCGGGTAGCGGACCTCGGTCGTTCGGCTCTTGTCTCGCCTCAGCATGCGATCTCCCGCGTCAGGTGGCGGCCTCGTCGAGCGCCGTGCGGCGCGCGACGGGACGGGCGTGGGCTCCGCGTTGCGCACCGCGCTCCGCGTCGATCCAGACGATGGCGCCGGTGGGGCAGCGCTCGATGGGTTTGCGCGTGAGCGGTCCGCGCGAGGGGTCGACCACCGGGAGGTTCCCCTCCATGCGGACGGTACCGTCCCCGTCCATCTCGCAGCGCGCGCAGGCGGTGCAGGCGACGCGGCAGTCCTCGAGCAGACCGTCGCCGGCGCCCAGCGACTTGCAGGCGACCCACAGGCGCTGCTCGGCCGGCACGATCGAGAACAGGTCCTTCGGACACACCTCCACGCAGTCGCCGCAGGCGGTGCAGGCGTCTTCGTCGACACGGGGCAGGTCGTGCCGGTCCATGTGGATCGCGTCGAAGGTGCAGGCGGTCTCGCAGTCGCCGTGGCCCAGGCAACCCCAGAAGCATGCCTTGCCGCCGCCGGCCACCAGCGCGGCCGCGCGACAGGATTCGGCTCCCAGCGGTCCGTCGTAGTGGGCGCGAACGCGCGCGACGTTGCTTCCGCCGGCACAGGCGAGCCGCGCGACGCGCTTCGATTCCTGACCGACGTCGACGCCCAGGAAGTCGGCGATGCGCGACCGTCCCTCTGCGTCGCTCACCGTGCACTTGCCGGGAAGCGCCTCGTGGGCGAGCAGCGCCTCGGCGAACGGACGGCAGCCCGGATAGCCGCAGGCGCCGCAGTTCGCGTGCGGCAGCATGTCCTCCACCACGTCCAGGCGCGGATCCTCTTCGACGTGCAGCCGTCGGTTGGCGATCACCAGCATCGTCGCCAGCGCGAAGGTGAGGCCGCCCATCGCTCCCACACCCGTCAGGACTTCCGTCGTCACCGTTTCGCCATGACCGCTTTCTCGTCGAGAAGGAGTTGCTTCGCACTGCATCTCGACGCCGGAACCTATTGTATACTTGCCGCTCGTCGATGCCGCGCTTGGTGCACAGACCGTTGCACTCGAGTGAGGCGCATGCCTCGGACGGACGAGAGGCAGAGAGACGAGGTGTCGCCCAGCCGACACTTCCCGCCTTCGCCGCCGGGTCGCGACACTGATGGCCGCGGGAATCGACGCCGAGACCCTCGAGGTCGTCCTCGATTCGCTGCGCGACTTCGCGAAGCAGAACTTTCCCCCGGAGGTGCTGCTCGAGTTCGACGCGCGCGACGAGATGCCGGTCGCGCAGGTCCGCGAGATGTGCGGACCCGAGCTCGGCATCCAGCTGCTGTTCGTTCCCGAGGCCTACGGCGGCCTCGGCGGCGGCGCCTTCGATACCTACCGCTGCTGCGAGGAGCTGGCGCGCATCGACGTGGGCGTGGCGACGGGCGTGCTGGCCACGCTGCTCGGCAGCGACCCCATCCGGGTCGGCGGCAGCGAGGAGCAGAAGAGCCGCTGGCTGGGACGGATCGCCGAGGAGGGGATCCTGATGGCCTACGGGGCCACCGAGCCCGAGGCCGGAAGCGACCTGGCGGCCCTGCGCACCACGGCCACGCCGGTCGAGGAGGACGGCCGGGTGACGGGCTACCGCCTCTCCGGCCGCAAGCAGTGGATCAGCAACGGCGGGCAGGCCGAGGTCGCGACGATCCTGGCCAACGCCCCGGGCGGACCCTCCTGGTTCGTGATCGAGGCGGGCTGCGAGGGCTTCGGCCACGAGCGTCCCGAGGACAAGCACGGCATCCGCCTGAGCAACACCGCGGCGCTGACGCTCGACGACGCGCTGGTGCCGGCGGAGAACCTGGTGGGCGGCGTCGAGGGCCAGGGGCTCCAGCAGGCCCTGGCCGTCTTCGGCTACACGCGGCTGATGGTCGCGGCCTTCGGGGTCGGCGCGGGCTGGTCGGCCCTGGACCGGGCCATCGAGTACTCGACCGAGCGCATCCAGGGCGGCGCCCCGCTCTCGGAGAAGCAGGCCTACACCCACAAGCTGATCGTTCCCCACGCGGTGGCCCTGGAGACCGGCCGCGCCTACATCGAGGAGACCGCCAGCGGCCTCGACGCGGTGGAGAACCCGGAAGGGCAGCTCATCACCGAGGGCGCCATCGCCAAGTACCTGTCGACCGAGGCCGGCAACGCGGCGGCCGACGCCAGCATCCAGGCGCTGGGCGGCTACGGCTACACGCGCGAGTACCTGGTCGAGAAGATCCGGCGCGACGTGCGCATCACCACGATCTACGAGGGCACCTCCGAGATCATGGAGATGAGCGTGGCGCGGGATCGCTGGCAGCTGCACCTGAAGACCCGCGGCCAGCACTACCGCGACCAGGCCGATGCGCTCGCCGCGCTCGAGACCGCGAGTCCGGGCTGCGGCGGAGCCGTCGCCGCGCTCGCCGCGCGCGCCCTGGCCGAGGTGTTCGAATGCGCCCGGGTGGGCCGGTTGACGCGCAACCAGCACGTGCTGTTCCGGCTGGGCGAGCTGGCGGCGCGCAGCGAGGGTGCGGCCAGCCTGGTCCGGCGCGCGTCCGCCGCCGCGAAGGGCGACCTGCCCGAGAAGGCCGACCGCCGTTTCGCGCCGCCGGTGCTGGCGGCCATGGCGCGCGTGTCGGCTCGCGAGGCGCTGCTCGCCGTCGCGTCCGGCGGGCTGCGCTGGGTCGCGGGCAGCGACGGCGGCGCCGCCGACCTGGCGTCGAAGCTCGGCCTGGCCCGGCTCGACGAGGCCCAGCGCGGGCTGGTCGAGGACATGGACTTCATCGCCGACGCGCTCTACCAGCGCGACGGCACCGCTCGAGGCACGGAGGAAGCCCGATGAGCGATTCCGCGGATCGCGCCCTGGCCATCGTCGGGCTGAGCGCGATCCTGCCCGACGCCCCGGACGTGCAGACCTTCTGGTCGAACCTGGAGGCCGGGCGCTACTCGATCGGCGACGTGCCCCGGGAACGCTGGGATCCGGAGCTCTACTACGACGCCGACCCCTCGGTGCCGGGCAAGACCTACTCGCGCATCGGCGGCTTCGTGCGCGAGTGGGACTGGGATCCGATGGGCTGGCACCTGCCGGTGCCGCCGAAGGTGGCCGACGCCATGGACGAGGCGCAGCGCTGGGCCATCGCCTGCGCCCGCACGCTGCTCCAGGGCTACGGCCACCCGGAGCGCCCCCTCGACCTCGATCGCACGGCGGTGGTGGTCGGCACCGCCATGGCCGGCGACCTGCACTACTGGAGTTCGCTGCCGGTCTTCTTCCCCGAGTACGCGCGCGCGCTGGCGGAGGCGCCGTCGTTCGCGGGCCTGCCCGACCCGGTGCGCGCCGCCATCGAGAACGAGATGCACGAGCGTGTGAACGCGCGCTTCCCCGGCATCAGCGAGGACAGCATGCCCGGCGAGCTGGCCAACTGCATCGCCGGCCGCATCGCCAACCTGTTCGACTTCCACGGACCCAACTTCATCTGCGACGCGGCCTGCGCGTCCGCCCTGGCCGCCATCGACGCGGCCCGCGAGGGTCTCATCACCGGCGAGTACGACGCGGCCCTGGTCGGCGGCGTCGACCGCAACATGGGTCCGGCGCCCTTCGTGAAGTTCTGCAAGATCGGCGCCCTGTCCGCCACCGGGACGCGACCCTACGGCGACGGCGCCGACGGCTTCGTGATGGGGGAGGGCGCGGCCTTCTTCCTGCTGAAGCGCCTGGCCGACGCCGAGGCGGCGGGCGACACCGTCTACGCCGTGCTGCGCGGCGTGGGCGGAGCGAGCGACGGCCGCGGCAAGGGCATCACCGCGCCGAACCCGGCCGGCCAGCGGCTGGCCATCCAGCGCGCCTGGGCCGACGCGGAGCTGTCGCCCGCCTCGGTGAACCTGGTCGAGGGCCACGGCACCTCGACGCGGGTGGGAGACGTGGTCGAGGTGCAGGCGCTCAGCGAGGTGCTCGGCGGGGCCGGGGCGCGGGTCGGGAGCATCCCGCTCGGCTCGGTGAAGTCGAACATCGGCCACCTGAAGGGCGCCGCCGGCGCGGCCGGACTGCTCAAGGTCATCGGCTCGCTGCACCACAAGCAGCTCTACCCGAGCCTCAACGCGGAGAAGCCGAACCCGAACATCGACTTCGGATCGTCTCCGCTCTACGTGAACACCGAGCTCAAGCCCTGGGACGCCCCGCCGGACGGTGTGCGCCGCGCCGGGGTGAGCGCCTTCGGCTTCGGCGGCACCAACTACCACGCGGTGCTCGAGGAGTTCGTTCCGGGCCGGCTCACGTCGAAGGGGACCAGCGTGCAGGTGACGTCGGATCTGTCGGGCACGTCCAGCGTGGTGGAGCTGAAGTCGCCGCCGCGGGGCGCCGCGGTGCTCGGCACCGCCGACGAGGGCGGGCTGCGCGCGGCCCTCGAGAAGCTGCGCGACGAGGCCAGCGCCGGACGCACGCCGCCGATCGCCGCGCCGGACGCCGCGACCCTGCGCGCGTCCCAGCGCATCGCACTGGACTACGCCGACGCCGAGGACCTGGCGGCCAAGGCGGAGCGGGCGCTGCGCGCGCTGGCCGCCCCCGCCGAGACGCGTCCCGCCATGGAGCGGGCGCTGCGCGCCCAGGGCGTGTTCACGGGGAGCGGCGAGCCCGGCAAGGTCGCCTTCCTCTACACGGGCCAGGGCTCCCAGTACGCCAACATGCTGGCCGACCTGCGCAGTCGCGAGCCGGTCGTGGCCGCGACCTTCGACGAGGCCGACCGGGTGCTCGAGCCGCTGCTCGGCCGTCCGCTCAGCGAGATCCTGTTCGTCGACGCCGACGACGAGGACGCGGTGAAGGCCGCCGAGGCGGAGCTTCGCAAGACCGAGATCACCCAGCCGGCGGTGCTGACCGTGGACACGGCGCTGACCCGCCTGCTGGCCGAGTACGGGATCGTTCCGGACGTGGTGATGGGCCACAGCCTGGGCGAGTACGGCGCGCTGGTGGCCGCCGGTGCGCTGCCCTTCGCCGACGCCCTCGAGGCGGTGAGCGCCCGTGGTCGCGAGATGGCGAGCCTGACCGTCGAGGACAACGGACTGATGGCGGCGGTGTTCGCGCCGCTCGAGCGCATCGAGGCCGTGCTCGCCGAGGTGCCGGGCAACGTGGTGGTCGCCAACATCAACAGCACCTCCCAGGCGGTGATCGGCGGCGCCACCGAGGCCGTCGAGCGCGCCATGGAGGCGCTGCGCGGCGAAGGCCACGACGTGGTGCAGATCCCGGTGAGCCACGCCTTCCACACCTCGATCGTGTCGCCGGCCAGCGATCCGCTGCGGGCCACCCTCGAGCGGCTGCGGCTGGCGCCGCCGGCGATCCCGCTGGTCGGCAACGTGCACGGCGAGCTCTACCCGATGGGTCCGGGCGTCGAGGCCGAGATGATCGACCTGCTGGCGCGCCAGGTGGCGTCGCCCGTGCAGTTCGTGAAGGGCCTGGGCACGCTCTACGAGCTGGGTGCACGGACCTTCGTCGAGGTCGGGCCGAAGCGCGCGCTGCACGGCTTCGCCGAGGACGTGCTGGGCGGTCGGGACGACGTGCTGGCGCTGTTCACCAACCACCCGAAGACCGGCGGCCTCGCCAGCTTCAACCAGGCGCTGTGCGGCCTGTGGGCCAGCGGCATCGGGGTGCGCGAGGCGGCGACCCCCGAGCCGGCGCGCCCGGCGCCCGTCGCAGAGAGACCGGTGCCGGCGGCGGTGCCGGCATTCCCGGCGGTCCGGGGTCCGGCTGCATCCGGCGACTTCGGGGCGCTGGGCGACCTCTTCGTCGAGTTCCTGGAGCGCGGCGCGGCGCTGATGGGCCGCACCCCGTCGCGACCCGACGGCGCGGCTCCCGTGGTCAGCGGTGCGGCCCTCGGCCTGCCGGGCCGGGAGCGCGTGTTCGACGACCGCAACGTGCAGCGCATCCTGGACGGCGAGCAGGAGATCGACCTCATCCCCACCCGCTTCCGCCAGGCGATGATCGACAAGCACATCACGCGGCTGGTGAAGGGCGGCGGCGAGCCCCACTTCGAGGCGATCGAGGACTCGTCGGACGTGATCAAGCTGGCGGCCCGGTCCGGGGCGCTCGACCTGTGCGAGGAGTTCGGCGTGCCGGCCGAGCGCGACGCGGCCTTCGACGTGTCGACGCGACTCGCCATCGGCGCCGGCCTCGAGGCGCTGCGCGACGCCGGCATCCCGCTGGCCATGCACTACCGCGACACGACCACCGGTACGCGCCTGCCGGACCGCTGGATGCTGCCCGACGCGCTGCGCGACGAGACCGGCGTGATCTTCGCCTCGGCCTTCCCGGGCTTCGACGCCTTCGCCGACGAGCTGACGCGCTTCCACGCCGACCACGGCCGCGAGATCGAGATCGACCTGCTGCGGGGCCTGCTCGGCCGCGCCCGGGAGATGGGCGGCAGCGAGGCGCTGGCGGCGGAGATCGAGCACCGCCTGCACGAGCTGGAGACGGAGCACGCGGAGAACGCCTACGAGTTCGACCGGCGCTTCCTGTTCCGCGTGCTGCCCATGGCCCACGCCCAGTTCGCCGAGTACATCGGCGCCCGAGGCCCCAACACCCACATCAACTCGGCCTGCGCCAGCACCACCCAGGCCTTCGCCCTGGCCCAGGACTGGATCGCCGCGGGCCGCTGCCGGCGCGTGGTGGTGGTGGCGGCCGACGACGCCACCAGCGAGCACCTGCTCGAGTGGATCGGCTCCGGCTTCCTGGCCACCGGCGCCGCCGCCACCGACGACGTGGTCGAGAAGGCCGCACTGCCCTTCGACCGCCGCCGCCACGGCATGATCCTGGGCATGGGCGCGGCGGGCGCGGTGATCGAGGCGCCCGGGTGCGTGCGCGAGCGCGGGCTGCGTCCGATCTGCGAGCTGCTCTCGGCGGTCACGGCGAACAGCGCGTTCCACGGCACGCGCCTCGACGTCTCCCACATCGCCGGCGTGATGGAGCGGCTGGTGGCCGACGCCGAGCGCCGCTTCGGGCTCGACCGCCGCCAGCTCGCCCGCGAGCTGGTCTTCGTCTCCCACGAGACCTACACGCCGGCCCGCGGCGGCAGCGCGTCGGCCGAGGTCGAGGCCCTGCGCCGCGTGTTCGGCGACCTGGCCGCCGAGATCGTCGTCGCCAACACCAAGGGCCTGACCGGCCACCCGATGGGCGTCGGCATCGAGGACGCGGTGGCCATCAAGGCGCTGGAGACGGGCGTGATCCCGCCGGTGCCGAACTTCGCCGAGCCGGACCCGGACCTGGGCACGCTCCACCTGTCGAAGGGCGGGCGCTACCCGGTCCGCTACGCGCTGCGCCTCGGCGCCGGCTTCGGCTCGCAGATCAGCATGACCCTGCTGCGCTGGTGCCCCAGCGCGGACGGCACCCGTCCCGAGCCGGACGCCCTGGGCTACGAGACCCGTCTGGAGGACGCGGCCCGCTACCGGCAGTGGCTGACGGCGGTGAGCGGTCACGCCGAGCCGGAGATCGAGGTCGTGTCGCGCACGCTGCGCCTGCGCGACGCCGGCGCACCGCTTCGCGCGCCGGCGCCTGCACCCGCTCCGGCGGTGGTGGAGCGCGCCCCCGCGCAGGCCCCGGTGGAGCCGGCTCCGGTGCCCGCTCCGCCCGAGCCCGTCGCGGCGCCCGCCGCCGCGACGAATGACGTCGAGGCCGAGGCCCAGGCGCGGGTGCTGGCGATCGTGTCGGAGAAGACCGGCTACCCGGCCGAGATGCTGGAGCTGGACCTCGACCTGGAAGCCGACCTCGGCATCGACACCGTCAAGCAGGCCGAGACCTTCGCGGCGATCCGCGAGGCCTACGACATCCCGCGCGACGAGAACCTGAAGCTACGCGACTATCCGACGCTGGCCCACGCGGTGCGCTTCGTGATGGAGCGGCGTCCCGACCGCGGGGCCGGCGCGGCCGGGGAGGCGCCCCAGGCGGCCGCAGACACCGCGACGACCGAGCCCGCGCCACGGGGCCACGGGCTGGCGCGGGGCGACGACGCGGCCGCGCGCGCCACGCGGCGCCGCGTCCCGGTTCCCGGGCTGCGGGCCGCGGCCGACCGCTGCAAGCCCAGCGGTGTGGTCCTCGAGGCCGGAACGCGCGTGGCGATCCTGCCCGACGCGGGCGGCGTGGCGCCGGTGCTCGAGCGGCGGCTGCGCGCGCGGGGCGTCGACGTGGTGCTGCTCGACCCGGCAGCCGCCGATCCGGTAGAGGCGCTGCGCAGCGCCGTGGAGCAGGCTCCCGTACAGGGTCTCTACTGGCTGCCGGCGCTCGACGCGGCGCCGGCCCTCGGCGACCTCGACCTGGCCGGCTGGCGCGCGGCGCTCGACCTGCGCGTGAAGCGCCTGTTCGATGCGGCCGGCGAATTCTACGACGGCCTCGAGGCTCCCGGCGGCTTCCTGGTCGCCGGCACGCGCATGGGCGGCCGTCTCGGTCTCGACGACGGCGGCGCGGCCTGTCCGCTGGGCGGCGCCGTCAGCGGCTTCGTGAAGGCGCTGGGCCGCGAGCGGCCGGCGGCGCTGGTCAAGGTGGTGGACTTCGCGCGCAGCCGGCGCACGGCCGAGCCCGCCGACGCGCTGATCGAGGAGACCCTCTGCGATCCGGGTGCCGTCGAGATCGGCCGCGCCGACGGACGTCGCTACACGGTGGGGCTGCTCGAGCGGCCCGCCCAAGAGGAGGGCGGGCTCGACCTCGTCTCCGACAGCGTGTTCCTGGTGAGCGGCGCGGCGGGCAGCATCGTGTCGGCGATCACCGCCGACCTGGCGCGCGGCGCCGGCGGTGGCGTGTTCCACCTGCTCGACCTGGCGCCCGCACCGACGGAGGACGACGCGGACGTGCGTCGCTTCGCCGAGGACCCGGACGCCCTGCGCAAGGAGATCTTCGAGCGGCTGAAGCAGGCGGGCGAGCGCGCCACGCCGGTGCGCGTCGAGCGCGAGCTGGCCGACGTGGAGCGGCGCCACGCGGCCGCCAGCCTGCTGGCGGAGGTCCGCGCGGCGGGCGGTGAGACCCACTGGCACCCGGTCGACCTGACCGACGCCGACGCGGTGGCCGGCGTGGTGGGCGACATCCGGTCGCGCCACGAGCGCATCGACGTGCTGCTGCACGCCGCCGGCTTCGAACGCAGCCGGCCCATCCCGGAGAAGGCGCGCCAGGAGTTCGACCTGGTCTTCGACGTGAAGGCGGACGGCTGGTTCAACCTGCTGTCGGCGCTGGGGGATGCGCCGCTCGGCGCGACCGTCGCCTTCAGCTCCATCGCCGGCCGCTTCGGCAACGCCGGTCAGACCGACTACAGCGCGGCCAACGACCTGCTGGCGAAGCAGTCGACGCGGCTGGCGGCCGATCGCCCCGGGCTGCGCGCGCTGACCCTCGACTGGACCGCCTGGGCCGAGATCGGCATGGCGTCGCGCGGTTCCATTCCGGAGATCATGGGACGGGCCGGCATCGACATGCTGGCGCCCGCCGCCGGCATTCCGATCGTGCGCCAGGAGCTGATGGACGCCGGCCGCACCGGCGAGGTGCTGATCGCCGGCGCGCTGGGCGTGCTCGAGGCGGAGCGCGACCCGGACGGCGGTCTGCGCCCGGGCGATGCGCCCGAAGGCGAGGGCGTGGTGGCCCCGCGCTGGACCGCCATGAGCCTGGCCGACGGCCTGTGCGGCGAGGCACGACTCGACCCGGCGCGGCAGCCCTTCCTCGACCACCACCGCATCGACGGTACGCCGGTGCTGCCGGGGGTGATGGGGCTCGAGGCCTTCGGCGAGCTGGCGGGCAGCTTCGCGCCGGAGACGCCGGTGGCGGCGATCGAGGACGTCGAGTTCCTGGCGCCGTTCAAGTTCTACCGCGACGAGCCGCGCGCGCTCGAGCCGCGGGCCCGGCTGCGCGAGGCGAGGGACGGGAGCGAGGGATGGGTCGCCGACTGCCGGCTGATCGGCAGCCGTGAGCTGGCCGGGCGCGGCGAGACGCAGGTGACCGAGCACTTCCGCGCGCGGCTGCGGCTCGGCAAGCGGCCCGCCGGCGAGAACGTCGACGCGCCGTCCGTCCCGTCGGACGGCGGCGCCGGCCGGGACGACGTCTACCGCGTCTACTTCCACGGTCCCGCCTACCAGCTGCTCGACCGGGTGTGGAGCGACGGGCAGGGACGGGTCGTGGGACGCCTGGCGACGGAGCGCCCCGCCGACCGCGAGCCGGCCGACGCGCCGCTGGCCACGCGCCCCCTGCTGCTCGAGCTGTGCTTCCAGACCGCCGGCGTGGCGGAGATCGCACGCACCGGTCGCCTGGGCCTGCCCAGCCGCATCGAGCGGGTGGAGCTTCCCGACGTCGACGCGCCCGAGGGCGACGTCTTCGCCGTCGTCGAGGAGTGCGACGGGGTGTACGACGCGCGGGTCGTCGACGCGCGCGGCCGGACGCTGCTGGAGATGACCGGCTACGCCACGATGGCGCTGCCCCAGGATCTTCCCGAGGAGCTGCGCGGGCCGCTGGCCGCGGCGCTCCATGGAGGCGGGGAATGAGCACGCCGTCGTTCCAGCGCATCGCGATCGTGAACCGGGGCGAGCCGGCGGTACGCCTGATCCGCGCGGTCGAAGAGCTGCGCAGCGACGGCGAGGCGGACCTGCGGACCATCGCGCTCTACACCGAGCCCGACCGCACCGCGCCCTTCGTGCGCGCCGCCGACGAGGCGGTGTGCCTGGGGTCGGCCACGTTCGTGGATCCCGCCGACTCGCGGCGCAAGAACCGCTACCTGGACTACGAGGCGCTCGAGCGCGCGCTGCGCGAGAGCCGGGCCGAAGCGGTCTGGGTGGGCTGGGGCTTCGTCTCCGAGCACGCCGCCTTCGCCGACCTGTGCAGCCAGCTGGGCATCGTCTTCATCGGACCCGACGCGCGGGTGATGCGCGCCCTCGGCGACAAGATCGGCTCGAAGCGCATGGCGGAGCAGGCCGGCGTGCCGGTGGCGCCCTGGAGCGACGGACCGGTCTCCACCCCGGGCGAGGCGCGCAGCGTCGCCGAGCGGCTGGGCTTCCCGCTGATGGTGAAGGCCACGGCCGGCGGCGGCGGACGCGGCATCCGTCGCGTCCGCTCCATGGACGAGCTGGACGAGGCGTTCGAGAGCGCGCGCAGCGAGGCGCTGGCCGGCTTCGGCGACGACACGGTCTTCATGGAGCGCCTGGTCGAGGGCGCGCGCCACGTCGAGGTGCAGATCGTCGGCGACGGCCAGGGAACCACCTGGGCGCTCGGCGTGCGCGACTGCAGCGTGCAGCGCCGCAACCAGAAGGTGCTCGAGGAGTCGCCGTCGCCCGGCCTGGACCCGGCGCAGCACCGCGAGATCTGCGAGGCCGCGGCGCGGCTGGGCGATTTGGCGGGCTACCGGGGCGCCGGCACCGTCGAGTTCCTCTACGACCCGCGCGAGCGCGCCTTCTCCTTCATGGAGGTGAATGCCCGCCTCCAGGTGGAGCACCCGGTCACCGAGCTGGTGACCGGGCTCGACCTGGTGAAGCTCCAGATCCACGTCGCCCGGGGCGGGATGCTGAAGGGCGATCCGCCCGCGGCGCGGGGCCACGCCATCGAGGCCCGCGTGAACGCCGAGGACCCGGCCCGCGGCTTCGCCCCCAGCCCCGGACGCATCGAGCTGCTGCGCCTGCCCGGCGGACCCGGTCTGCGCGTCGACTCGGGCTTCGCCGAGGGCGACACGGTGGCGCCCGAGTTCGACTCGATGATCGCCAAGCTGATCGCCTTCGGGCGCGACCGCGGCGAGGCGCTGGCGCGCCTGGAGCGGGGGCTCCGCTCCATGCAGCTGGCGGTGCGCGGGGGCGCCAGCAACAAGGGCTTCCTGCTCGGTCTGCTGGCGCGCGACGAGGTGCGCAGCGGCGAGGTCGACGTGGGCTGGCTCGACCGGATGGCGGCCGAGGGCGAGCACCTGACCGACGCGCTGGCCGACGTGGCCCTGGTGCAGGGAGCCATCGACGGCTACGACGCGGAGCACGCCATCGAGCGCTCCCAGTTCTACAGCACCGCCGCGCGCGGTCGGCTGCGGCTGCGGCGCGACGTCGGCGCGTCGGTCGAGCTGCGCCACGCCGGCAACGCCTACGAGATGCGGGTGCGCCGGGTGGCGCCGCGTCACTACCGCGTGGAGCTGGACGGCCGCACCGTCTCCGTCGAGGTCGACCGGCTGGGACCGCTGGAGCGCCACCTGACCTTCGGCGAGCGCCGCTACCGGGTGCTCAGCCTGAGCGAGGGGGCGGACCCGCTGGTCGAGGTGGAGGGCATTCCGCACCGCCTGTCCCGCGACGACGTCGGCATGGTCCGTTCGCCGGCGCCCGCCATCGTCGTCTCGCTCTCGGTGAGCAAGGGCGATCCGGTCACGCGCGGCGACCGGCTGGCCGTGCTCGAGTCGATGAAGTCGGAGCTGGGGGTGACGGCGCCCTGCGACGGGCGCGTGCGCGCGGTGCTGGTCTCGCCCAACACCCAGGTCGAAGCCGGCGCTCCGCTGGTGCTGATCGAGCCCGAGGAGCGGACGGAAGAGGCTTCCGGGGCGGAGCGCGTGACCCTGGGCGCGCTGGCGGAGCTCCAGCAGCCGGCCGAGGGGAAGCGGGAGCGCTGCCGCGAGGTGCTCGAGGAGCTGCGGCGCTTCGCGCTGGGCTTCGACGTCGACGCCCTCGAGCTCGAAGCGCTGTCCTCCGAGCTGGCGCGGCTGTCGGCCGCGCTGCCCGCCGACGATCCGGACCTGCTGGCCGGCGAGCAGGAGATCCTCGCAGTCTTCGCGGACCAGGCGGCCCTCCTGCACCGCATCCGCACGCGCCGCGAGGGCGAGGGCTCGGACCTGCGCACGCCGGAGGAGTACCTGCTGCTCTTCCTGCGTTCCCTCGACACCGAGGCGGCGGGGCTCTCCCCCGCCTACGTCGAACGCCTGCGCCGCGCGCTGCTGCACTACGACGTCGATTCGCTGGAGCGCAGCCCCGAGCTGGAGGAGGCGCTGCTCTGGGTGTGCAAGGCCCACGAGCGCATGGACGAGCACGCCGCGCTGGTGCGCGCGATCCTCGAGCGCCGCCTCGAGCACGTGCACACCCTGTCTCCCCAGGCGGAGCCCGGCTTCCGCCACATGATCGACCGCATCGTCGAGATCGCCGGCACGCGCTACCAGGCCCTCAGCGACCTGGCCCGCGAGCTGCGCTACCGCACCTTCGACCGGCCCTTCTTCGAGGACGTGCGTGCGCGCGTCTACCACGAGGCGGAGGCGCGGCTCGACGAAGCGGCGGCCTCGCCCGAGGCCCGCGAGCAGGCGATCCACGCGCTGGTCGACTGCCCGCAGCCCCTGGCGCCGCTGCTGGCGGCGCGGCTCGAGAGCCGGCTCGGCCGCCAGCGCGACGTGTCGCTGGAGGTGCTGTTCCGGCGCTACTACCGCCACCGCGACCTCGAGAACGTCGCCGTCCGCGTCGCCGGCGGACGCAGCTACGCGGTCGCCGAGTATCTCCACGAAGGCGCCCGCATCCACGCCGTCTCCACCCACGCGGCCTGGCGCGACCTGCCGGAGCTGGGCGCCGAGCTGCGCCAGATGGTGGCCGGCGTTCCGGCCGAGCACGAGGTGGTGCTCGACGTCTACATCTGGGGGGAGGGGGCGCCGGCCGAGGCGGACGCCGCGGCCGAGCACCTGCGCCGGGTCATCGAGGGCTGGGGCCTGCCCCGGACGTTGCGTCGCCTGGTCGCGGCCGTGACCACGCCGGGCGGCGGTCGCGGCATGGGCGCCGTGCGCCACTTCACCTACCGCTCCGATGGTGGCCCCGATGGTGGCGACGGCCTGCGCGAGGAGCGGACGGTCCGCGGCCTGCACCCGATGATGGCCAAGCGCCTCCAGCTCTGGCGGCTCTGCAACTTCGACGTGGAGCGCGTGGCGTCCGCCGAGGACGTGCACCTGTTCCACGGCGTGGCCCGCGACCACCCGCGCGACGAGCGGCTGTTCGCCTTCGTCGAGGTGCGCGACATCACCCCGGTGCGCGACGCCGAGGGGCGGGTGCTGCACTACCCGCACCTGGAACGGCAGGTGCACGAGGCCTTCGCCGCCATGCGCCTGTTCCAGTCGCGGCGCAGCGAGCGCCGGCGGCTGCACTGGAACCGCATCACGCTCTTCGTCTGGCCGACGCTCGACCTGGGCGTCGCCGACATCCAGGAGATCGCGCACCGCCTGGCGCCGGCGACCGAGGGGCTCGGTCTCCAGAAGATCACGGTGCGCGCCCGGGTGCGGAACGCCGCGACCGGACGCCTCGACGAGACGCTGATCGAGATCGCCAACCCGGGCGGCGCCGAGTTCGAGGTCTCCTTCGGGCAGCTGGCCGACACCCCGATCGCGCCGCTCTCCCGGTACGGACAGCGCGTGGTGCGCATGCGCCAGCGCGGCATGTTCTATCCCTACGAGCTGATCCGCATGCTGACGCCGCCCCGCGACGGCCGGCTCACCGACTTCCCGCCCGGCGAGTTCGAGGAGTACGACCTGGACGAGAGCGGTGCGCTGGTGCGCGTCGAGCGGGAGCCGGGGAGCAACGAGGCGAACCTGGTCGTCGGCGTGATCCGCAACTTCACGCCCCGGCACCCGGAAGGCATGGCCCGCGTCGCGATCTTCGGCGATCCGAGCCGGGACATGGGATGCTTCGCCGAGCCCGAGTGCCGGCGCATCATCGCCGCCGTCGACCTGGCCCGCACGCTGGGCGTCCCGCTCGAGTGGTTCCCCATCTCGGCCGGCGCGAAGATCGCCATGGACAGCGGCACCGAGAACCTCGACTGGACCGCGGCGGCGCTGCGCCACCTGATCGAGTTCACCCAGGAGGGCGGCGAGGTCAACCTGGTGGTGGCCGGCGTGAACGTGGGCGGCCAGAGCTACTGGAACGCCGAGGCGACCATGCTCATGCACACCCGCGGCGTGCTGATCATGACGCCGGAGGCGTCGATGGTGCTCACCGGGAAGCGCGCCCTCGACTACTCGGGCGGCGTGTCCGCCGAGGACAACGTGGGTATCGGCGGCTACGAGAAGATCATGGGCGTCAACGGCGAGGCCCAGTACTGGGCGCGCGACCTGGGCGACGCCTGCGGCATCCTGTTCCGCTACTACGAGCACTCCTACGTGGCGCCGGGCGAGCGCTCCGCGCGGCGCGCCCCGACCGAGGATCCCCGCGATCGCGACGTCTGCGCCTTCCCCTACGGCGGCGGCGAGGGCGCGGCCTTCGAGCGCGTGGGCGACATCTGGAACGCGGAGAAGAACCCGGGCCGCCGCAAGCCCTTCGCCATCCGCAACGTGATGCGCGCGGTGGTCGACCAGGACCACGCGCCCCTCGAGCGCTGGTCCGAGATGCGCGAGGCGGAATCGGCGGTGGTGTGGGACGTCCACCTGGGCGGCATCCCGGCCTGCCTGATCGGCCTGGAGAGCCAGCCGGTGCCGCGCCTCGGCTTCGTGCCCGCCGACGGTCCGGAGCAGTGGACGCCCGGGACGCTGTTCCCGCTGTCTTCGAAGAAGGTGGCGCGCGCCATCAACGCCGCCAGCCGCAGCCGGCCGGTGGTGGTGCTCGCCAACCTGTCCGGCTTCGACGGATCGCCCGAGTCGCTGCGCCGGCTCCAGCTCGAGTTCGGCGCCGAGATCGGCCGCGCGGTGGTGAACTTCCAGGGGCCCATCGTGTTCTGCGTGATCAACCGCTACCACGGCGGGGCCTACGTGGTGTTCTCGCGTCGGCTGAACGAGTCGCTCGAGGTGGCCGCGCTGGAGGGCTCCTACGCCTCGGTGATCGGCGGCGCCCCCGCCGCCGCCGTGGTGTTCGCGGGCGAGGTGGACCGGCGCGCGAAGGAGGATCCGCGCGTGGCCGAGCTCGAGGCCGAGATCGCGCGGGCGACGGGCGCGGTGCAGAGCCGCCTGCGCGCGCGCTGGCACGAGCTGTACGACGTGGTCCGCTCGGAGAAGCTGGGCGAGGTGGCCGACGAGTTCGACTCGGTCCACAGCGTCGAGCGCGCGCGCCAGGTGGGCTCGCTGGACGAGATCCTGGCGCCGTCGCAGCTGCGTCCCTACGTGATCGGCGCGCTGGAGCGGGGCCTGGCGAAGGCGGGGGAGAGGCCGTGAAGCCGCTGCTCTGGCTCGAGCGGGCGGCGTCGCCGCCCCGCGAGCCGGACTGGCTGTCCCCGGGCGAGCGCGAGCGTTTGGCGCGCGTGCGCCTGCCGGCCCGCCGCCGCGACTTCCGGCGCGGTCGCTGGACCGCCAAGCGCGCCATCGCACACGCGCTGGGCGGCATCGGCCAGGGCGACTTCGCCGCCCTCGACGTGCGGGCCGACGCGCGCGGCGCGCCGCGGGCGTTCTTCCGCGGCCGGCCCCTCGACTGCGAGCTGTCGATCAGCCACCGGTCGGGCGGCGTGCTGTGCCTGGTCGGCGCCGCCGGATCGCTGCCGGGCTGCGACCTCGAGCGGTGCGAGGAGCGCAGTCCCGCCTTCGAACGCCACTTCCTGGACGACGCGGAGCGCGACTGGCTCGGCGGGCTGGCGGACGGCGCCCGCGCCCAGGCGGCGAACCTGCTGTGGAGCGCCAAGGAGAGTGCGCTCAAGGCGCTGCGCATCGGCCTCGACGTCGATACGCGCAGCGTGCGGGTGCACCCCGCATCGGACGGCGCGAGCCTGCGCGTCGACGTTCCGGGCCACGTCGGGCCGCTGCGCGGCCGCTGGGGCGCGTGTGGCGGCTTCGTGTGGACGATCGCCAGTCCACGGGACGACTGGCTGCCGCCGCTCCGGGAGATCCGCGCTCCGCTGCACTGAGAGCGCGCGCGTGCGGTGTCGGGTGCCAGACACTGTGTGCGCCCGGTCTTCCGTACCATCGAAAGATGGACGACGGAAGCACCTGGTGGAAGTCGCAGCGCCGGACCGAGCTCGAAGGCTGGATCCATCCCGCCTTCGAGGGGGTGGCGCAGGTCCTCCAGAGGCAGCTCGACGCGTCGCCGGGCGGCGCCGCGGTCTGCATCTACCACCGCGGCGAGCAGGTCGTCGACCTGTGGGGAGGCGTCCGCGACCGCCGCCGGCGCCCCTGGGTGGCGGACACCATGTCGCCCAGCTTCTCGACCACCAAGGGCGTCGCCTCGACGCTGCTGCACATCCTGGTCGACCGGGGCCTGCTCGACTACGACGACCGGGTCGCCGACCACTGGCCCGAGTTCGCCCAGGCCGGCAAGCAGAACGTCCGCGTTCGCCACGTGCTGGCCCACCAGTCGGGCCTCTACCACATCCGGCAGATGATCGACCGCGCCGACCGCATGCTCGACTGGGACTACATGATCGACGCGATCGAGCGCGCCGAGCCGGTGCACGCGCCCGGCGAGCGCACCGGCTACCACGGCCTGACCTACGGCTACCTGGTGGGCGAGATCCTCCAGCGGGTGACCGGCCGCGAGTTCGCCGACCTGGTCCAGGCCGAGCTGGCCGGACCGCTGGCGCTGGACGGCATGTTCATCGGGACGCCGCAGCACGAGCTGCATCGCTCGGCCGAGCTGATCTGGCCCCGGCGCAACATCCTGACGCCGGTGCTGCCCGCCGGGACCACCCGCGCGCTGCTGCGGGCGGTCTCGCCGCTGCTCCGCGAGGGCGCGCGCGTGCTGTCGGTGCAGCTCGACGTGCAGAGCATCCTCGACTCGCTGGCGCCCCGCGGCATCGGCCACTTCGACTTCGGCGCGAACGACACGCTGCGCGCCTCGATCCCGGCGGCCAACGGTTTGTTCACCGCGCGCTCGCTGGCCCGGATGTACGCCGCCCTGGCCGGCGGCGGCGAGATCGACGGGGTGCGGCTGTTGTCGAAGCGCACCCTGCGCCGCGCCACCCGCCGCCAGAGCCACGCGGGACGCCTGTCGGTGATCCCCTTCGACATGCGCTGGCGGCTCGGCTACCACGGCGTCTTCACCACCGCCGGCAGTCCGGAGAACGCGTTCGGCCACTTCGGCTTCGGCGGATCCGGCGCCTGGGCCGACCCGAGCCGCGAGCTGGCGGTCGCGATGATCGTGAACTCCGGACTGGGGACGCCGCTCGGCGACCTGCGGATCGCGCGGATCAGCGCCGCCGCCCTGCGCGCGGCCGACGCACGCTCCGCCGCGCGCCGCAGGGCGGGGGCGACGGCCCGGCCGGAGCTCTCGCTGGCGCGGGTCGCGCAGTAGCGGCGGGCCCGCTCGGAAGGAAGCAGAGGAGGCGCAGCCCATGTCCGTCGGAACGATCTGTCGCCGGCCGGCCTGTGACGTCGAGCGCGGCGCCACGGCCCAGGATGCCGCGCTGCGCATGGACCGCGAGCGGGTCGGTGCGCTCGTCGTCGTCGAGGAGGGCCGGCCCTTCGGCGTGGTCACCGACCGGGACCTGGCACTGCGCGTGGTGGCGCGGGGCGCGATCGGGAGCACGGTCGAGGTCGAGCGCGCGAGCAGTACGCCGCCCCAGCTGCTGACCGAGGACCTGAGCCTCCAGCGGGCTGCCGAGGAGCTGCGCACCCGCGGCCTGCGCCGCGCGCCGGTCGTCGACGGCGAGGGCCGGCTGCTCGGGATGTTCACCGGCGACGACCTGGTGCGCCTGGCGGCCGGCGAGCTCCAGGCGCTCGCGGACGTCGCGACGGAGCACGGTCCGGCGGCCCGCAGCCCGGCGGTGCGCGACGCACGGCAGGTGCGCAGCGCCGCACACTACCGGCGCACGGTGACGACCGTGTCGTCGGACACGTCCGCGCGCCAGGTGGCGCGTCGGATGGGCCGGGACGGGGTGGGCTGCGTCGTGGTGGTCGACGACGGGCGTCCGTGCGGCATCGTCACCGACCGGGACCTGGCGCTGCGCGTCACCGCCCGCGACCTCGAGCCCGACGCCACGCCGACCGCCTCCATCATGAGCCGGTCGCCGCTGATGCTCGACGCGGGCGAGCCCCTGACCCGGGTGGTGCGCGCGATGAGCGAGAACGCGGTGCGCCGCATTCCGGTGACGCAGGAAGGACGGCTCGTCGGCATCGTGACCTACGACGACGTGCTCGTGGCGCTGGGACGCGAGCTGGCCGCCGTCGGCGAGACGGCGATCCGCGCGCGCGAGCAGGAGGCCCGCGCCTGGGCGGTCGCCCAGGCCGAGGGCGCTCCGCTCGTGGGCAGGGTGGGAGAGGCCGGCTAGAACCCATCTCGAAAGCGCCCCGGCGCGGAGCCGCACCGTCGGAGTCGCCCCTGCTTGGCGCATTTTCGAGATGGGCTCTAGGCTCCCTTCGGGAGGTGGCGTCGGTGGAGTCGAGCGGACGTCCGCGATGGCTCGAGCGCCACGGGCTGCAGCGATTGCTCGACGCGCTGTCCGAGCGCGGCTTCGTCGTGCACGGCCCGGTGGTCCGCGACGGCGCCCTGGTCTTCGCCCCGGTTCGCGAGGTCGCCGAGCTGGCGGTGGGCCTGCGGGACCACCAGGAGCCGGGCGGATACCGGCTCGAGCCCAGCGACGACGGACGCGTGTTCGGCATCGTCCACGGTCCGGGCGCGCTCAAGCCCTTCGTGTTCGCGCCGCGCGAGCCGCTGCTCCAGGTGCGCATGGACGGTCCCGGCGGCGACTTCGCGTGCGAGCCGGTCGTGCCGGACGGACCGCCCGTCGCGGTGATCGGCGTGCGTCCCTGCGACGTGGCCGCGCTGGCCGTGCAGGACCGGATCTTCCTGGGCGACCGGCTGCCCGACGCCCACTACGCAGCGCGCCGCGCGCGGCTCTTCACGGTGGCCGTGAACTGCACGCGCTCGGTGGACACCTGCTTCTGCACGTCGATGGGGACGGGACCCGAGGCGGCGACGGGCTTCGACCTCTCGCTCACCGAGCTGGACGGGGGCTTCGTGGTGCGGGCCGGGTCCGAGGCGGGCGAGGAGGTGGCCGCCGCGCTTTCCCTGCCCGAGGCCCCCGGCGAGGCGTGTCGCGAAGAACGGCGCGACCTCGACGCCTGCGCGCAGGGCATCGGTCGCCGCCTCGACACGAGCGACCTGCCCGACCTGCTCTACGACAACCTGCGGCACCCGCGCTGGGACGACGTGGGCGAGCGCTGCCTCGGCTGCTCCAGCTGCACGCTCGTGTGTCCCACCTGCTTCTGTCACGACCAGCGCGACGAGCCGAGCCTGGACGGGAAGGCGTCGCTCCGGGTGCGCGAATGGGATTCGTGCTTCGACCCGGACCACAGCCAGATCCACGGCATCAACTTCCGCGACCGGGTGCGCGACCGCTACCGCCAGTGGCTCGTGCACAAGCTCGCCAGCTGGATCGACCAGTTCGGAAGCTCGGGCTGCGTGGGCTGCGGGCGCTGCCTCACCTGGTGTCCGGTGGGGATCGACCTGACCGAGGAGGTGGCCGCGATCCGGGAGACGAGCGGCGAGACGGAGCCGGCCCGGTGAGCGCGCCGCTGTCGAGCGCCCAGGCGCTGGTGCCGGAGCCGGCGGAGATCGTGGAGAAGCGCAGCTTCGGCAGCGAGCTCCACGCCTACCGACTGCGCCTGCGCGACCCGGCCGCGTGCGCCCGCTTCGACTTCCTGCCGGGTCAGTTCAACATGGTGTACGTGCCGGGCGTGGGCGAGGTGGCCATCTCCATCTCGTCCGACCCGGACGACGAGGACCTGGAGCACACGATCCGCATCGTCGGCCGCACCACCCGGGTGATCGACCGCCTGGACGTGGGCGACGTGCTGGGCCTGCGCGGACCCTACGGATCCTTCTGGCCCCTGCTCGAGGCGCGCTGGAAGGACGTGGTGGTGGTGACCGGCGGTCTGGGCTGCGCTCCGGTCACGGGAGCCATCGACTACATGTTCCGGCGGCGCGGGAGCTACGGGCGCATCTCCATCCTGCACGGGGTGAAGAAGCCGGCCGACCTGGTGCACCGGGAGCGCTTCGACGCCTGGCGGCGCGAGCCCGACACCCACGTGGGGCTCACCGCCGACCAGCCCGACCGGGCCTGGCGCGACCGCGTGGGCGTGGTGACCGAGCTGTTCGAGGAGGTGGAGATCGACCCGGTGCGCACGATCGCCTTCATGTGCGGCCCCCAGATCATGTCGAAGCTGGCGGTCCGCATCCTGGAGCGCCGCGGCGTCCCCGCCGAGCGCATCTTCCTGTCGCTCGAGCGCAGCATGAAGTGCGCGGTCGGGCTGTGCGGCCACTGCCAGCTCGGGCCCGCGTTCGTGTGCAAGGACGGCCCCATCTTCTCCCACGCCCGCATCGGCCGCTTCCTCGAGGTGCGCGGGCTGTGACGGCGGTCGGGTCGGAGCAGCCGCGGCCCCGCCTGGCCGTCTACAAGTTCGCCTCCTGCGACGGTTGCCAGCTCCAGCTGCTGAACCTGGAGGACGAGCTGCTGGTGCTGGCGGAGCGCTTCGACATCGTGCAGTTCCTGGAGGCGTCGAGCCGGGTGGTCGAGGGGCCGTGCGACGTCGCGCTGGTGGAGGGCAGCATCAGCACCCCGTCCGATGCCGAGCGCATCCAGGCCGTCCGCCAGCAGGCCGGTCAGCTGGTGACGATCGGTGCCTGCGCCACCGCCGGCGGCATCCAGCACCTGCGCAGCCGGGTCGACGTCGAGGACTGGAAGCGCGCAGTGTATCCCCATCCCGAATGGATCGAGACCCTGGCCACGTCCACGGCCATCTCGGACCACGTGCACGTCGACCACGAGATCCAGGGCTGCCCGGTGGACAAGGGCGAGGTGCTGCGCGTGCTGCTGCGCGGTCTGCTGGGCACCACGCCCGATCCGCCGCGCGGCAGCGTCTGCGGCGAGTGCAAGCGCGACGGCCGGGTGTGCGTGACGGTCGCGCGCGGGATCCCGTGCCTGGGGCCGGTCACCCGGGCCGGCTGCGGCGCCCTGTGTCCGGCGCTGGGACGGGGCTGCTACGCGTGCTTCGGTCCCACCGAGGACCCGAACACGGCGTCCCTGTCGAACCGCTTCGCCGAGCTGGGCGTGCCGCGCCGCGACGTGGCCCGCAGCTTCCGCGGGATCCAGGGGCAGCGTCCCGCCTTCCAGCGCGCCGCCGAGGCGCTGGAGGACGACGATGGCTGAGCGGCGCACCATCGAGGTGGGCGCGCTGGCCCGCGTGGAGGGCGAGGGCGCGCTCCACGTGACCGTCGAGGACGGCGAGGTGCGCGACCTGCGCCTGCGCATCTACGAGCCGCCGCGCTTCTTCGAGGGCTTCCTCCAGGGTCGCGCGCTCGAGGAGCTGCCCGACCTGACGGCGCGCATCTGCGGCATCTGCCCGGTCGCCTACCAGATGAGCTCGGTGCACGCGATCGAGAAGGCGCTGGGGATCACACCCGACCCTGCGACGCGCGCGCTGCGCCGGCTCTACAACGCCGGCGATTGGATGGAGAGCCACCTGCTCCACATGATGTTCCTGGCGGCGCCCGACTTCCTGGGGCTCGACGACGGCATGGCCGTGGCGCGGCTGCACCGCGAGCCGGTGGAGCGCGCGCTGCGGCTGCGCAAGCTGGGCAACCGCATCCTGAGCCTGCTGGGCGGGCGGCCGGTGAACCCGGTGGGCGTCTGCATCGGCGGCTTCCATCGTGCGCCGACGCGGGAGGAGCTTTCGTCGCTGGCCGAGGCGCTGCGCGCCGAGCGCGGCGAGGCGGAGGTGCTGCTCGAGTGGTTCGCCACGCTGCCGGTGCCGCGCCGCCCGCAGGACGTCGAGCTGGTGGCGTTGCGCCACCCGGACGAGTACCCGATGAACGAGGGACGCATCGCCTCCTCGCGCGGCCTCGACATCGCGGCCGACGCCTTCGAGGACACCTTCGAGGAGCTCCAGGTCCCCCACTCGACGGCGCTCCACAGCCGCATCCGCGGCGGCGGCTCCTACCTGGTGGGGCCCCTGGCGCGCGTCACGCTGAACCGGGAGCGGCTCTCGCCGGCCGCGGGGGCGGCGCTCGAGCGCGTGGCCGACCGCTTCGCGACGCCCGATCCGGCCGCGTCGGTCTTCGCCCGGGGCGTCGAGGTGATCCAGGCCATGGACGACGCGCTGGCGGCGATCGAGGCGGTGGCAGCGGCCGGACCGGTGCGCGTGCCGGACTGGACGCCGCGCGTCGCGGAGGGGATCGCGGTGACCGAGGCACCGCGGGGCCTGCTGGCGATCCGCGTCCGCGGCGACGCGCGCGGCGACGTGGAGCACGTGCGCATCGTGCCGCCGACCTCCCAGAACCAGGCACAGATCGAGGCCGACCTGCGCGCCCTGGTGCCGCATCTGCTCGACCGGCCCCACGAGGAGATGCAACGCCGCTGCGAGTCGGCGATCCGGGACTACGACCCCTGTATCTCCTGCGCGGTCCACTTCCTCGACCTCGAGGTGGAGCGGGTGCCGTCGTGAGGATCCAGGTGGTGGGCATCGGCACCGACCGGGGCGACGACGCGGCCGGACTGCGCGTGGCCGAGCGGCTGGCGGGGCGGCTTCCGCCGGGCGTCGGCGTGGTCGCCTGCCGCCGGCCCGGTCCCGACCTGGCGACGGCGCTCGACGGCGTCGACGCCGCCGTGCTGGTCGTCGCGGTGCGCTCCGGCGCGCCGCCCGGCCGCGTGCAGCGCATCGCGCCCGAGCAGCTGCCCGAGGCGCGCGCCTGGTCGAGCCACGGCCTGGGACTGGTCGAGGGGCTGGCCCTGGCGCGGGCGCTGGGGCGCGCGCCGGCGCGGCTCGCGATCGTGGGCATCGAGGGCCGCCGCGCCGACGGC
This sequence comes from Myxococcota bacterium, assembly GCA_050618055.1. GTDB lineage: Bacteria > Myxococcota_A > UBA9160 > UBA9160 > SMWR01 > CALDCK01. The sequence goes on from JBNLVK010000122.1 coordinate 39,877, forward strand.
GACGCGCGCTCCCGCGAGGTCGAGCGCGGCGTCGACCGGGCCTGCGCCTGCGTGCTCGGCATCGTCGGCGAGCTGCGCGGCGAGCACGTCGCACCCGGAGGAGGTTGATCGTGCACGAGGCGCGCCTGTGCCTGTCGCTGCTGTCGCTGGCCGACGAGCACCTGGCCCGCGACGGCGGCGATCGGATCCTGGCGCTGCGGGTCGAGGTGGGCGCGCTGTCGGGGGTGGAGCCCGAGGCGCTGGCGTCGGCGTTTCCCATCTGCGCCGCCGGCACCGCCGCCGACGGCGCCGAGCTGCGGCTCGAGCGCACGCCCGGGCGCTCGCTCGTGCTGCGCGACATGGAGGTCGTCTGATGTGTGGAACCTGTGGCTGCGGCCGCACCGAAGCGGACCCCGATCACGCAGCACTCCACGCCCGGGAGTCGCGCCGGGTGGAGGTCGAGCGCTCGCTGCTGGAGGACAACGACCGGCGGGCCGAGGCGCTGCGCAAGCGGCTGGCGGCGCGGGGCATCGAGGCCGTCGGGCTGCTCGGCAGTCCGGGCGCCGGCAAGACCGCGCTGCTCGAGGCGACGCTGCGCGCGCTCGGGCAGGGCGCGGCGCGCGAGGCGGTCGTCGAGGGCGACTGCGCCACCGACCTGGATGCGCGCCGCGTGGCGGCCTGCGGCGCCCGCGTGGCCCAGGTGGCCACCGGCTCGCTGTGCCACCTGGACGCGCACCTGGTGGAGCACGCCCTCGCGGACCTGGACCTGGCCGGCGTGCGCCGCCTGTGGATCGAGAACGTCGGCAACCTGGTGTGTCCGGCGCCCTTCGCCTGCGGCGAGTCGCGGCGCGTCGTGCTGGTGTCGGTCACCGAGGGCGACGACAAGCCGGAGAAGTATCCGTCCATGTTCGCTGCCGCCGACCTGCTGGTGGTGAGCAAGCTCGACCTGCTGCCCCACGTCGACTTCGACCTGGAGCGCTGCCTGGCCGGCGCGCGGCGCGCGAAGCCGGGGATCGCGACGCTCGCGCTGTCGGCCCGCGACGGCACGGGACTCGACGGCTGGCTTCGCTGGCTGGGCGCGGAGGGCGCCTAGCCGTGTGCCTGGCGGTCCCCGGCCAGGTGCGCAGCGTGCGCGTCGAGGACGGGCTGCGCGTGGCGCGGGTCGACTTCTCCGGCGTGGCCAGGGAGGTGTGCCTCGAGACGCTGCCCGAGGCGGAGGTCGGCGACTGGGTGCTGGTCCACGCCGGCTTCGCCCTGCAACGGCTCGACGCGCCGGCGGCGGACGAGCTGCTCGGCTGGCTGGGGGACGCGTGAGGTACGTCGACGAGTACCGCGATCCGTCGGCGGTGAAGCGTCTGGTCGAGGCGCTGCTCGCCCGAGCCACGCGCCGCTGGACGCTGATGGAGGTGTGCGGCGGCCAGACCCACTCGATCCTGGCCAGCGGGCTCGACGGGCTGATCGGCGATCGGGTCGAGCTGCTGCATGGCCCGGGCTGCCCGGTCTGCGTGACGCCGCTCGAGACCCTCGACCGCGCGCGGGCGCTGGCGGAGCTGCCCGACGTGGTGCTGTGCAGCTTCGGGGACATGCTGCGCGTGCCCGGCTCCGACGGCGACCTGTTCGCGGCCCGCGCCCGCGGCGCCGACGTGCGCGTGGTGTACTCGCCGCTCGACGCCGCCCGGCTGGCCGAGCGCCTGCCCGAGCGCCGCGTGGTGTTCCTGGCGGTGGGCTTCGAGACGACGGCCCCGGCGGTGGCGGGCGCGGCCCGCTGGGCCTGCGAGCGCGGTCTCGCGAACTTCCACCTGCTGGTCTCCCACGTGCGCGTGCCGCCGGCCCTCGAGGCCATCGCGTCGGCGCCCGACGCGCGCGTCGACGGCTTCCTGGCGGCGGGTCACGTGTGCACGGTGATGGGGACCGGCGAGTACGATCCGATCGTGCGCGCCCACGGGCTGCCGATCGTCGTCACCGGCTTCGAGCCGGTCGACATCCTCCAGGGGGCGTTGCGCGCCGTCACCCAGCTGGAGCGCGGCGAGGCGCGGGTCGAGATCCAGTACGCCCGGGCGGTGCGGCCGGCGGGCAACCCGGCGGCGCGCGCGCTGGTGGACGAGGTGTTCGAGGTGTGCGACCGGCCCTGGCGCGGCATCGGCGTGCTGCCCGGCGGCGGGCTGCGGCTGCGGGGGCGCTACGCCCGGCTCGACGCCGCGCGCCTGCTGCCCGGTCGGCTGGCCGTCGCCGCCGAGCCGGACCGCTGCCGCGCCGCCGACGTGCTGCGCGGCCGGCTGCGTCCGCCCGAGTGCCCGGCCTTCGGCGGCGAGTGCCGGCCCGAGCACCCGCTGGGCGCCCCCATGGTCTCGGCGGAGGGCGCCTGCGCGGCCTACTTCGCCTACCGCCCGGTCGAGGAGCGGGCATGACGCGGCGTCCCGACGTGGATGCGCTGCTCGCGCCGAGCTGCCCGTCGCCTTCGGGCGACGCGACGGCCGATCGGGTCCAGCTCTCCCACGGCGCCGGCGCCGGGGCGACCGCGCGCCTGTTCGACGAACTGCTGCTGCCCGCCTTCGCCAACCCGGCCCTGGCGGCGCGCCACGACGGCGCCGTGCTCGACCTGCCCGGGGGAGCCGGGCGCCTCGCCTTCACCACCGACACCTTCGTGGTGAGTCCGCTGGCGTTTCCCGGCGGCGACATCGGCGCGCTCGCGGTGCACGGCACGCTGAACGACCTGGCCATGTGCGGCGCCCGGCCGCTCGCCCTGTCGTGCGGGCTGGTGCTCGAGGAGGGCCTGCCCCTCGAGCGGCTGCGCAGCGTGGTGACGTCGCTCGGTCGCGCCGCCGAGGCGGCCGGCGTTCCGATCGTCACCGGCGACACCAAGGTGGTGGAGCACGGCAAGGGCGACGGCGTGTTCGTGAACACGGCCGGCGTGGGCGTGGTGCCGGACGGTCGCGCGCTGGCGCCGGACCGCGTGCGGCCCGGCGACGCCGTGCTGGTGTCGGGCGACCTGGCGCGCCACGGCGTGGCGGTGCTGTCGGTGCGCGAGGGCATCGCCTTCGAGAGCCCGGTCGAGAGCGACAGCGCGGCGCTGCCGGGGCTGGTGGAGGCGCTGCTCGCGGCGGCGCCCGACGTCCACTGCCTGCGCGATCCCACCCGCGGCGGCGTGGGCGCGGTGCTCCACGAGATCGCGGCCGCGTCCGGTGCCGAGATCGAGCTGCACGAGGCGTCGCTGCCGCTGGACCCGGCGGTGGAGGCGGCCTGCGAGCTGCTGGGTCTCGACCCGCTGTTCCTCGCCAGCGAGGGAAGGCTGCTGGCGTTCGTGCCCGAGGCGCGGGTCGACGCCGCGCTGGCGGCGTTGCGCGCCCACCCGCTGGGGCGCGGCGCTGCGCGCATCGGTCGCGTCGGCGAGGGGCCGGCCCGGGTGGTGGTGGAGACGCGCATCGGCGCCCGCCGGCTGCTGCCGCTGCCGGCCGGCGAGCCGCTGCCGCGCATCTGCTGATGGCGACGGTCCGTCGGGAGCTGCATCTCGGGGGGATCGTGCAGGGGGTGGGCCTGCGTCCCTGGGCGCTGCGCGAGGCGGGCGCCCGCGGGCTCGCCGGCCACGTGCGCAACCGGCGCGACGGTGTCCTGGTGGTGCTCGAGGGCGAGGAGCGGGCGATCGACGACTTCCTGGCCGCGCTGGCCGAGCGACCGCCGGCCGGCGCCCGCGTGGAGACGCTACGCCGGGTGGCGGCTTCGCCGCAGGGAGAGTGCGGCTTCGCGGTGGTGGCGAGCGAGGCGGGCCGCGCCTCGCAGGCGTCGGGGGCGGCGCGCGTTCCGCCGGACGCGGCGACCTGTCGCGCCTGCCTGCGCGAGATGTTCGATCCGGCGGACCGGCGCTACCGCCACGCGTTCCCCCACTGCACCGACTGCGGTCCGCGCGCCTCGACGATCCACGCGCTGCCCTGGGACCGGGAGCGGACCTCGATGCGCGACTTCCCGCCGTGCGACGAATGCCTTCGCGAGTACGCCGACCCGGCGGACCGGCGCTTCCACGCCCAGGCCATCGCCTGTCCCCGCTGCGGACCGCGCCTGCGGGCCTGCGCGGCCGACGGTCGCGAGCCGGCGGGTGACCCGCTGGAGGCCGCCGCCGCCTGCCTGGCGGCGGGGGGGATCGTGGCGCTGAAGGGCTACGGCGGCTTCCACCTGGCGGTGGACGCCACGCGACCCGAGGCCGTGGCCCGGCTGCGCAAGCGCAAGCGGCGTCCGGCGAAGCCGCTGGCGCTGCTGGTGCCCGACCTCGCGCGGGCGCGCCGGCTCGTGCGCCTCGACGCGGCCGACGAGGCGCTGCTGACCGGTCCGCACGCGGTGGTGGTGGCGCCGCGCCGGCCGGCGGGCGTGGCGGAGCTGGGGCTGGCGGAGGAGGTGGCGCCCGGCATCCGGGACCTGGGCGTGCTGCTGCCCGTCGCGCCGGTGCACTGGCTGCTGCTGTTCGCGCCCGGCGCGCACCCGTCGCGCGACGGCCCCCGCTTTCCCGCGCTGGTCCTGACCTCGGCGAACCGCAGCGGCGAGCCCACCGTGCACCGCAACGACGAGGCGCGCCGGGCGCTCGGCGGCATCGCGGACCTGTGGCTCGAGCACGACCGCGACGTCGTGCGGCCCAACGACGATCCGGTCTACCGCGCGGCCGGGTCGACCCCCGTTCCCATCCGGCTGTCGCGCGCGACCGCGCCCCGGGCCCTGACGCTGCCCGACGGACTGCGCGCCGACGCTCCGGTGCTGGCTCTGGGCGGCGACCTCAAGTGCGCACCGGCGCTGGCGCACGGGGGCGAGATCCTGCTGGCCGAGCACCTGGGCGACCTGGGCTCGGTGGCGTCGGCCGACGCGCTGCCCCTGCGCGCCCGCGAGCTGTGTCGCCTGGTCGGCACCGAGCCGCGCGTCGCCGTGCACGACGGCAACCCGGACTACGTGTCGAGCGCGCTGGCGCCCTCACTCGCTCCGGCGACGCACGCCGTCCAGCACCACCACGCCCACGCCGCGGCCTGCCTGGTGGAGCACGGGCGCACGGGTCCGTGTCTCGCGCTGGCCCTCGACGGGGCGGGGCTCGGACCCGACGGCAGCCTGTGGGGCGGCGAGCTGCTGCGGGTCGACCTGTGGGACTTCGAGCGCCTGGCCCACCTGCCGCGCGTCCGGCTGCCCGGCGGCGACGCTGCGGTGCGCGAGCCCTGGCGGATGGCCGCCGCCTGGCTCGACCATGCGTTCCCGGACGGCGCGCCGCCGCTCGCCTGGCAGCAGCGGCGCGATCCGGCGCGGCTCGCGACGCTCCGCCACGCCGCGGCCCGGGGCGTGAACAGCCCGTGGACCTCGTCCTGCGGGCGGCTGTTCGACGCCGTCGCCTCGCTCCTCGACCTGTGCGAGGGGGCGCGCCACGAGGGGGAGGGCGCGATGCGCCTCGAGGCGCTGGCGTCGACGGCCGACGCAGACGAGCGCGAAGACCCGGTCGCCTGCGATCTCTCGCCGCGCGCAGCGGCGCCCTGGACGATTCCGGCGGCGGACCTGGTGGCCCGGGTGGCCGGGGCCCACGCCGCGGGACGCGACCGGGCCGGCACGGCGCGGCGCTTCCACCGGGATCTGGCGGCGCGGCTCGTCGCAGCCGCAGCGGCGGCCGCCCGCGCCAGCGGCCTTCGCAGCGTCGTCCTGACCGGCGGCTGCCTCCAGAACCGCCTGCTCGCGGCGGAGCTGCGCCGCGGCCTGGAGGAGCGCGGACTCGAGCCGCTCGCGCATCGCGTGGTTCCGCCGAGCGACGCCGGGCTGGCGGTCGGGCAGGCGGCGGTCGCCGTGGCGCGGGCCGCGCGCCCAGGGGACGCGGGGCCGGGTCAGCCGGGACCTCCCGCGCCGGGCCGGCCCTCGACCGGCGGGAACGCCCCGGTCGCCACGCCGCGCAGCGCGCCGTCGGTCTCGCGCACGATGAAGTAGGCGGCGAGGCCCAGCCGTTCGGCGAGCGCCGGTCCCGCGTCGGGGCCGAGCACGCCGAGCCCGGTGGCCAGCGCGTCCGCGCGGGCCGCGCTCGGGTGGAGCACCGAGACGGAGGCCAGGCGGTGGGCGGCCGGTCGACCCGTGCGCGGGTCGATCAGGTGGGAGAGACGCACCCCGTCCCGGTCGCGGTAGGTGCGGTAGTCGCCGGAGGTGGCGAGCGCGGCGTCCGCCAGCGCGACCACGCCGAACACGGACCGCTGTCCGGGCTCCGGCCGCTCGATGGCGACCCGCCACGCGCCGCCGCCGGCGCGCTCGCCACGGGCGCGCGTCTCGCCTCCCACCTCGATCCGGTCGTCGGCGACGCCCCGGGCGGCCAGCGCCTCCGCCACCCGATCGACCGCGTAGCCCTTGGCCACCGCCGACAGGTCGCACACCAGCTCCGGGTGTCGCTTCACCAGGCCGCCGCCCTCCGGGTCGATCCGCAGCAGGTGGTGGCCGACGCGGGCGCGCAGCGCTTCGAGGCGCACGGGCGACGGCGGCTCGGGCTGGCCGCCGGCGCCGAAGCCCCAGGCCGCCACCAGCGGTCCGACGGTGACGTCGAAGGCGCCACCGGTCTGCTCGCTCACCTCCTGCGCCACGCGGAACACGGCGAGCGTCGGCGGCGAGACCGGGAAGGGCTCGATGGAGCGGTGGCGGTTGAAGCGCGAGAGCTCCGATTCCGGATCGTAGGTGGACATCCGCCGGTTCACCTCGTCGAGCCGTTCGACGACCAGGCCGCGGATCTCGCGTCGTTCGGCCTGGGACGCGCCGTCCGCGACGACCTTCACCGACCAGGTGGTCCCCATGGCTTCGCCGTGGAGGGCGACCGGGTCCTCCTGCGGAGCGCGCAGCGCCCGCAGCGCCGCCAGCGCGATCCCCACGGCCGCGACGGCGAGGAGCAGGCGCGCGCTGCGGCGACCCATGGCGGCCGCAGTATAGGTTCGGCGCCCTCGCCGGGGCGGGTGCCGGCGCCCGCAGGCGCTGGTGGCGAAACCCCACGCCGGGGGCCCGGGGTGGTAGCATGCGTCCATGCGCCGCTGGCTGCGCCCCACACTCGTCCTGACCGGGCTCCTCCTGCTCGCCGAGGGGATGGCCACGGCCGAGGAGACGATCTGGCTGCGCGGGCGGGGCGATCGGGTGTGGATCGAGCGCGACGGCGTTCCCCAGCCGCCGGCCGAGAACGCCAAGGGCTTCTCCCGCGTGGCGACCTCGTCCATGCCCGGCGTCTACGCCGCCCGCCGGCCGTCGGCGGCGGTCGACGCGGTGGCGGCCACCGCGACCGCCCCGCCCCCGAGCACCACCGTCGTGCTCGGCGAGCCCGAGTGGCGGCGCTCCTACTTCTCGGCCAACTCCTACGGCTACGGCTACTACCACCCGCGCTACCGCACCTGGCGCTACCGGAACTACTACCGGGACCGCCACTACGGCCGTCACCGCTACTACACCGACCGCCACTACGCAGCGCGGCGCTACCACAGCAACCGCCACTACGACCACGGTCGCTACCGCGCCGACCGCCACTACGCGGAGCGGCGCTACCACGACTACGGGTCCCGCGGCAGCCGCTACGGCGGATCGGCCGTGAACGCCCCGGCCCGCGGCGGCTACATTCAACGCGGTGGGGCGTATCGGCGGGTTCGCTAGCGAGGCATCGATCCGGGCCGGCGCCGGCCCATGACGGCCGAGACCGCCGTCCTGATGCTGACGCTCGGCCTGCTGCTCCTGGCCGGCCTGGCGACCGACGCCCTCGGCAGGCTGACGCGGCTGCCCCGCGTGTCGCTGCTGCTGCTGCTCGGACTGCTGCTGGGTCCGGCGGCCCTCGATCTGCTGCCGGTCCGCGACGGCCGGCTGTTCTCGATGGCCACCCAGACCGCACTCGCGATGGTCGGGTTCCTGCTCGGCGAGCGCTTCACGCCGGCCGACCTGCGCGAGAAGGGCCGCAGCGCGATCGTGGTCTCGCTGACAGCGGTCGCGGTGACGGCGGTCTGCGTCACCGCGTTGCTCTGGGCGCTGGGGGTGCCGCCGGGGCTGGCGCTGCTGCTCGGCGCGATCTCCACCTCGACGGCGCCGGCCGCCACCATCGACGTGGTCGAGCAGGAGGAGGCAGAGGGACCCTTCGCCCGTTTGCTGCTGGGCGTGGTGGCCATCGACGACGCCTGGGGACTGCTGCTGTTCGGCTTCGTGGCCGCGAGCGTCGCCGTGGCGGTGGACGGCGGATCCGCGGGCGGAAGCCTGGCGCTGGCGACGCGCGAGGTCGCCGGCGCCGTGGCCCTGGGCGGCGTGCTGGGTGTGCCGGTTGCGGCCCTCACGGCGCGCATCCGTCCCGGCGAGCCGACGCTGCTCGAGGCGCTCGGCGCGGTGCTCGTGTGCGGCGGACTCGCCCTGTGGCTCGAGGTCTCGCCGCTGCTGGCCGCCATGACCCTGGGCGCCTGCGTGGCGAACCTGGCCAGGCACCACGAGCGGCCCTTCCATGCGATCCGCGACATCGAGCGGCCGTTCCTGGTGGTCTTCTTCGTGCTCGCCGGCGCCTCCCTGGATCTCGCGGCCCTGCCGGCCATCGGCGGCATCGGGCTCGCCTACGTGGTGTTCCGCGCCGCGGGTCGGCTCGCCGGCGGCTGGCTCGGCGCGTCGCTCGCGGGGGAGCCCGCGGCGGTGCGTCGCTGGATGGGAGCCGCGCTCATGCCGCAGGCCGGCGTCGCGCTGGGGCTCGCCATCATCGCCGCCGAACGCTTCCCGGAGATGGCGGACCCGCTGCTGTCGATCGTCGTCGGCTCGACGGTGCTCTTCGAGATCCTGGGTCCGATGGGCACGCGCGCCGCGCTGCGCGCCCTGCGCTAGCGATCGCCCTCGCGCGATCGGGAGCGATTCGGGAGAATCCCGCCCGTGGCGGTCGAGCTCGATCCGGTCCGGGTGCTGATCCTGAGCATCCTCGTGCTGTGGGTCGGCGAGCGCATCACCCAGGCGGTGGGGGCGCTCCAGCGCTTCAGCATCCCGATCGCGGTGACGGGCGGCGTGCTGTGCAGCGGGGTCGTCGCGCTGCTCGAGGTGTTCGCCGACGTGAAGGTGAGCTTCGACCTCGAGACGCGCGACACGCTGCTGCTCGTCTTCTTCAGCACCATCGGCCTGTCGGCGAAGCTGGGGACGCTGAAGGAGGGGGGCCGCACGCTGGCGATCCTGGGCGCGATCACCGTCGTGTTCCTGCTGGCCCAGAACGCGGTCGGCGTCGGGCTCGCCGCCGTGAGCGGAAGACACTGGGCCTACGGCCTGATCGGCGGCAGCGTCTCGCTGGCCGGCGGCCACGGCACCGCCATCACCTGGGGCAAGCTGGCCGAGCAGGGCGGCCTGGAGGGCGCCACCGCCTTCGGCCTGGCCTTCGCCACCTTCGGGCTCATCTGCGGCGGCCTGGTCGGCGGACCGGTCGCCCAGTGGCTGATCCGGCGCCACGGCCTGCGCGGACCCGAAGACGCCGGGGGCGAGACGGCCGCCGAGACCCCGGCGGCGGCGGACGAGGAGCAGCCGGTCTCCGTCACCAGCAGCCAGATCATCCGCACGGTGCTGTTCCTCGCCATCTGCGTGATGGTGGGCGACGAGCTGAACGACCTGCTGCGCGCGCGGGGCACGGTGCTGCCCGGCTTCCTGACCGCCATGTTCACCGGCATCGTGCTGACCAACCTGGCCGACGCACGGAGCACGCCGGTCGACGCGTCCGGCGTGAAGCTGGTGGGCGACGTGGCGCTCCACCTGTTCCTGGCCATGAGCCTGATGAGCATGCAGCTCACCCAGCTGGCCGGCGCCTTCGGCGGAGTGGCGATCGTGCTGATCTTCCAGGTGTCGCTGGCCTTCGTCTTCGCCACCTGGCTGGTCTTCCGCCTGTGCGGATCCGACTACGACGCGGCGATCATCGCCGCCGGCTACGCGGGGCTGGGTCTCGGCGCCACACCGGTGGGCGTCGCCAACATGAACGCGGTGACCAGCCGCTTCGGGCCGTCGCCGAAGGCCTTCCTGGTGGTGCCGCTGGTGGGAGCCTTCCTGCTGGACATCGTCAACGCCTTCGTGATCCAGAGCTACATCGGCATCCTGGGCCGCTGATCCGGGTATCATGCCGCCTGTGTTCGAGGCGGCGGAGATCGGGCGGAAGCTGTCGAAGCGGGACTACGCGGCGCGCGAGAAGGAGCTGCGCGTCGCGCTCCTGAACGCCCAGTTCGACCTTCGCGAGACGCCGCGCTCGGTGATCGTGCTGATCGCCGGCGACGACCGGCCCGGCGCGACGGCGGTGCTGAACCACCTCCACTACTGGATGGACGGCCGCTACCTGGAGACGCGCGCCTTCGGTCCGCCGACCGAGGCCGAGCGTCTGCGTCCCCCGTTCTGGCGCTACTGGAGCGCGCTGCCCCGGCGCGGTCGCGTCGGCGTGCTGAGTGGCAGCTGGGCGCTCTCGCCGCTGGCCCAGCGCCTGGAAGGGCACATGGACTCGAACGCCTTCGAGCACTGGGTCGATCGGGTGAACGCCCTGGAGCGGGCGCTGGCGGCCGACGGCGCGGTGTTCGCGAAGCTGTGGATCCACCTGCCCAAGGACGAGCACGCCAAGCGCCTGGCCAAGGCGAAGAAGGGGCGCGGCGCCGTCTTCCGCATCGACGAGAACGACTGGAAGATCTGCGACCACTACGACGACCTGATTCCGCTGGCCGAGGAGCTGGTGGAGGAGACGACCACCCCGGATGCGCCCTGGAACGTCATCGAGGCCACCGACACGCGCCACCGCAACGTGGCCTGCGCCGAGGTGGTGCTGCACGCCATGGAGAAGGCGATCGCCGACTACCTGGACGGGCCCGGTACGAACGGCGAGCCCGGACCCCCGCCCGAGGCGCCGACCGGGCCGACGGTGCTCGACGGCGTCGACCTGACGACGGCCATCGAGTCCGACGCCTACAAGGAGGCGCTGCCGCGCCTGCAGCGGCGCCTGTTCGACCTGAGCGAGCGGGCGCAGCGAAAGGGGCTGCGCACCGTCCTGGTGTTCGAGGGCTGGGACGCGGCGGATGGCCCCGCCCTTGCCCGCCGCGTCACCCACGCCCTCGACGCCCGCGACGTCCGCATCGTTCCCATGTCGGCGCCCACCGACGAGGAGAACGACTACCACTACCTGTGGCGCTTCTGGCGCCACGTGCCGCGGGCGGGCCAGATGGTGATCTTCGACCGGAGCTGGTACGGACGCGTGCTGGTGGAGCGGGTCGAGGGCTTCGCGAGCGAGGCCGAGTGGCAGCGCGCGTACCCCGAGATCAACGAGTTCGAGCGCCAGCTGGTGGAGGCGGACACGCTGCTGCTCAAGTTCTGGCTGCACATCGACCCCGACGAGCAGCTCCGCCGCTTCCGGAAGCGCGAGAAGACGCCCTACAAGAAGCACAAGATCACCGACGAGGACTACCGCAACCGCTCGCGCTGGGGCGCCTACGTGGCCGCCGTCCACGACATGGTGGAGCGCACCAGCACGCACCAGGCCCCCTGGCACCTGATCCCGGCCAACGACAAGCGCCACGCCCGCATCCAGGTGCTCGAGACCCTGTGCGGCGGGCTGAAGCGGGCGCTGAAGGGGCGCGGCGACTAGGGGCCGGCCGCCGCAGGGCGTGGGCTACAATCGCCGCATGCCCGGATCCGACGGCTCGCCTCCCTTCGACCGGCGCGACTTCCTGCGCGCGGCCGCGGGGCTCGGCGCCGCCGCACTGGTGGGCGCACCGGACGGCGCGCGGGCGGCCGAGCCGCCGACCGTGAAGCGCTACGCGAAGCTCGGCAGGACCGGCCTCGAGATCTCGGACATCAGCTTCGGGTCCGGCGGCTGCAAGACCGCCGACCTGGTCCGCACCTGCTACGACCGCGGCATCAACTACTTCGACACCGCGGAGATGTACCGCACCAAGGGCTTCAGCCGCGGCGACTACGTCGAGAGCCTGATCGGCGAGGCGCTCCACGACAAGCGCGACAAGGTCGTCATCACCAGCAAGTTCATGGCCGAGGCGGACCACGATCGCCACCGGATCATGGAGGAGCTGGAGAAGAGCCTCGCGCGCCTGCGCACCGACTACGTCGACATCTACCTGAACCACGCGGTGAACAGCCTGGCGCGGCTCACCAACCCGGAGTGGTTCGAGTTCGTCGAGCTGGCGAAGAAGCAGGGGAAGATCCGCTTCTCCGGCCTGTCCGGCCACGGCGGCAAGCTCCAGGAGTGCCTGGAGCACGCCCTCGACCACGACATGGTCGACGTGGTCCTGTGCTCCCACAACTTCGGCTCCGACCCGGCCTTCTACGAGCGCTTCACCGCCCAGTTCGACCTGCTGGCCAACCAGAAGGGCCTGCCCCGCCTGCTGGCCAAGGCCCACCAGAAGGGCGTCGGCGTGATCGTGATGAAGACCCTGATGGGCGCCAAGCTGAACGACCTGTCCGCCTACCGGAAGGACGGCGCCACGCTTCCCCAGGCGGCCTTCCGCTGGGTGTTCTCGGATCCGAACGTCGACGGGCTGGTCGTGTCGATCGGCAACGTGAAGCGGCTGGACGAATACCTGGCCGTCTCGGGCCAGCGCGGCGTGCGCCCCAGGGACGCTGCGCTGCTGCGCCAGTACGTCGCCGCGCGCGGCGCCCAGTACTGCCGCAACGCCTGCGACTCCTGCTCCTCGGCCTGCGACCAGGGTCTGGCCATCCCCGACGTGCTGCGCCAGCGCATGTACGCCCTCGACTACGGCGACCTGGACGGCGCCCGCGACGGCTACGCGCGGGTGGTGGGCGAGGCGTCGCCCTGCCTGGGCTGCACGACGCTCGCCTGCCTGAACGCCTGCCCCCACGGCCTGGACATCCCGGCGCTGACCCGCGAGACCGACCGCATCCTGCGCGGCTAGCTCTTCTGCACCTCGGCCAGCCGGTCGGCCTGACGCAGCGACAGGGCCACGACGCTGAGCGTCGGGTGGGCCCAGCCCGCGGTGGGAAACAGCGAGGATCCGGCCACCCACAGGTTGGCGACGCCGTGCACCCGGCCGTGGCGGTCGGTGACGCCGCGCTTCGGGTCGTCGGACATGCGCGTCGTGCCCGAGTGGTGGCCGCCGCCGCCCTGGATCCAGCGCTGGCCGTCGATCCCGGCCAGGCGCACGCGACTGTGCCCCGCCTTCGCCACCGCCACGCCGAAGGCCTCGGCCGACGTCCGCAGGCTGCGCCAGTCCGCCTCCTGGAGCGCATGGTGGATGACGGCGTTGCGCGCGCCCAGAGCGTTGCGTTCGTGGCCCAGGGTGATGCGGCTCTGCGGGTTGGGCGACTGCTCCACCACGGCGAGCAGACCCATCCAGCGGGTGTCGCTCTGTGGGACGTCGCCGGGCGCGGTCTTCGGCCGGCGCACGCGCTGGCCGTCGGGACCGCGCGTCAGCTCGCGGACCCCGGCGGCGCCGGGTCCGGCCTCGTCCACCGGGTCGAAGGGCCCCGCGATCATCGAGAAGCCCAGGCTCTTCCGGCGGCGGCGGAAGGCCGGCGTGGCGGCGAAGCCGGTGTCGTCGCGGCGCAGGCCGGGGGCGGGCAGGGCGCGCATGAAGCGCTCCTCGCGCAGCCAGCTGCCGGGGTGGGTGACGAGCACCCAGCCCAGCAGGTGGAAGCCGTGGTCGGCGAAGCAGCGCCCGACCTGGTCGTGGGCGTTGCCCAGGCCGCCCGAGTCGAGCAGCAGGCGCGCGTTCTCGATGGCGCCGGCGGCGAGCACGACGTGCCGCGCGCGCACGCGCAGCTCGCCGCCCCCGAGCACGCCCAGGCGCAGCGTCTCCACCGTCCGGCTCTCGCCGTCGGTCACCAGCTGCGTCGCGTTCGCGTGCAGCAGGCAGCGGATGCGGCGGCTTTCGGCGATGGCGTCGCGGTACTTGTCGCCCACGCGCGTGGCGCCGGGCTGGGTGCGTCGCCAGACCACCGGCGCGAAGTCGCCGGAGTCGCCCAGCAGCGGCGGCAGGCCCTGGCTGTCGCGCTCGGCCGGGTCGAAGGCGAAGTCGGCCCGCGGCACGTCCAGCACGGCGGCGGCGCGCGGGTAGTAGGGCGCCAGGTCGGCGGCGCCGATCGGCCAGCCGCTGTGGGGCACCCAGTCGTGGCGCTCGAACTCGAAGGCATCGAGCGGGCGCGTGGTGCCGCCCCAGTGGTTCAGGGTGCCGCCGTACTGGCGCAGCCGGCAGGTGGGAACCGGGTAGGGCGCGCCGGTGCTGGCGGCGGCGTAGAGCGCCTGGGTGGCGGCCTCCGGCGCGAAGCCGCCGCTCTCGATCAGCACGACGTCGAGGCCGTGGGCCTCGAGGGCGACGGCCAGCGAGAGACCGGCGGCGCCGCCGCCCACCACCGCCACGTCCGCCGCGAAGGAGCGGGTCTCGCCGACCGCGCGCGCGTCGACGAACATCAGGTCTGCTGGTGGGCCCAGGCCGCCAGCGCGACCTCGCTGCGGGCCAGGATCCAGCCGTCGACGCGCAGCACCCGGCCCGCGTCCAGGTCGGCGGCCACGCGCCGTGGGTCGAGGCACAGGCGCCGGGCGGCCTGCATGCGCCGCCGCGTCCCGGCCAGGCGGAGCCAGAGGGGAAGCTCGGCCGCGACCTCCCGGGCCAGCCGCTCCGCGGTCGGGCGATCCTCGCGCGCCAGCCGCTCGCCGAGCCCGGCGATGCGCCGGGTGGAGAGGTCGGGACGCGCCAGCGGGCCGGGCGTGCGCGCCGCGTGCGCGGCCGTCGGTCGGAGCAGGGCGAGACCCGCAGCAACGCGAAGCGTTCCGAGCAGGAAGTTGCGTCTCGCTGAGGAGCCGCCGGGCGTGGGCGTGGCGATTCGGGGCATGCGCGTCGCGCGACCGGGCCGCGTCGCCCGAGGATACCATCCCGAAACCGGGCATAATGACCGGTCATGGGCAGCGCCACCGCCTCGAGCCGCTGGCTCTTCGGTCCCGTGACGGACCTGACGCTCGGCTGCGGCCTGGGCTACGTGGTGCTGGTCGTCCTGCTGCTGGTGCCCGGCGGCACCTTCGCCGGCATCGGCGCGGCGGCCGGCCTGGTCCCGCTGCTGGCCGGCACGCCCCACTCCGGGGCGACGCTCCTGCGCGTCTACGAGAAGCGCAGCGACCGGCGCGCCTACGTGGTGTTCTCGGTGTGGGTGACGCTGCTGCTGCTCGCCTGCTTCGTGGCCGGGCTCTACCTGCCGGCCTTCGGCTCGCTGCTGCTGAGCCTGTCGATCACCTGGGGTCCCTACCACTACAGCGCCCAGAACTACGGCATCGCGGTGATGTTCCTGGGACGCCGCGGCGTGGCGCTCACGCCGGCGGCCAAGCGGGCGCTCCAGCTCTCCTTCACCCTGTCGTTCGTGCTCACCTTCCTGGGCATCCACGGCGCCGTCGACGGGGGCCAGTACGGCACGGTGGGCTCGTACCGGGGCAGCGTGTTCCAGGACCTGAAGCTCGGCATCCCGTCGCCCTGGTGGCAGTCGGCGTTCGTGCTGGTCGGCGTCGCCTACCTGGGCTCGCTGGCCGTGGTCGGACGATCGCTGGTGGGGCGCGCGCGCTTCTCCGACCTGTTGCCCAGCGCGCTGCTGGTGGCCACCCAGGCCAGCTGGTTCACGCTGCCGCCGCTGGCCCGGCACATGGGCTGGATCCAGGGCGACCTGGCCCTCGCCACCGCCTTCGTGTGGGTCGCCGCCGGCCACACGGTCCAGTACCTGTGGATCACCACCTACTACGCGGCCCACGCGGGCGGCTACGGCGCGCGCTTCGCCTTCTACGGCAAGTCGCTGCTGGCGGGCATGCTGGTGTTCACCGCGCCGGCGCTGGCCTACGCGCTGACGCTCGAGGGCACGGCGCTCGGCGGCGTGGCCTTCGGAGCCGACGTCGGCATCTACTGCGTGGCCATCGTGAACCTGCACCACTTCGTGCTCGACGGGGCGGTCTGGAAGCTGCGCGACGGGCGGGTGGCGCGCGTGCTGATCCGCCGCGAGGCGGCGGCCGAGGTCGCCGAGCCGGCCGGTCGCGGCTGGCTGGCGCCGGCCGTCTACGGCCTGGCGGCGCTGGCGATCGGCGCGACCCTGTTCGGGACCTGGGAGCGCCGCACCCACCTGGAGCCCGCCCTCGAGCGGCGCGACCTGGCGGCGCTCGAGACGTCGCTCGCGCGGCTCGACCAGGCCTTCCAGGTGAATGCCGGCGACTACGCCGCGGCGGGCCGGGCGGCGCTGGCGGTGGGCGATCCGGAGCGCGCCCGCGCGTTCTTCCGGCGGGCCGTGGCCGAACGCCGCATCGCCGCCTACTGGGTCAGGCTGGGACGCCTGGAGCGCTCGCTCGGCAGTCCGGCGGCCGCCCGCGAGGCCTTCGAGGAGGCGCTGGCCATCAATCCGTCGCATCGCCAGGCCTGGATCGAGCTGGCGAGCCAGTGGCTCGCCGACGGCGAGCCGGCGCGCGCGCTCGAGACGCTGGAGCGCGCCGACGCGGCGCTCGTCGACGACCCGGAGATCGACGCGCTCTCCGCCCGGGCACGCGCGCTCCTCTGATAGGATCGCGGGCGAGGAGGAACGCCATGCGACTCGAGAAGCCCCGCGTCGAGCCGCTCGACCCGAGCGAGTTCGATCCGGAGATCCGGGAGATGTTCGGCGACGGACCGGTGCTCAACATCTTCCGCACGCTGGCCCACCACCCGAAGCTGATGAAGCGCTGGCTGGTGTTCGGCAACCACGTGCTGGCGAAGTCGACGCTGGGCGCGCGGGAGCGCGAGCTGGCGATCCTGCGCATCGGCTGGAACTGCCGCGCCGAGTACGAGTGGGCGCAGCACGTGGGCATCGCCCGCGACTGCGGCGTGACCGACGAGGAGATCGAGCGGGTGGCCGAGGGTCCGGACGCGGCCGGCTGGGACGATCGGGATCGCGCCCTGCTGCGCGCCGCCGACGAGCTGCACGGCGACCACTTCGTGTCCGACGCCACCTGGCAGGCGCTGTCCGAGCACTACGACACCCAGGCGCTGATGGACCTGGTCTTCGCCTGCGGCCAGTACACGCTGGTGTCGATGGCCCTGAACACCCTGGGAGTCCAGCTGGAAGAGGGCGCGCCGCGCTTCCCACGACGCGGTTGATCGGCTGACGGGAGTGGCAGACACCCGGCAGACGGGCTGGCTCGAGCTCTTCCGCGATCCGCCCGGCAGCGCCATCGCCGCCAGCCTGTGCGCCTTCCGGCTGCTGCTGCTGGTCCACGGCGCGGTGCGGCTGTGGGACCGCTACCTGGTGGAGAGCGGCCACGCGCTCCACCTGGCCATGGCCTGCGTGCTGACGCTGGCGGCCTGCGCCGCCGCCCGTCCCCGCTTCGGCCGGGCCGCGGTGTGGGCGGGACTCTGGACGGTGGCCATCGAGATCGCCGTCACCCACGGCGTGGCGAACCACGTGTGGGCCGAGGGCATGCTGCTCGGCCTGTTCGCGCTGCTCGACCCGGAGCAGGAGGACGAGGCGGTCTGGCTCCTGTGCGCGCTGCGCTGGATGGTGGCACTGCTGCTGCTCTGGGCCGGTCTCCAGAAGCTGCTCTACGGCACCTACTTCCGCGCCGAGTTCCTGTGCTGGATGATCGCCCAGCGACCCGCCTTCGCGACCGCCCTGGGCGGGTTCGTCGCGGCCGACGAGCTGGCGCGGCTCACCTCGCTGGATCCGACCGGGCTGGGCGCCGGACCCTTCCGCACCGACAGCGTCTGGCTGATCCTCGGCTCGAACGCGGTGTGGATCGCCGAGCTGGTGCTGCCGGCCATGCTGGTGCCGCAGCGCCTGCGCGCCGTCGGCGCGGTGCTGGCCGCGCTCTTCGTGCTGAGCATCCAGCTGGTCGCACGCGAGGCGATGTTCGGCCTGCTCTACAGCCAGCTGGTGCTGCTGAACCTGCCGGGCAACGGCTACCGGCGCGTCGCGCCGGTCTACGCGCTGGCCTACGCCTACATGGCGGCGAGCCTGCTCGGCTGGGTCCCCAACGACTGGATCGTGAAGCGGGGCGGCTTCTGATGCCCTGGAAGCGCAATGCGGTGGTCGCCTTCCTGGTCGCGTTCGCGATCTGGCCGGCCGTGCACCGCGTGCTGGTGGCCACCTGGGACGTGAACCCCTGGAAGCTGGCCGGCTGGGCCATGTACGCGCGCCCCCACTTCCCGGGAAGGCTGGTGCTGCGCCTGAACGAGGGCGGGCAGGAGCGGCTGCTGCGGGAGCTTTCGCCGCGGGAGCAGGCCCTGGCCGCCGACTTCGTCGAGCGCCGCTACAGCGCGGGCCGGCTGGCGTCGCCCGACGCGTTGGCGGAGGCGCTGCTCGCCCGCCACCCCCGGGCGGACTTCGTGGTGGTCGAGCTGCGAACGCCCGTCTTCGACCTGGCCAGCGCCACGCTCAAGCGACGCATCGAGCGCATCCGCGTGGCGCGCTGACGCCGGATCGCCGTGGTAGGGTCGGTCCCGTGAAGGTGGCGATCGGCGTGGGCGGGGCGGCCTCGGGCCGCGACCGCGACTTCGAGCGGGTGGTGGCCTACGCCGTGGAGGCCGAACGGCTGGGGGTCGACTCGGCCTGGACCGCCGAGGCCTGGGGCATGGACGCGGTGTCGCCGCTGGCCTTCCTGGCGGCCCGCACCACCACGCTGCGGCTGGGCACCGGCATCCTCCAGATCAGCGCGCGCACGCCCTCCATGACGGCCATGACCGCGCTCACGCTGGCGGCGCTCTCCGGCGACCGCTTCCTGCTGGGCCTGGGCGCCAGCGGCCCCCAGGTGGTCGAGGGCCTCCAGGGGGTTCCGTTCATGGCGCCGATCCGGCGCATGCGCGAGACGGTCGAGATCGTGCGCCTGGCGCTGCGCGGCGAGAAGCTGGCCTACCAGGGTCGGACCCACCGCCTGCCGCTGCCCGGCGGCGAGGGCAAGGCGCTGCGCCTGGCCCAGCCGGCGAACCCGACCCTGCCCATCTACCTGGCGACCCTCTCGCCGAAGGGCCTGGAGCTCACCGGCGAGCTGGCCGACGGCTGGCTCGGCACCTCGTTCACGCCGGAGCACGCCGAGGCCCACCTGTCGCACCTGGCCGCGGGTGCCGCCAAGGCCGGCCGCCGCCTCTCGGACCTCGACCTGTGCGTGCCCGCGGTGGTGGGCTTCGCCGACGATCCGGAGCCGCTGGTGCAGGCGCGCAAGCCCCAGGTGGCGTTCACGCTGGGCGCCATGGGCTCGGCGAAGACCAACTTCTACAACGACGCCTACCGGCGCGGCGGCTTCGAGGACGCGGCCCGCGAGGTCCAGGCCCTGTGGCTGGCGGGACGTCGCGACGAGGCGGCCCGGCGGGTGCCCGACGAGATGGTGCTCCAGACGTCGCTGCTGGGCAGCGAGAGGAGCGTCCGCGAGCGCGTGCGGCGCTACCGCGACGTCGGCATCACCACGCTCCGGCTCGAGCCGCTGGGTGCCGATGCAGGGGAGAGGCTCGACACCCTGGGCCGGGTCGTCGAGATCGTGAACGACGTGAGCGGAGAGCAGGCAGGCTCGTGAAGGTCTCGGTCGTCGTCCCCGTCTTCAACAGCGAAGCCACGCTGGCGCCGCTGGTCGAGCGGCTGGTGGCCACCCTGGCCGACCGCTACGCGCTGGAGATCGTGCTGGTGAACGACGGCAGCGCCGACCGCTCCGGCGACGTCTGCCGCGGCCTGGCCAAGCAGCACGGCTTCGTCCGCTTCGTCGACCTGTCGCGCAACTTCGGCGAGCACAACGCGGTGATGGCCGGCCTGCGCCACGCCAGCGGCGACTGCGCCGTGATCGTCGACGACGACTTCCAGAACCCGCCGGAAGAGGTGGCGGCGCTGGTCGAGAAGCTCCAGGAGGGCTACGACGTCGTCTTCAGCCGCTACGAGAGCAAGCGCCACTCGCCCTTCCGGAACTTCGGCAGCTGGATCAACAACGCCGCCGCCACCGTGCTGCTGAAGAAGGACCCGGACCTCTACCTGTCCTCGTTCAAGGCCATCAACCGCTTCGTGATCGACGAGATCGGCCGCTACGAGGGTCCGTACCCCTACGTCGACGGGCTGATCCTGCGGGTGACGCGCAACCTGGCCACCCAGACCGTGCGCCACGACCCGCGCGCCCAGGGCCGCTCGAACTACACCACCACGCGCCTGCTGCGGCTGTGGCTCAACATGTTCACCAACTTCTCGATCCTGCCGCTGCGGGTGGCGTCGGTGGCGGGGCTCGTGTTCGCGCTGACCGGACTGGTGCTGGCGGTGGTGTTCGCGCTGGAGCGCCTGGCCAACCCGGACCTGCCCGCCGGCTGGGCGTCGATCGTGGTGACGCTGCTGGTGGTCAGCGGGGTGCAGCTGTTCGCGCTGGGCATGATCGGCGAGTACCTGGGCCGGCTCTTCCTGAAGGACAACGGCAGCCCCATGTACGTGGCCCGCGAGACGCTGAACTGCGAAGACGACCCCGACGGGGAACCCGACGGGTCGTGAGCGCCTACGAGGGTGCGCGCGTCCTGGTGACCGGCGGGCTGGGCTTCATCGGCAGCAACCTGGCCATCGAGCTGGTGGGCCGGGGCGCCCACGTGACGGTGGTCGACTGCCTGGTGCCCGAGCACGGCGGCAACCGCTTCAACCTGGAGCCGGTGGCCGGCCGGGTCGACCTGCGGGTGGAGGACCTGCGCGATCCGGAGGTGGCCCGCCGGGCGGTGGAGGGCCAGGACTTCGTCTTCCACCTGGCCGGCCAGGTGAGCCACGGCGACAGCATGCGCGACCCCCAGCTCGACCTGGCGGTGAACTGCACCGCCACCATCCACCTGGTCGAGGCCTGCCGCGAGCGGGCGCCGGACGCGCGCCTCGTCTACACGTCGACGCGTCAGGTCTACGGCATCGCCCGCGAGCTGCCGGTCCGCGAGGACCACCCGACCGTCCCCATCGACGTGAACGGCATCAACAAGCTGGCGGCCGAGTACTACCACCTGCTCTACCACCGCACCTACGGCCTGCGGTCCGCGGTGCTGCGTCTCACCAACACCTACGGGCCGCGCCAGCAGATCCGCAACGACCGGCAGAGCTTCATCGGCATCATGATCCGCCAGGCGCTGCGCGGCGAGACGCTCCAGGTCTTCGGAAGCGGCGCCCAGGTGCGCGACTTCGACTACGTGGACGACGTGGTGCGGGCCCTGCTGCTGGCCGGCGAAAGCGACGCCTGCGCCGGCGGCGTCTTCAACCTGGGCGCCCCGCGCCACTACTCGCTGCTCGAGTTCGTGGAGGCGCTCCACGCGGTGTGTCCGCTGCGCTACGAGACGGTGCCCTTTCCCGACGACCGCAAGATCATCGACATCGGCGACTACTACGGCGACTACTCGGCCTTCCGCCGGGCCACCGGCTGGGAGCCGGAGGTCGACCTGGCCGAGGGGCTCTCGCGCACGCTCGCCAGCTACCGGGCGCACCCGGAGGTCTACTGGTCGTGAGCCGCGTTCCCACCTTCGACCTCACCGCCCAGCTGGCCGGCGTGCGCGGCGAGGTGGACGCGGCGGTGGCGCGGGTGCTGGCGTCGGGCCGGGTGATCCTGGGGCCCGAGGTCGAGGCCTTCGAGCGCGACTTCGCGGCGACGCTCGGCCCGGACGTGCACGGCGTGGGCGTGGCCAGCGGCACCGCCGCCCTGGAGGTGGCGCTGCGGGCGCTGGGCGTCGGACCGGGCGACGAGGTGGTGACGGTCGCCAACACGGCGGTGGCCACCGTGGCTGCGATCCGTGCCGTGGGCGCCACGCCGGTCTTCTGCGACGTGGTGGAGTCGAGTGCGCTGATGGACCTGGACCTCCTGCCGGACGCGCTGACGGCCGCCACGAAGGCGGTGGTGCCGGTGCACCTCTACGGCAACCCGGTGGACGTGCCCGCGTTGCGCGCGCGCCTCGGGGGTCGCGAGGTGGCGGTGCTCGAGGACTGCGCCCAGGCGACCGGCGCCCGCGTGGGCGGCGTGCCGGTGGGTGCGCTGGGCGACGCGGCGGCCTTCTCCTTCTACCCCACGAAGAACCTGGGGGCCTACGGCGACGCCGGCCTGTGCGCCAGCCGCGACGCCGCGCTGGCCGAAGCGATGCGCAGCGTCCGCGGCTACGGACTGGTCGACGGCGCCGCCCGCCGCGAGGGCGTGAACGCCCGGCTCGACGCGCTCCAGGCGGCGATCCTGTCGGCGAAGCTCCCCCACCTGCCGGGCTGGCTCGGGAAGCGGCGCGCCCTGGCGGACCGCTACGCGGCGCGGCTTCCCGAGAGCGTCGCGACCTTCGCCGCGCCGGCGGGCAGCGAGCCGGCCCCCCACCTGTACGTGGTGCGCCTGCCCGGCGGCGTCGAGCGCGACGCGGTGCGCGCGTCGCTCGACCGCGCCGGCATCGCCACCGCCGTCCACTACCCGGTGCCCATCCACCGCATGCCGGCCTACGCCTTCCTCGGCTGGGGCGCCGGCAGCCTGCCGGTCAGCGAGCGGCTGGCCGGCGAGATCCTGACCCTGCCGCTCTTCCCGGAGCTGGCGCCGGAAGACGTCGACCGGGTGTGCGCCGCACTGGCCGAAGCGATCTCGTGAACGCCGCCGTCTTCGCCGGCGGGCTCGCGGCGGTGCTGGCCCTGCTCTGGCCGACCCTCGACCAGCCGCCGGTGTGGGACACGTCGACCGGCCTGTTTCCCGCCGCGCTCACCCTGGCCGGCAACGGCTTCGACCTGGGTCACCTGCTGGCCCAGCCGGGCTGGGCCCACGGCGGTCCGAACATCCACGTGTTCTCGTCGGTCACCTGGCTGACGGCGCTGGTGCTGTGGGCGCTGCCCGAGCGCGAGGCGTGGCTGCCGCTGCTCCACCTCCTGCACTTCGCCGCGACGGCGGGAACGCTGCTGGCCGTGTTCCGCCTGGGCCGGGTGCTGGTGGGCGTTCCGCTGGCCCTCGCCGGCGCCTTCGTGCTGCTGCTCTGGCCGCTCTTCCAGGTGCAGGCGGGCTACCTCTACACCGAGATGCCGCTGGCGCTGTGCACCGCCTGGGCGGTGCACGACCACGTCTTCCGCCGCCATGCGCGCGCCGCGCTGTGGAGCGCGCTGGCCTGCTCGGTGAAGGAGGCGGGGCTGGTCGTGCCGGTGGCGCTGGTGGCCGCGGTGCTGCTCGAAGGCGGACCGCCGGCGCGGCAGGCGCGGCGCGTCGCCGCCTACGCGCTTCCGGCCGCCGCGTTCCTGGCGCTCCACCTGGGCATCGCGATCCCCGTCGAGGAGGTGTCCGGCGTGCGGCCGCTGGCCTACGCCGACCAGCTGCGCGACGTCGCCCGCAAGCTCGCGATGCTGCCCGACCTGGTGGCGATCGGCGCGGTCTTCGCCGGCGTCGCGCTGGCCGGGTCGGCCGCCGCCTTTCGCACGCTGCGCGGCGACGTCGACGACGCGGCGGCGCGCACCCGCGCCCTCGCGCTGCTGGTGGCCGGCGCCTTCGCCGGCTTCTACCTGCTGGTCCCGCTGACCGCCGTCGAGCTCTACGTGCTGCCCCGCTACTACGTCCAGCTGCTGCCGCTGGTGGTGCTGGTGCTGCTGGACGCGGCCTGCCGCGCCGGGGGACGTCGCGCGGCGGCGGCGCTGGCGCTGGTGCTGGCGCTCTTCTTCGTGGGCAACCGGCGCGGCGAGCTCTTCGGCCTGTACCCGCCGGTGCCGGGCAACGAGTTCTCGCTGGCGGAGCGATCCCTCGAGTACCGCGACCTGCTGGCGGCCCAGCGCGACCTGCTGGCGGCGGCTGCCGAGCTGCCCGCGTCGCTGCCCGTCTACTACGGGCTGCCCGAGCACTTCCTGTTCGCCTGGCCGCGCATGGGCTACGCCGACGGACCGCCCGCGCTCGGGCACTGCGAGTGGCTCGAGCGCCACGAGCGTCGTCCGGTGCTCGACGCCTACCCGGAGCGCTTCGCCATCCTCTACAACTTCGTGGGCTACGGCGGCGTGCGCTTCCAGGCGCTGCTGCGCCAGGCCCGCGCGGATCCGGGCCGGCGCGTCACCGCGCGGGTCTTCGAGCGCGGCCGCTACCGGACCGTGCTGTTCCTGGTGGAGCCGGCGCGCACGTAGGCGCGGCCCGACTCGTAGAGGCGCCGGCGGGCGTCGTAGGCGCGGGCGCTGGCCGGGTGACCGCGCGCGCGGGCGGCATCGGCGGCGCGGCCTGCGGTGACGGCGGCGGCGGTGAGATCGCCCGACGCCGCCTGGGCCGCGGCCAGCGTGTCGAGGGCGTTCGGGTCGGCGGGGGACGCGGCGGCGACGACGTCCGTCGCGAGCGCGAGGGCGCGGGACGGGTCGCGCAGCGCGGCGTCGCCGGAGGTGGCGAGCAGCCAGGCCAGGCTCTGCATGGCCGGATCCCAGCCGGGACGCAGGCGCAGTGCCGCCTCGTAGCGGGGCAGGGCGTCGGCGTCGCGTCCGGTGGCCAGCAGCCGGTTGCCCAGGTTGAAGTGCAGGGTGGGGCTGTTCGGCGTGGCCGCCAGCGAGCGCTCGTAGAGCGTGATCGTGTCGCGGAAGGCCTGCGCCCGCTCGGCGCTCGCGAAGGCCAGCCCGACCAGGGCGGCGGCCAGCCCGGCGGCGAACGCGGCGGCGCCGCCCGGCGTGCGGGCGCGCAGGGCCGCGTGGACGTCGCGCGCGCCGAAGGCCAGGATCCAGAAGGGGCCCAGCAGCGCGACGTAGGTGTAGCGGTCGGCCATGGCCTGCTCGCCCACCTGCACCAGGCCGATCACCGGCAGCAGGGCGACGGCGAACCAGGCCAGGCCGGCGGGCACCCAGGCGCGCGCCCGCAGCCGCCAGGCGCCCCAGACGAGCAGCACCAGCGCGAGCAGCGACCCCAGCACGCCGGCCGTGTCGAAGCCCGCGCCGCCCGGCAGGGCCGGGTGGGGACGCAGGATCGAGTAGGGCGCCGGCCGGAAGACCTCGGCCAGGTAGCGGACGCTGCTCACGGCGGCGTTGGCCAGCCGGTCGCCCAGGCCGACCGCGGCGCCGGTGGCGATGGCGGGCTGCTGCACCGCCAGCGTGACGCCGGCCGCCAGCAGCGACAGCGCGAACAGGGGCGCCTTCTCGCGCAACCGCGCCCGCGGGTCTTCGGCCAGGCGTCCCAGCGGCCAGTGGTCGAGGGCGAGCAGCAGCAGGGGAAGCGTCACCCACATGGGCTTCGCCAGCAGCGAGGCGGTCAGGCAGAGGGCCACCGCCGCGTAGCGCAGGGCGCCGCCGCGCCTCGCCCAGCCCAGGTAGGCGCCGCTGGCCAGCAGGCCGAACAGCGCGGCCAGCAGCTCCTTGCGCTCGCTGATCCAGGCCACCGGCTCGACGTGCAGCGGGTGCCAGGCGAACAGGGCGGCCACCCCGGCGGCGGGCCAGACGGCACCCGTCGCCCCGGCGAGCAGGGCGAAGACGAGCAGCGTGTTCAGCAGGTGGAGCGCGACGTTGGTGGCGTGGAAGCCGGCCGGATCGAGGCCGTGGAGCTCGACGTCGAGGGCGAAGGAGAGCCAGGTGAGCGGGTGCCAGTTGCTGAACTCGGCGCGCGTCCAGGCCATGCGCCACGCCTCGCCGTCGAGTCCGCCGTGGAGGGCGCGGTTGTTCAGCACGTAGCGCTCGTCGTCGAAGCCGACGAAGCCGTGGCCCGTGGTGGGACCGAACACGGCGAGAACGCCGGCCGCGAGCAGCACGGCCAGCGCGGCCTGGACGGTCCGGCGGGCGGACGCGCGCGCGGTGTCTCCCAAGGTCCCCTCCGGGCCGGTCACTATACTCAGCGCGGTTCGCACAGGGGGAACCGTGAACGAGTCCGATCCGGCCCGCGCCTCCGGCGAGGAGGTGCTCGCGGGCGTTCCGCTGCGGCGCCAGCTGCTGTTCGGCGCCGTGCTGCTCGGCCTCGGACTGCTGGTGGCGGAGGCGGGCATGCGGCTCGTCTTCCAGCTGCGCGGCGACCTGCCGCCCACGCCGGACCGCTCCCTCGTCTACGAGTGGAAGTGGGCGCAGGAGCGGCTGGCCCTCGGCACGGCGCGCGGCGAGTCGACCGCGCTGCTCACCTTCGACGCCGACCTGGGCTGGCGTCCGCGCGCCGGGCACCGGGAGGAGGGCGTCCGCATCAACGCCCAGGGCCTGCGGGCCGACCGCGACTTCGCGCCGGTGCCGCCGCCGGGGCGCCGCCGCCTGGCGCTGCTGGGCGACAGCTTCACCTTCGGCGACCACGTCGCCAACGACGAGACCTTCGCCCACTTCCTCGCGAGCGAGGAGCTGCCGGGCTGGGACGTGCTGAACTTCGGCGTGAACGGCTACGGCACCGACCAGGCCCTGCTGCGCTGGGAGCTGGAGGGTCGCCCGCTCGCCGCCGACGTGGTGGTGATGGGCTTCTACGTGGGCGACTACGAGCGCAACACGCTGCGCTTCAAGCTCTACGCGAAGCCGCTCTTCGAGGTGGCGGGCGACGCCCTGCGCCTGGCGCACCATCCGGTGATCGCGCCCGAGGCCCTGTACGCCGAGTACGTCGAGGGCCGGCGCGTGGTGGGCGCCGTCGACCGTCCGTACCTGGTGCTCTCGGTGGCGAAGGCGCTGCGCCGCCTGCGCGAGCGCAACCCCTCCCGCTCGGATCCGGAGTGGCAGGTGCTGGCGCGCCTGATGCGCCGCTTCCGCGACGGTGTCGTCGCGGCGGGCGCCACGCCGGTCTGGCTGGTGCTGCCCTACCGCGACGTGGTGGAGGGCGGGCGCTCCCGGGAGGCGGCCATCGAGGAGATGTGCGAGGCCGAGGCGCTGGCGCTGGGGCTGCCGGTCCTGCGCGTCGACGCGGCCCTGCGCGACCAGGCGGCCGCCCGGCCCGAGGTGCTCCTGTACCGGCCCCGGGAGCAGGGCGGCCATTTCTCGGCCGCCGGCCACCGCCTGGTGGCGCAGCGGCTTGCGGCCTTCCTGCGCGCCCGGGAAGGGGTCGATCCGGGAGCCGAGTAGGGCCCGTTTCCGGAAATACGCCAGGCCCTTGCGTGTTTCCCTGCAGGTAACGGGCGAACTCTCTGGGAAGGCTTCCCGATCGGCCCGAAAGGCCGGGTGCGGGGGCACCGTTACGCGGACCAGAGGGGCTGTCCGGCGCATGTCGACGATCCTGATCATCGAGGACTCCGAGTCGCAGCGCGCGCAGATCCGCGCGCTGCTCGAGGAGTCCCGCGTGTTCTCCACCATCCTCGAGGCCGCCGACGGCTTCGAGGGCCTGCGCCTGCTGATGGGCCAGTCGGTGGACGTGGTGCTGCTCGACCTGGAGATGCCCAAGCTCGACGGCGAGAAGCTGCTGCGCATGAAGGACTCGAGCCCGGGCGGCACCCACATCCCCTTCATCTTCCTGACCGGCTCCACCGACTCGGAGCGCCGCGCCCGCCTGATCACCCACGGCGCCTCCGACGCCATCGAGAAGCCCTTCCACCCGGCCGAGCTGGTGGCCCGCCTGCGGCTGCACCTGAAGGTCAAGCGCCTCCAGGACGAGCTGGTGCTGAAGAACGCCTCGCTCGCCCAGCTCTCGAGCGTCGACGGCCTGACGGGCCTGCGTGCCCGGCGCTTCGTGGACGACGTGCTGAACATCGAGTTCCTGCGCGCGCGCCGCTACCGCACCCCGCTGGCGGTCGTGATGGCCGACATCGACCACTTCAAGAAGGTCAACGACCAGCACGGGCACCTGGCCGGCGACGCGGTGCTGCGCGGCGTGTCCGACCTGATGCAGTGCATGGTCCGCAACACCGACGTGATCGGCCGCTACGGCGGCGAGGAGATCATCGTGGTCGGCCCGCAGAACGACGCCCGGGGCGCCGGCATCCTGGCCGAGCGCGTGCGCAGCGCGATCGAGGCGGCGAGCTTCGAGTTCGGCGAGGAGAAGATCCGGGTGACCGCCAGCTTCGGCGTCGCCGCCTACCAGCGGCGCATGGGATCGCCCGAGACGCTGCTGGAGGAGGCCGACCGGGCGCTGTACGCGGCCAAGCAGAAGGGCCGCAACCAGGTCGCGCTGGCGCCGTCGGGCCGCTAGGGACTGTCTGCACGAAGCGGTTTCGCTCAGGCCATCTCAGACGGATGGCCTGAGCAGTCGGCTCGTGCAGACATTCCCCTAGCGCTTCGCCTGCTCCCGCCGCCTGCGCCAGGCCGCCAGGCGCTCCGCCAGCTCCGCCTCGTGCCCGGCGTCGCCGGGCTCGTAGAAGGTGGCGTCGCCCAGCGCCTCGGGCAGGTTGGCGTCGGCCACGAAGGCGTCGTCGGCGTCGTGGGGGTACCGGTAGTCCTTCCCGTAGCCCATGCCCTTCATCAGCGGCGTGGGCGCGTTGCGCAGGTGCAGCGGCACGGGCAGTGAGCCGTGCTGCTCCGCCGCCTCCCAGGCCCGTCCCAGGGCCTTCATCGACGCGTTGCTCTTGGGCGCACAGGCCAGGAAGGTGATCGCCTGGGCCAGCACCAGCTTGCACTCGGGCATGCCGATGCGCTCCACCGCCAGGTAGGCCGAGGTGGCGACCGACAGCGCCTGGGGCTCGGCGTTGCCCACGTCCTCGGACGCGAAGATCACCAGCCGGCGCGCCACGAAGCGCGGATCCTCGCCGGCGGCCAGCATGCGCGCCGCGTAGTAGAGCGCCGCGTCCGGATCGCTGGCCCGCAGGCTCTTGATCAGCGCGGAGACCACGTTGTAGTGCTCCTCGCGGTCGCGGTCGTGCATCAGCAGCCGGCGTCCGGCCGCCTCGCGGATGGCGTCGGCGGACAGCGGGCCGTCCGCCGCGTCGCCCTGCCGGTGGATCGCCACCGCCGTCTCCAGCAGGCCAAGGGCGCGGCGCGCGTCGGCGTCGGCCGCGTGGACCAGCGCGCCGAGGGCCTCGTCGCCCACCTCGGGCGCGTCGGCGCCGAGCCCGCGCTCGGCGTCGTCGATGGCGCGGCGCAGCACCTGCGCCAGCGCGTCCTCCGACAGCCGCTCCAGGGCGAACACGCGGCAGCGCGAGAGCAGCGGCGCGATCACCTCGAAGGACGGGTTCTCGGTGGTCGCGCCGATCAGCGTGACCGTGCCGGCCTCGACGTGGGGCAGCAGCGCGTCCTGCTGGGCCCGGTTCAGCCGGTGGATCTCGTCCAGGAAGAGCACCGTGCGGCGACCGGCCCGGCGCTCGTGGCGCGCCCGCTCGACCACCGCGCGGATCTCCTTCACGCCGGCCATCACCGCCGACAGCGGCTCGAAGCGCGCCACCCGCCGGTCGGCCAGCAGCCGCGCCAGCGTGGTCTTGCCGCAGCCCGGCGGACCCCAGAGCAGCAGCGACGGCAGCTCGCCCGAGTCGACCAGCGCCCGCAGCGTGGCGCCGGGCGCCAGCAGCGCGTCCTGGCCCACCACCTCCTCGAGGGTCCGCGGCCGCATGCGGTCGGCCAGCGGAGCCATCGGGTCGACCGCCGGCTCCGGCTCCCGGGCGATGGGATCGACGGCATCGCCGGGATCGCCGCCGGCCTCGGGCCCGGGGAAGAGCTCCAGTGAGTCGTCCGGGGGCATGCAGGAACCGTAGCAACGTGTGATCTTCCCTCCGATGTCGTTCCAGTCGATCGGGATCTGCGTCAAGCCGGATCAGCCGCAGCTCGCGGAGCCGGTCGACGCGCTGGCGGCCTGGCTGGACGTCCGCGGCGTGACGGTCCGGCTGGACGAGCACGCGTCGAAGCTGTGCGGCAAGGCGGCCGACGCGCTCGCCGACTGGATCGGTGAGGTCGACCTGGTGGTCGTGCTCGGCGGCGACGGCACCCTGCTGGCCACGGCCCGCGCCGTGGGCGATCGGGCGGTGCCGATCCTGGGCGTGAACCTGGGCACGCTGGGCTTCCTGGCCGAGATCTCCAGCGACGACCTGCTCCCGAACATGGAGGAGGTGCTGGCCGGACGCTTCGTGATCGCGCCGCGCATGCGTCTCGAGGTGACGCTGGACGGTGTCGACGGGCGCACGTCCCGCTACCTGGCGCTCAACGACGCGGTGATCGGCAAGAGCGCGCTGTCGCGCATGATCGACCTGGAGACGCGCGCCGACGGCGTCGACGTCACCACCTACCACGCCGACGGCCTGATCGTCGCGACGCCCACCGGCTCCTCCGCCTACTCGCTGTCGGCCGGCGGGCCGCTGCTCGTGCCCGACCTGGAGGCGATCGTGCTGACGCCCATCTGTCCGCACACGCTCACCCAGCGCCCGCTGGTGGTGCCCGAGACCTCGCGCGTCGAGATCCGCATCCAGGACACGCGCGGCGGCGACGTCCTGCTGACCATCGACGGCCAGGTGGGCGAGGAGGTGCGCGAGGGCGACGTGGTGCGCGTCGCGCGCGCGGCGCACCCGGTCCGGCTGCTGGTCCCCCCCGGCCGCAACCGCTTCGAGGTGATGCGTGAGAAGCTGCGCTGGGGAGCGCGATAGCGTGGGGGGGCCGGAGTGATCGAGTCGCTGCGCATCGAGGAGTTGGCCATCGTCGACCTGGCCGAGCTCGAGTTCGGGCCCGGGCTGAACGTGCTGACCGGCGAGACCGGCGCGGGCAAGTCGATCGTGCTGGGCGCGCTGGGCCTGCTGGCCGGCGGGCGCGCCGCCGCGCGGCTGGTGCGCGAGGGCGCCGACGAGACGCGGGTCGAGGGCGTGTTCCGCACCGAGCGCATTCCCGAGCTGGAGGGCGAGCTGCGCGAGCGCGACCTCTGTGGCGACGACCACGAGCTGGTGGTGCACCGCACGCTCCAGAAGGGCGGGCGCGGCCGGGTGCGCGTGTCCGGCCAGATCGTGCCGGCCGCCAGCCTGGCCGAGCTGCTGGCCGGACGTCTCGAGATCTCGAGCCAGCACGACTCCCAGGCGCTGCGCCGCAGCGACACCCACGGCCGCCTGCTCGACCGCACCGCCGGCCTGCTGCCCCAGCGCGAGGCGGTCGCCGCGGGTCACCGCGCCCTGCGCGCGCTGGACGAGGAGCGCGAAGCGCTGCGCCGGGCGTCGCGCGAGCGGGCCCAGCGCCAGGACTACCTGGCCTTCCAGCTGAAGGAGATCGACGACGCCAAGCTCGATCCGGAGGAGATCGGCGAGCTGCGCGCCCAGCGCTCGCGGCTGGCCCACGCGGAGCGCCTGTGCAGCGACGGTGCCGACGCCCTGGTGCGCCTGTCCGGCGACCCCGGCTCCGACGACCCGGGCGCGGCGGACCTGCTGGCCGAGGCGGCGCGCCGGCTCGAGGCCCTGGCGCCGCTCGACGCCGAGCTCGGCGGGCTGGGCGAGCGCGTGGCGGGAGCCACCGCCGAGGTGCGCGACGTGGCCGCCGATCTCGAGCGCGTGCTCGACGCCATCGACGGCGATCCGGCGCGGCTGGCCGAGATCGACGAGCGCCTGCACCGCGTCGAGCGCCTGGAGCGCAAGTACGGCGCCGACGTCGGCGAGATCCTGCGCCACCGCGAGGCGGTCGCCGAGGAGCTGGCCGGCATCGAGGGCGCCGACGCCCGCGAGGCGCAGATCGAGGCGGAGCGCGCGGCGGCGGTGAAGTCGCTGGGCAGCGCGGCGAAGCGCCTGTCCGCCGGTCGCGCGAAGGCGGCCAAGGCGCTGGCCGGCGAGGTCGAGTCGGCGCTGCGCGAGCTGGCCATGCCCGACGCCCGCTTCGCCGTGGACCTGTCGCCGGTCGAGCCCGAGGAGGGCTTCCCGTGCGGTCCGCAGGGGGCCGAGCAGCCCGAGTTCCTGTTCAGCGCCAACGCCGGCGAGGCCCTGCGCCCGCTGCGCCAGATCGCCTCGGGCGGTGAGCTGTCGCGCACCTTCCTGGCGCTGAAGCAGGCACTGCGCGAGGGCGAGGCCGGCATGGTGCTGGTCTTCGACGAGGTGGACGCCGGCATCGGCGGCGAGGCCGCCGACCGGGTGGGCCGCCAGCTGGCCGAGCTGGCCTCGCGCCACCAGGTGCTGTGCATCACCCACCTGCCCCAGATCGCGGCCTTCGCCGAGCGCCACTTCCGTGTGCGCAAGGGGAAGAAGGACGGCCGCACCGTGGCCCGCATCGAGGTGGTCGAGGGCGACGCCCGCATCGACGAGCTGGCGCGCATGGCCGGCGGCGAGAAGGCGGGTCAGGGCACCCGGGAGTACGCGCAGGAGCTGCTGAGCCGCTCCGGCGCCTGATCTTTCCCCACGGGGACCGCGGCTCCGGCCGCCGCCTCAAGAGCACGCGGGAAGGCTCCGATCAGCCAGGGTGGAGCGCCCGTTCCCCGCCGGGAAGGTGCGGGGAGGTGTGCGCTCCGTCACCGGATCCGGGGGCGGGAACGCCGATGTCGAAGAAAGCCCAGAGTGCGCCTGCCGAGCCGCCGGGACCCGTCCCGTCGGGTGCGGTGGTCGAGGTCGTGCGGGGCTTCTACGAAGGCCTGGAGGTCGCGGTGGATCGAGACTGGATGGTGATCGGTCGGGGGCGTGGCGCGGACGTCGTCATCGCCGAGCCGACCATGTCCCGCGCCCACGCCGCC
Source organism: Myxococcota bacterium (assembly GCA_050618055.1). Classification (GTDB taxonomy): domain Bacteria; phylum Myxococcota_A; class UBA9160; order UBA9160; family SMWR01; genus CALDCK01. The sequence goes on from JBNLVK010000122.1 coordinate 72,203, forward strand.
ATCGGCTACGACGGCGAGCAGTTCTTCGTGCAGGACCTGGGCAGCACGAACGGGACGCGGGTCAACGGGGGCAAGGCCGACAGGTCGACCTTGAAGGCCGGAGACGAGATCCAGCTGGGAAAGCTGCTGCTGCGGGTGGATCTGCCGGGTTGAGCAACGGGGGCTAGGCATGGACAAGTTTTCGCTGATCGTCGTTTCGGACGAGACCTCGCCGGTCCGCCGGTTCGAGCTGCGCAAGGACCTGGTGCGGCGCGGCCTCTGGGCCGCGGGCATCACGGCCGTCCTGCTGCTCGCGTTGATGGCCGACTACGTACGCGTGCGCATCGACAACCGCGAACTCGACGGCCTGCGGGCCGAGACGGTCGAGCGGCGCGCCCAGGTGGCCGAGTACCAGACCCGCATCGAGGCGGTCGACGCGCGCCTGGCGCAGCTCCAGGAGTTCGAGCGGAAGATCCGCATCATCGCGAACCTGCCCGGCTCGGCCGCGGCGGGCGGCGCCGAGATCACGGCGGTCTCGCCCGAGGAGGGCGAGCCCGGCGGCGAGGGCGGGCTCGACGAGCCCCTGGGCGAGGAGGTGCCAGCGGGGGCCCTGCCGACGCGCATTCCCAAGCCGTCCGAGGACGCCGACGTCGAGGAGCGGGTGAGCCTGCTGAAGCAGGCCGCCGAGTACCTGGGCGAGGTGGCGAATGGCCAGGCGGCCACCCTCGAGGAGCTGGTCGTGGCCCTGGAGGGCAAGCACAAGCACCTGGCCTCGTCGCCGTCGATCTGGCCGGCCAAGGGCTGGCTGACGTCGCGCTACGGCTACCGGGTCTCGCCCTTCACCGGCCGGCGCCAGTTCCACGCCGGCATCGACATCGCCGGCGCCCGCGGCACCGAGATCATCGCCCCGGCGCGCGGCAGGGTGGTGTTCTCCGGCAAGCGCGGTCCGCTGGGCAACAGCCTGATCATCGACCACGGCTACGGCATCCGCACCCAGTACGGACACGCCGACGAGCTGCTGGTGAAGAAGGGCGAGGAGGTCGCGCGCGGCGACGTGGTGGCCAAGCTGGGCAGCACGGGCCGCAGCACCGGCCCCCACCTCCACTACGTGGTCGAGGTCGACGGCAAGACCCGGAACCCGCTGGACTACATCTTCGACTGACCTGGAGACAGGTCGGTCGGCCCCCCCGGGCGGTTGCTGTACACTCCGCGCCTACCTGGACCGGGGCCCATGGCGAACTTCTTCCAGAAGATCTTCGGCAGTCACAACGACCGCGTGATCAAGGGGATCGTGCCCCTGGTGGAGCGCATCGGCGCCCTCGAGCCGGGGCTGGTGGCGCTGTCCGACGCCGAGCTGCGCGGGCGCACCGCCGACTTCCGCCAGCGCCTGGAGAACGGCGAGCCGCTGGACGACCTGCTGCCCGAGGCCTTCGCCACCGTGCGCGAGGCGGCCAAGCGCACCCTCGGCCAGCGCCACTACGACGTGCAGCTGGTCGGCGGCGTCGTGCTCCACCGGGGCGGCATCGCCGAGATGCGCACCGGCGAGGGCAAGACGCTGGTGGGCACGCTGCCCGCCTACCTGAACGGCCTGACCGGCCGCGGCGTGCACATCGTCACCGTGAACGACTACCTGGCCAGGCGCGACGCCGAGTGGATGGGCGAGGTGCACCGCTTCCTCGGGTTGTCGGTCGGCGTGATCGTGCCCAGCCTGGACGACCAGCAGCGCCGCGACCAGTACGGCTGCGACATCACCTACGTCACCAACAACGAGCTGGGCTTCGACTACCTGCGCGACAACATGAAGCTCACCACGTCGCACCGGGTGCAGCGCGAGCTCCACTTCGCCATCGTCGACGAGGTCGACTCGATCCTGATCGACGAGGCGCGCACGCCGCTCATCATCTCCGGACCGTCCGAGCAGAACACCCAGCTCTACGCGGTGGTCGACCGGGTGATCCCGCAGCTCGTGAAGGGCACGAAGGGCGAGCACCAGAAGGAGATCGAGGAGACCGGCGACTACTGGGTGGACGAGAAGGCCCACAGCGCGACCCTCACCGAGGAGGGCGTGCACAAGGTCGAGAAGATGCTGCGCGTCGAGAACCTCTACGACCCGCAGATGGCGCCGGTGATCCACGCGGTGAACCAGGCCCTGACCGCCCACACGCTCAAGAAGCGCGACGTCGACTACGTGGTGCGCCAGGGCGAGGACGGGCGTCCCGAGGTGGTGATCGTCGACGAGTTCACCGGCCGCATGATGCCGGGGCGGCGCTGGTCCGACGGCCTGCACCAGGCGGTCGAGGCGAAGGAAGGCATTCCGGTGCGCAGCGAGAACCAGACGCTGGCGTCGGTCACCTTCCAGAACTTCTTCCGCATGTACGACAAGCTGGCGGGCATGACCGGCACCGCCGACACCGAGGCGCCGGAGTTCGCGAAGATCTACGACCTCGACGTGACCATCGTGCCGACCAACCGTCCGATGATCCGCGACGACATGCAGGACGTCGTCTTCAAGACCCAGAAGGAGAAGTTCGACGCGGTCATCGAGGACATCAAGGAGCGCCACGAGGCGGGGCAGCCCGTGCTGGTGGGCACCATCTCCATCGAGACCTCCGAGATGCTGGGCAAGAAGCTCAAGAAGCAGGGCATCCGGCACAACGTGCTGAACGCCAAGCAGCACGAGCGCGAGGCCGAGATCGTGGCCCAGGCCGGCCGCCTGGGGGCCGTCACCATCTCCACCAACATGGCGGGCCGCGGCACCGACATCGTGCTGGGCGGCAACGCCGAGATGATGGCCGCCGCCCGCTGCGGCGGCGACAAGACCTCGCCCGAGTACGCCGAGCTGCTCGCCCAGTACGAAGAGGAGTGCGTGGCGGAGCGCGACGAGGTGGTCGAGGCCGGTGGGCTCCACATCATGGGCACCGAGCGCCACGAGAGCCGCCGCATCGACAACCAGCTGCGCGGCCGCGCGGGCCGTCAGGGCGATCCGGGCTCGTCCCAGTTCTTCCTCTCCCTGGAGGACGACCTGCTGCGCATCTTCGAGGCCGACCGCGTGAAGCAGTGGTGGGACCGGGTCGGCGTGGAAGAGGGCGAGGCGATCGAGAACAAGCTGCTCACCCGCGTCATCGAGAACGCGCAGCGCAAGGTCGAGGCGCGCAACTTCGACATCCGCAAGCACCTGCTCGAGTACGACAACGTGGCGAACAGCCAGCGCCAGGCCTTCTACAACCGCCGGCGCGAGGCGCTCGAGGCCGAGGACATCCACGCCGAGGTGCTCGACATGACCGAGGGCGCGATCGTCGCGCTGCTCGACACCTGGTGGCCCGAGAAGGGGGATCCGGACGAGGAGGCCCTGGCCAACCTGGCGGCCGGTCTGACGGCCCAGTTCGGCGTGACCTTCGAGCCGGGCAAGGAGCCCTTCACCGTCGACGGACACCCGGCGCGCGACCGGGACGAGCTGGGCCGCGCGGTGCTGGACCGGGTGGTGGCGCTGCTCGACGAGAAGCGCGACGAGTGCAACGCGCTGGCCGAGCAGTACCGCGCCGACGGCTACCCCACGTTCTCCGACTGCGAGCGCGGCATCCTGCTCCAGATCCTGGACGGCCAGTGGAAGGACCACCTGCACAGCATGGACGGCCTGCGCGAGGGCATCGGCATGCGGGCCTACGGCCAGAAGGACCCGAAGCTCGAGTACCAGCGCGAGGGCTTCGCCCTGTTCGAGGAGATGAACGCGCGCATCGACGCCCAGGCGCTGGAGCTGGTGTTCAAGTTCGCGCTGCCGCCGCCGCCGGACCGCCCCGCCGCCGACGCGCCGTCGGCGCTGACCGGGCCGCCGCCCGGGCCGTCGGGCCCGGTGCAGAACCCGCAGGCCGGCGGCCGTCCCCAGCCGAAGACGCCTCAGAAGGTCGGCAAGGTGGGCCGCAACGACCCGTGTCCGTGCGGCAGCGGGAAGAAGTACAAGAAATGCCACGGCGTAGCCTAGGCGCTGCTCCGCGATGATCACCGACTCCTTCCGTGTTCCCGGGTTCCGGGCGGCCGGCGTCCACTGCGGCGTGAAGGCGCGCCGTCTCGATCTCGCACTGATCGCCAGCGACGTGCCCGCCGCCGCCGCGGGCGTCTTCACCACCTCGACGGTGGTGGGCGCGCCGGTCGAGTGGTCGCGGCGCCACGTGGCCGACGGCCGGGCCCGCGCCATCGTGGCCAACAGCGGCTGCTCGAACGTGGCCATGGGCGCGCGTGGTCGCCGCGACGCCGCCGCCATGGCCGCCGCCGCCGCGAAGACGCTGGGCCTGCGCGCCGGCGACGTCTTGGTGGCGTCCACCGGCGTGATCGGCGAGCCGCTGCCCATGGCGAAGATCCGCCGCGGCGTCCGCGCCGCCGGCCGGGCGCTCTCGCCCGCCGGCTTTCCCCGGGCGGCCCGCGCCATCATGACGACCGACACCGTGCCGAAGCTGGCGGCGACCCGTGTCCGCCTGGGCGGCTGCGACGTGCACGTGGGCGGCATCGCCAAGGGCTCGGGCATGATCGAGCCCGACATGGCCACCATGCTCTCGTTCCTGGCGACCGACGCCGACGTGGCGCCCGCCTACCTGCGGCGCGTGCTGCGCGAGGTGGCGGACGCCAGCTACAACCGGCTCTCGATCGACGGCGAGGGCTCGACCAGCGACACGGTGCTGCTGCTGGCCAACGGCGTCTCGGGAGCCGGCGCGCTGCGATCGCCGCGCAGCGCCGGGGCGGCGCGCTTCGAGCAGGCGCTGGGCGACGTGGCCCACGCGCTGGTACGCGCGCTGGCGCGGGACGGGGAGGGCGCCACCCGGCTGGTGACCGTCGAGGTCCGGGGCGCCGCCAGTCCGGCCGACGCGCGCCTGGCGGCACGCCGCATCGGCAACTCGGTGCTGGTGAAGACCGCCGTCTTCGGCGGCGACCCCAACTGGGGGCGCATCCTCCAGACCGTGGGGGCCGGCCGGGTGCGCCTGGTGCTCGACCGGACCTCGGTCCAGCTCGGCGGGGTCACCGTCTTCCGCAACGGCGCCTCGGCGGGCCCCGGGGCGCGCAGGCGCGCCGAGGCCCGGCTGAAGTCCCCGGAGGTGGCCATCCGGGTCGACCTGGGGGCCGGCCGGGCCAGCGCCCGCCTGGTCACCTGTGACCTCACCTACGACTACGTCCGCATCAACGCCGAGTACACCACCTGAGGGGAGGCCGCCCCGCCTGCTGCGGGCTCGCGGCTCTTCTGCTAACCACTGGACAAATCACACGTTCCGGGTCCGCCCCTGCGGTGCCCGCCAGCTCCTCGGCGCGAGGGGCTTCGCGGGTTGGGGAACCCACGGACCGGAGCGGACGACCAACCGCGAAGGAGACGACCGATGGCCGAAACCACGGCACCGGCGTCGGACTCGCCCGAGACCGACGCCGCGGCGGCGACGACCGCTGCACCCACCGAAGAGACGACCGAGAAGACCTTCGAGCCCCTGGGGCCGCTGACGCTCAAGGAGCTGCTCGATTCGGGCGTGCACTTCGGGCACCAGACCCGGCGCTGGAACCCGCGCATGAAGCCGTTCCTGTTCGGCGAGCGCAACGGCGTCCACATCGTCGACCTGGACCAGACGCTTCCCCGCTTCGAGCGGGCCCTCGAGTTCCTGCGGGAGACGGTGGCCCGCGGCGGAAAGGTGCTGTTCGTCTCGACCAAGCGGCAGGCCCAGGACCCGGTGCGCGAGTTCGCCGAGCACTGCGAGCAGTTCTACGTCAACCGGCGCTGGCTGGGCGGCATGCTCACCAACTTCAAGACCGTGAAGAAGTCGATCGAACGCTTCAAGGAGCTGCTCGAGCTGGTGGGCGACGAGGAGAAGGCCGGCGAGCTGTCCAAGAAGGAGCTGTCGCGGGTCAACCGCTGGATCGAGAAGTACGAGAAGTCGCTGGACGGCATCAAGGAGATGAGCCGGCTGCCGGACGCGCTGTTCATCATCGACGTGAACCGCGAGGCGATCGCCGTGAAGGAGGCGAGCCGCCTGGGCATTCCGATCGTGGCGGTGGTCGACTCGAACTGCGATCCGGACGACGTCGACTACGTGATCCCGGGCAACGACGACTCGCTGCGCGCGATCCGCATGTACTGCGCGCGCGCCGCCCAGGCCTGCGCCGAGGGCGCGGTCGTGCACAACGAGCGCGTGCAGGCGGAGGTCGCGGAGCAGGAGGCGGCCAAGGCCGACGGCGACAAGACCGGCACCGGCCGCGTCGTCGTCGAGATCAAGCAGCAGCCGCGGCGCGGTCGCGGAGCCCATTCCGCCGGTGGACCGCGCGAGGGCGACGGACCCGGCGGAACGCCGGCGCCCGCGCCGGCCGCGACACCGGCCAAGGACACCCCGCCGGCGGGCGAGTGACGACCCGGGCGGAACCGAGGAAGAAGAAGGACGAGGAGTCAGGGAAGTGGCCGAGATCTCAGCCAAGGCGGTGAAGGCGCTGCGCGAGCAGACCGGCGCCGGAATGATGGACTGCAAGCGTGCGCTCGCCGAGGCCGACGGCGACGTCGAGAAGGCGACGACCGTGCTGCGCGAGCGCGGGCTGGCGAAGGCCGGCAAGCGCGAGGGACGCGCCACCAGCGAGGGCGTGGTCGCCATCGCCCACCAGGGCGGTGCCGGCGGCATCGTCGAGCTGGGCTGCGAGACCGACTTCGTGGCGCGCACCGACGACTTCCAGGCGCTGGGCGCCGCGCTGGCCGGCGCCGTGGCGGGCGACGCCTCCATCCAGGACGCGGACGCCCTGCTGAAGGCCCGGATCGACGGCAAGGTCGTCTCCGAGGCCATCAGCGAGGCGATCGCCAAGCTGGGCGAGAACGTGGTGGTCAAGCGCGTGGCGCGCCTCGAGGGCGGCACGGTGGGCGGCTACGTGCACGCCGGCGGCAAGCTCGGCGTGCTGGTGGCGCTCGAGGGGTCCGGTGGCGACGCGGTGGTCAAGGACGTGGCCATGCACGTGGCGGCGGCCGACCCCACCCCGGTGGCGGTCACCCGCGACGGCGTGGATCCGGCGCTGCTCGAGACGGAGCGCGAGATCTACCGCACCCAGGCCATCGCCGAGGGCAAGCCCGAGAAGATCCTCGACCGCATCGTCGACGGGAAGCTCAACAAGTACGTCTCCGAGATCTGCCTGGTGGAGCAGCCCTTCGTGAAGGATCCCGACAAGTCGGTGGGCGACGTCCTGAAGGACGCCGGCGACCAGACGGTGGTGGGTTTCCAGCGCTTCAAGCTCGGCCAGGGCGGGGAGGAGGCGGAGACCGCGTGAAGGCCGCCTATCGCAGGCTCGTCGTCAAGCTCTCCGGCGAGCAGCTCGCCGGCGACGGTGGCTTCGGCATCAGCCCCACCGTCATCAAGCGCATGGCGACGGAGCTGCGAGAGGTCTCCGAGCTCGGCTCCCAGCTGTGCGTCGTGATCGGCGGCGGCAACGTGATCCGCGGGATCACCGCCGCCTCCGAGGGCATGGACCGCGCCAGCGCCGACTACATGGGCATGCTGGCCAGCGTGATCAACGCGCTGGCGCTCCAGGACGCCCTCGAGAAGGAGGGGCTGGACACCCGCGTCCAGACCGCCCTGGAGATCCAGGCGGTGGCCGAGGCCTACATCCGCCGGCGTGCCGTGCGTCACCTGGAGAAGGGGCGGGTGGTCGTCTTCGCGGCCGGCACCGGCAACCCCTACTTCTCCACCGACACCGCCGCGGCCCTGCGCGCCAACGAGGTGGGCGCCGAGATCATCCTGATGGCGAAGAGCGGCGTCGACGGCGTCTACGACGCCGACCCGAAGATCGACGCGAACGCCCGGCGCTACGAGCGAGTGAGCTTCAGCGAGGCCATCCAGAAGAACCTGCGGGTGATGGACCAGACCGCCCTGGCGCTGTGCCGGGAGAACGATCTGCCGATCATCGTGTTCGACATGTCGGTGCCGGGCAACCTCCGCCGCGTCGCGGCGGGCGAGGACGTCGGCACCCGGGTAGGGGGAGACCAGGCCTGATGGCGGAGGAAGATGCCGCCCTCGTCATGGACGAGGCGAAGGAGGCGATGGAGAAGGCGGTCCGCAAGCTGCGGGCCGAGCTGCAGAAGGTGCGGACCGGCCGCGCCAGCACGGCGCTGCTCGACGGCCTCCAGGTCGACTACTACGGCACGCCCACGCCGCTCAACCAGCTGGCGAACATGAGCCCCCCGGACCCGCGCCTGATCGTCATCTCGCCCTACGCCACGGGCGCCATGGGCGACATCGAGAAGG
>JBNLVK010000123.1:0-19615 GCA_050618055.1 Myxococcota bacterium
GCGTCCTCCTTGTCGGGCAGCACCGCGCGCCAGCCCGGCTCGGTGAGCGCGCGGGCGCGCGTGCGGAAGCGCTCGTCGCCCACGCGGCTCACGCGCTCCACCCGCTCCCACTGGGCCGGCGGGTGGAAGGCGCCCAGGAAGCGCCGCACCACCAGGTCGTAGAGGCGCTTGTCGTCGCCGGTCAGCGGCTCGGCGGGGAAGGTGCCGGTGGGCACGATCGCGAAGTGGTCCGAGATGCCCGAGTCGTCGAAGATCTTCTTCTCGTTCTCCAGCCCCGCGCCCTTCAGGTGGGTGGCGGCCCGGGCGAAGTCGGCGAAGCCCTCGTCGGCGCGATCGCCGGCGCCCGCGAAGTTGTCGAGCGCCTCGTCCACCGTCGCCCGGTAGTCCTCGGGCAGGCAGCGCGAGTCGGTGCGCGGGTAGGTCAGGATCTTGTGGCGCTCGTAGCAGCGCTGGGCCGCCGACAGCGTGCGCCGCGCCGACCACGAGAAGCGCCGGTTCGCCTCGCGCTGCAGGCTGGTCAGGTCGAACAGCGGCGGCGCCGACTCGCGCGACGGCTTGCGCGTCTCGTCGGCCGTGGCCGCCTGGTTCGCGGCGGCAGCGACGATGGCCGCGGCGCGGTCCGCGTCGAAGATGCGGTCGTCCTTGACGTCCGGATCGTCGCCGGCCTCGAACTCCGGGTCGAACCAGGTGCCCTCGTACTTCTCGCCGCCGTGCTCGAAGGTGGCGGTGACGCGCCAGTACGGACGCGGCACGTGGGCCAGCACCTCGAACTCCTTGTCGACCAGCATGGTCAGCGTCGGCGTCTGCACGCGGCCGGCCGACCAGGAGGTCTTCTCCTTGCGCGACTTCAGACGCTTGGTGATGGCGCGGGTCGCGTTCATGCCGATCAGCCAGTCGGAGCGGGCGCGGCAGGCGGCGGCGTCGGCCAGGCCCTCCAGCTCCTCGCCCGGCCGCAGCCTCTCGAAGCCCTGGCGGATGGCCTGGTCGGTCATGCTCTGGAGCCACAGCCGGCGGATCGGCTTGGTCGAGCCCAGATGTTCGACGATCTCACGGAAGATCAGCTCGCCCTCGCGACCGGCGTCGCAGGCGTTGATCACCTCGTCGACGTCGTCGCGGGCCAGCAGCTTCTTGATGGTGCGGATGCGGTCCGACTGGCCCTTCTTCGGCCGGTGCTTGAACTCGTCGGGCAGGATCGGCAGGACGTCGAGCGTCCAGCGCTTGTACTTCTCGTCGACCTCCTCCGGCGGGAGCAGCTCGAAGAGGTGGCCCACCGCGAAGGTCACGACGTAGTCGTCGCTCTCGTAGAAGGCGCCGTCATCGTGCTCGGTGAAGCCGCCGAGCACCTGGGTGATGTCCCGGGCGACGCTCGGCTTCTCGGTGATGATCAGTGCCTTCGCCAACTTCGAAATCCCTGGGGGGAAGATCGTTCCGCTGCTACGGGGGTCCCACCCTTAGCCCAGGCCCGTCCGGCCTGTCGAGCGAGCCCCTTCGGACCCGCCGGTTCGGGGTTTCGCCGGGAGGACTTGAGGAGCCCTCCGGACGCCGCTCGCCGCCCCCTGGGGGAAGTTGCAGCTCCCCAGCGCTTCCGGCAGGTTGCGGCCCGTGAGCGACACCATCTTCGGCAAGATCGCGCGCGGCGAGATCCCCACCGACTTCGTCTACGAGGACGACCGGGCGGTGGCCTTCGCCGACATCTCCCCCCAGGCCCCGACCCACCTGCTGGTGATCCCGCGCAAGCCCATCGCCCGGCTCTCGCAGTCGGAGGACGGCGACGCGGAGCTGCTGGGCCACTTGATGACCGTGGCCCGCAAGGTGGCGAAGCAGGCCGGGCTCGAGGACTTCCGGCTGGTGGTGAACGACGGCGCCGGCGCGGGGCAGACCGTCTTCCACCTGCACGTGCACGTGCTGGGCGGCAGGCCCATGGGCTGGCCGCCGGGCTGACGCGCCCGCTCCCTACCCTATAGGGGGCGCCCCGCTACGCGCCCGGGACCAGACCCACCGGCACCGGCATCAGGTTCCAGGTGAAGATCGGCCGGTCGTCGGGACGCGTGTAGATGACCTCGCGCACCAGGCGCGTGCCGTCCCACACGTAGCGGCGCACCTCCTTGTGCCGGTCGCTGGCCACGTAGAGCTCGTCCTTCCCGTCGCCGTCCAGGTCGGCCAGGATCGCCGCGTGCTCGAAGACGGCCGAGTCGCGGTCGACCAGCTCGGCGTCCCAGGCCGCGTTCGGGTCGTCGCCCGGGCGGTAGAGCCAGACGCCGCTGCTGAAGGCCGCCGCCACCAGCTCCTGCTTGCCGTCGCCGTCGACGTCGCCGGCGGTGAGGAAGCGGGAGAGCCGGTCGTTCAGGGTGCCGATCACCGCGCCGCCGTCGGCCGGCGTGTCGGCCTCGTAGCGGCGGATCTCCACCGGGTCGACCAGCTGCTTGTTCTCGCTGTGTCCCTCGACGGAGACGTAGAGCTCGTCGGTGCCGTCGCCGTCCACGTCGGCCACCAGGATCTCCTTGGCGTGGCGATCGCCCAGGTCGGCCACGACGGCGCGGGCCGCGGCCTCGCCCGACGCGCCGGGCACGTAGCGCACCACCTCGCCCGACTGGGGCGAGCCGTCCAGCCGGTTCGGCTCCGACGGGGTGGCGTAGACCTCGAGCACGCCGTCGCCGTTCACGTCGCCGATCTCGATCTCGTGCACGAACGTGTCGGGCTTGGCGTCGAGCTGCTCCACCTCGAAGCCGTCGTCGGTCGGCTTCAGCACGGCCACGATGCCCTGGTCGTGGGTGGCCACCGCCACCGTGGGCTGGCCGTCGCCGTAGAGGTCGGCGATCTCGGCGTCGCGCATGCGGCTGAACTTGCCGCCGAAGTCCTGCTCCCAGTGGGTCGTGCCGGTGAGCCCGTCGCCGTCGCGCGTCCAGGTCTTCACGATCGCCTTCGTGCCGGCCATCGACAGCAGCCGGGCGTCGTCGGCGTCGAGCGACGGCCAGGCCATCACCTTGTGGAAGACGTTGCTGTCCGCGTCCTCGTGGAAGGCCACCTTCCACTCGCCGCCCTGGCGGTACAGGAACTCCATGCGCGCCGGACCGGGCACCGGCTTGCCGCCCTCCTCCACGAACTGGGCCAGCGAGAGCACGATGGCCTGGTCCAGGTCGGCGGGCGTGGGCGGCAGCTCCGGCGGCATGGGATGCTCTGCGCCCGGGGGCTTGTTCGACTGCATCGCCGTCGGGGCCGCAGCCGGCTCCTCCTGGCTGCCGCAGCCCAGGGCGAGCAGGGCGGCGACGGCCGGGAAGACAGGGGTTCGGAATCGGAGCCAGGACATGGCGGACCTCCCAGGGGAAGGCCCCGGGTTTAGCAAAATGGGCCGGCGGGCGTGCGGGCCCCGCGCGCTTTCGGGATCATCGCCGGGCTCCATGGGCAAGCAGACCCTACAGCCCCCGCGCGGCACCCGGGACTTCTATCCGGACGAGTTCCGCCTGCGCGAGTGGCTCTTCGACCACTTCCGCGAGGTCTCGCGCCGCTTCGGCTTCGAGGGGGTGGACGCGCCGGTGCTGGAGTACGAGGAGCTGTTCACCCGCAAGGCGGGCGAGGAGATCCTGGACCAGCTCTACAACTTCGAGCTGCACGACCGGCGCTACGCGCTGCGCGGCGAGATCACGCCCTCCATCGCGCGCATGGTCATGGCGCGGGCGGGCGGCCTGCGCCTGCCGCTGCGCTGGTACAGCCTTCCCCAGTGCTGGCGCTACGAGCGCATGACCCGCGGCCGGCGCCGCGAGCACTACCAGTGGAACATGGACATCTGGGGCGAGCCGGACGTGACCGCCGAGGCCGAGCTCGTCGCCGCCGTCTTCGCCCTGCTCGACCGCCTGGAGCTGGAGCCCGGCGACGTGCGCGTGCGCCTGAACAGCCGGGCGCTGCTGGAGGAGACGCTGCGCGCCGGCGTGCTGGCGGACCGGCCCGACGCCTTCCCGTCGCTGTGCGTGGTGATCGACAAGCTCGACAAGATCGGCGCCGACGCGGTGGTCGACCAGCTGGTGGACCCGGCCGGACCGGTCGGGCTGGCGAAGCCGGACGCCCAGGGCGTGGTCGACTGGCTGGGACTGCGCGACCTGGCCGACGCGGCCCGCGAGGCACCCGAGGCCGGCGCCGAGCTCACCCGCCTGTTCGAGCTGCTCGACGCCTACGGCCTGGCCGACCGGGTGGAGTTCGACGCCTCGATCGTGCGCGGGCTGGCCTACTACACCGGCGTGGTGTTCGAGGCCTTCGACGCGGACCGCAAGCTGCGCGCCATCTGCGGCGGCGGCCGCTACGACCGGCTGACCGAGGCGCTGGGGGGCCCGGCCATCCCGGCGGTGGGCTTCGGCTTCGGCGACGCCGTCATCCAGGAGCTGCTGGCCGACAAGGGCAAGCTGCCGGAGCTGCCGCACCGGGTGGACGCCGTGGTCTTCGCCTTCACCGACGCCGAGCGGCCGGCCGCCGTGCGGCTGGCCAGCCGGCTGCGGGCCGAGGGCCGGTCGGTGGAGCTGGTGCTGGCCACGGTCAAGCTGAAGCGGGCCCTGGCCGACGCCGACCGGGCCGGCGCCCGGCGCGCCTACCTGATCGGGCCCGACGAGCTGGCCCGCGGCGAGGTGGCGGTCCGCGACCTCGCGAGCGGAGAGCAGACAAAGGAGCCGCTGGGGGGCTAACCTTCCGTGCCCCCTGGAGACCTCGCCCATGCGTGGTTGGACCGTCCGCGACAGCCTCGAGCTCTACAACGTGCCCGCGTGGGGCGCCGGCTTCTTCTCGGTGAACGAGGCGGGCAACGTGGTGGTGCGGCCGCGCCAGGGCGACGACACCACCATCGACCTGATGGAGCTGGTGGGCGACCTCCAGGAGCGCGACGTCCGCACGCCCATGCTGATCCGCTTCTCCGACATCCTGGCCAGCCGGGTGAAGGGCCTGTCGGACGCCTTCCACCGCTCGATCGAGGAGTACGGCTACCGCGGCGCACACCGCGGCGTGTACCCGATCAAGGTGAACCAGCAGCGCCACGTGGTGGAGGAGATCGTCCAGTACGGCGCCGAGCGCCGGGTGGGGCTCGAGGCCGGCAGCAAGCCGGAGCTGCTGGTGGCGCTGACGCTGCTCGACACGCCGGACGCGCTGATCGTCTGCAACGGCTACAAGGACCGCGCCTACGTGGAGACGGCGCTGCTGGCCCAGCGGCTGGGCCGCACGCCGGTGATCGTGATCGACCGCTTCGACGAGCTCGAGCTGGTGATCAAGACCTCGCGCGAGCTGGGCATCCGGCCGCACCTGGGCGTGCGCGCGCGGCTCACCGCCCGGGGCGCCGGCAAGTGGGTCGACTCCACCGGCGACCGCAGCAAGTTCGGCCTGTCGGCGCTCGAGATCGTGGACGCGGTCGACCGCCTGCGCAGCGAGGACATGCTGGAGAGCCTGTCGCTGCTCCACTTCCACATCGGCTCGCAGATCACCTCGATCCGCGCCCACAAGGACGCGCTGGCCGAGGCGGGACGCATCTTCGTGGGCCTGCACGAGCTGGGCGCGACCCCCAGCCTGATCGACGTGGGCGGCGGCCTGGCGGTGGACTACGACGGATCGCGCACCAACTTCCACTCGTCGAAGAACTACTCGACCCAGGAGTACGCCAACGACGTGGTGGCCGCGATCCAGGAGGCCTGCGACGAGGCCGAGGTGGCCCACCCGGACATCGTCACCGAAGCGGGCCGCGCCATGGTCGCGCACCACTCGGTGCTGGTGTTCGACGTGCTGGGGGTGAACGAGGTGCGCACGCGGGCGCGGCCCGAGCCCCTGGCCGAGGGCGACCACAAGGTGCTGCACGACCTGGCCGAGGTCTGGCAGACGGTCACCAAGAAGAACGTGCAGGAGGCCTACCACGACGCGCTCCAGCTGAAGGAGGAGGCCGCCACCCTGTTCTCGCTGGGCTACCTGGACCTGCGCGCGCGGGCCCGGGTGGATCGCCTGTTCTGGAGCTGCTGCGACCGGATCCTGCGCACGGCCCAGGAGCTGCCCTCCATTCCCGAGGACCTGGAGTCGCTGGAGAAGCACCTCTCGGACACCTACTTCGCCAACCTGTCGGTCTTCCAGTCGGCGCCGGACCACTGGGCGGTGAAGCAGCTCTTCCCGGTCCTGCCCATCCACCGGCTGAACGAGAAGCCCACGCGCCGCGGCGTGATCGCCGACCTGACCTGCGACTCGGACGGCAAGATCGACCAGTTCATCGACACCCACGACGTGAAGGACGTGCTCGAGCTGCACCCCTGGAACGGCGGCCGCTACTACCTGGCCATGTTCCTGGTGGGCGCCTACCAGGAGATCCTGGGCGACCTGCACAACCTGTTCGGCGACACCGACGCGGTGCACGTCTCGCTGAACGAGGACGGCGGCTACAGCGTGGAGCACGTGGTCGAGGGCGACAGCGTGGAGCAGGTGCTGTCCTACGTGCAGTACGACCGGCGCTCGCTGGTCGAGACGGTGCGCCGCACCATCGAGCAGGCCCTGCGGCGCGGGCAGATCAGCATCGAGGAGTCGACCCGGCTGCGGAAGCGCTTCGAGCAGGGGCTCCAGGGCTACACCTACCTCACCCGCGACGACTGACGGCGAACGTGAGGATCGTCAGCTGGAACGTGAACGGGCTGCGCGCCTGCGCCCGGAAGGGCTTCTACCAGTGGCTGGCGCGCTCCCGGGCCGAGATCCTGGGGCTCCAGGAGGTGCGCGCCTTCCCGGACCAGCTCCCGCCGGAGCTGACCGCGCCGAAGAAGTGGCACGTCCACTACCAGCCGGCCGAGCGGCCGGGCTACAGCGGCGTGGCGCTCTTCTCGCGGCGGCCGCCGGACCGCATCGAGACGTCGCTCGGCGACCCGCGCTTCGACGTCGAGGGCCGGCTCCAGGTCGCCCGCTTCGGACGCCTGGCCGTCGTGAACGCCTACTTCCCGAAGGGCAGCGGCAAGGACCGGGACAACTCGCGCGTGCCCTTCAAGCTCGCGTTCACCGCCGCCGTGCTCGAACGGGCGCAGCGACTGCGGCGCAGCGGCCTGCGCGTACTGGTGATGGGCGACTGGAACACGGCCCACCGCGAGATCGACCTGGCGCGCCCGAAGCAGAACGTGGAGAACTCGGGCTTCCTGCCCGAGGAGCGGGAAGCCATCGACCGCTGGATCGAGGCGGGCTTCGTCGACGCCTTCCGCGCCTTCCACCCGGGCGAAGGACACTACACCTGGTGGAGCCAGCGCTTCGGCGTGCGGGCAAAGAACATCGGCTGGCGCATCGACTACGTGATGGCGTCGCCGGCCGCCATGCGCCACGTGACCGGCGCCTTCCTCCAGCCCAAGGTGATGGCGTCGGACCACTGCCCGGCGGGCGTCGAGGTGGATCCGGCGATCTTCGGCTAGCCCGTGGTGCGCTCGCGGAACTCGGCGTACTCGACCAGCGCACGCAGGGCGCGCACCGCCCGGTGGGCGCTCGGGTAGCAGAGGCGCCCCTCCTCCTTCACGCCCTGGGGCCCCGGGTTGCCGTAGTGGCGATCGGTGGCGGCCAGCTCGCTGGCGCTGAGCACCGGCTTGCCGTGGCGCTCCGACGCCTCGCGCGCCGCCGCCGCGTAGCGTCGGTCCTGCTTCGCGTGGAACTCGGCCATGCGCTCGAGCCCGTGGTCCGGGTAGAAGGGGCCGCTCTTGAACAGGTGGGACGACGCGGCCTGGATGCCGATGCCCAGGTGCACCACCGCGTCCACCTCCGGGTGGGCGCAGACCAGGTCGAGCACCTCGGGAATGGTGTCGCGGGTCTCGCCGCCGGCCAGGTCGATGGGGTTGCTGCGGCTCCAGCGCGGCGGCACCAGCCCGTCGATCTTCTCGCGGATCTCCTTGGGCAGCGGGATCAGGTCGAGGCCGTTCGCCGCGCAGGCGTCGGCGGCCAGCACGCCCCAGCCGCCGGCGGTGGTGAAGACCACCGTGCGCCGGCCCTTCGGCAGGGGCTGGGTGGCGAAGGTGGCGGCCCACTCGTAGGCCTCTTCGACCGTGGGCGCGCGGATCGCGCCCAGCTGGCGGCACACGCCGTCGAACACCCGGTCGTCGCTGGCGAGCGATCCGGTGTGGCTGGCGGCGGCCCGCTTGCCCTCGGCCGCCACGCCGCCCTTCATGAAGACCAGCGGCTTGCGCTTCGTGAAGGCGCGCAGCGCCTGGATGAAGTGGGCGCCGTCGGGCACGCCTTCCAGATAGGTGAGCGCCACGCCGGTGTCCGGGTCGGCGCCGAAGTAGTCCAGGTAATCGGCCAGGGTGGTCTGGGCCGAGTTGCCGATGGAGATGGCCTTCGAGATGCCGATGCCCGACTCGACCGCGTAGTTCAGGAACGACGAGACCAGGTTGCCGCTCTGGCTGGCCACCGCGATGCGGCCCGGCGGCGGGTACGGAGCCACGATCTGGGCGCACATCTTCGCCGGCGTGGAGATGACGCCCTGCCCGTTCGGACCGGCCATCACCACGCCCAGCTCGCGGGCCACGTCGACCAGCTCGGCCTCCAGCGCCCGGCCCTCTTCGCCGGCCTCGCCGTAGCCGCCGCTGGCCACGAACGCCGCGCGCACGCCCTTGGCCGCGCAGGCGCGCAGCAGCTCGACGTTCACCTTGTTCGGCGTGCAGACGAAGACCAGGTCGGCCTTGCCGTCGGGGATGTCGGCGACGTCGGTGTAGCTCGGGCGACCCAGGATCTCGGCGCCCTCCCGGTTGATCGGGAAGACGTCGCCCTCGTAGCCGACGCGCAGCAGGTTGTGCAGGGTGACGAAGCCGAACTTGCCCGGGTGGGTCGAGGCGCCGGTCACCACGATGCCGCGCGGGTGGAAGAGCGGCCGGAAGCGCTCGAGCACCGCGTCGTCGCCGGGGGGCTCGGGCGGCGCCGGGGCCTCGGCGCCCTCGCCCAGCTCGACCAGCGCGTCGACCGCCAGCGGCACGCCGTCGTTCACGATCAGCGGGTTCAGGTCGACGCTGGCCACGTCGGGTCGCTCGATGGCCAGGCGCGACAGGCCGCGCAGCACGTTCGACAGCGCCTCGGCGTCGACGGCGGGCTCGCCGCGGAAGGGCTCGGTGAGCAGGTGCGAGGCCGAGAGCGCCAGCGGGAGCTGGGCCGCCTCGACGTCCGTCAGCGGTGCCGACGCGAAGGCCACGTCGCCCAGCGCCTCGGTCAGGATCCCGCCCAGGCCGAGCATCACGCACGGACCGAGCTGCGGATCGCGCACCAGGCCGGCGATCAGCTCGCGGCTGCCGCGCACCATCTCGGCCACCAGCAGCGAGACCTCGCCGTCCTCGGGCGTGGCCTTTCCCAGCAGCTCCTCGCCGGCGGCGCGCACCGCGGCCGCGTCGGAGAGCGACAGGCGCACCAGGTCGCGCTCGGTCTTGTGGGCGATGGCGTCGCCGCACAGCTTCAGCACCACCGGGAAGCCGATCTCGGCGGCGGCGCGACAGGCGGCCTCGGCCGACTCGACGCGCAGCTCGCGGGCCACCGGTACCCCGTACTGGGCCAGGAGCTGTTTCGAGGCGTGTTCCGAGAGGGTGCGGGCTTCCGTCATGGCGGCGGCAGGTTACGCGAACGGCGGGGGTTCAGCGAGACCCCCGGGGCGCCGATCCGCCACCCATACTATGCTGCCGCGGGCACTCCCCCCCGAGCCCCCCGAACAGCGAATGGGCAAGGGAGGAGTGGGCGATGAGCTTCCTCGAGGCGCTCGAGCAGGCGTTCGCCGACGTCGTCGTGGCGTCGCTCAGCAAGGTGATCTTCTTCGACGTCGCCTTCTGGACCGACGCCGCCGAAGTGCCGCTGGTGGTGCTGTGGCTGATCCTCGGCGCCCTCTTCTTCACGCTGCGCTTCCAGTTCGTGAACTTCCGCGCCTTCGGCCACGCCATCGACTGCGTGCGCGGCCGCTACACCGCTCCGGGCGAGACCGGCGACATCAGCCACTTCCAGGCCCTGTCGGCGGCGCTCTCGGCCACGGTGGGACTGGGCAACATCGCCGGCGTGGCCTTCGCGGTGGGCGTGGGCGGACCCGGCGCCGTCTTCTGGATGGTGTTCGCCGGCTTCCTGGGCATGAGCAGCAAGTTCGCCGAGTGCACGCTGGGCCAGCGCTACCGGCGCGTGCGCGAGGACGGCGTGACCGCCGGCGGTCCCATGCACTATCTGCGCGACGGCCTGGGCGAGGTCGGCTGGCCGCGGCTGGGCCGCTGGCTGTCGGTGATCTTCGCGGTCATGTGCATCGGCGGCAGCTTCGGCGGCGGCAACATGTACCAGGCCAACCAGAGCTACGTGCAGTTCGCCAACGCCTTCCCGGCCGCCGACGGCCTGCTCGGGAAGATCCTGTTCGGGGCGGTGCTGGCCGTGGCCGTTGGCGTGGTGATCATCGGCGGCATCAAGCGCATCGGCGAGGTGGCCGCGCGGCTGGTGCCGCTGATGTGCGTCGTCTACGTCGCCAGCGGGCTGGTGATCCTGCTGACCCACGCCGACCAGCTCGGCGCGGGCCTGGCGACGATCGTGCGGGCGGCCTTCACCGGCGAGGCCGCCACCGGCGGCTTCGTGGGCGTGCTGATCCAGGGCTTCCGCCGCGCCGCCTTCTCGAACGAGGCCGGCACCGGCAGCGCCGCCATCGTCCACTCGGCGGCCCGGACCGAGGAGCCGGTGCGCGAGGGCATGGTCGCGCTGCTCGAGCCCTTCGTGGACACGCTGATCGTCTGCACCATGACCGGACTGGTGCTGGTGGTGACCGGCGCCTACCAGCAGCCGGGCCTTTCCGGCATCGAGGTGACGTCGTGGGCCTTCTCGAGCGTGCTGCCCGGCTTCCACTACGTGCTGTCGTTCACCGCCGTGCTGTTCGCCTTCAGCACCATGATCAGTTGGAGCTACTACGGCGAGCAGTGCTGGCTGCGGCTGTTCGGGTTCCGGTCGCTGCTGCTGTACCAGGCGATCTTCCTGGGGTTCGCGTGGGCGGGGGCGATCTTCAATGCGACCGCGGTGATCGACTTCGGGGACATGATGATCCTGGGGATGGCCTTTCCGAATTTGGTTGGCGTCGTGATGCTTTCGGGTGTGATCAAGCGGGATCTCGACGTGTACCTCGCGAAGTTGCGGGCTGGGGAGTTCCGACGCCTTGTTTGACTTCGCTCGCCTTCGGCTCGCTGCGCGCGGCCTGGGGGCCGCTTGCGGGGTCGGGGGCGTCGCGTGTTCTGGGCGGTCAGCCAGACTGCGCGGAGGCAGACGGGTGGGCTGACGCGACGACACGTGTTGCTACGCGTGTGTCGTGCCCCACTCGGGTTCGGTTGCGGACGGGGCGGCGGGCTCGGTGCTCGTCGCCTGCGCCCGTGTCGGGCGGTTGGCTGGCGGCGTTTGGTGCCGGGGCGGCTACTTCACTTCGATCTGTTGGACTTCGGTGAACTTGAGGCGGCCGCTGCCGCCGGCGGTGCCGCCTCGGACTTCTTTCCAGCCGGCGGCGTTGGTGGTGTAGCCGAGGAGGGTGCTCTTCTCGGTGCCGTACCAGAAGGCGGCGGCCAGGGGGTAGCTGCCGGGGCGGTCGGGGGCGCGCAGGGTGAAGACGACCTCGCCGCTCGACCAGGTGCCGGCGGCCGAGTTGCTCTCGGCGGGCACGTTCACGAAGGAGAGGTTGCGGCCGCGGTCGGCCGGGCGCTTCTCGAGCCAGCCGTTCGCGGGCTGGCCGTCGGCGCCGGTGATCTCCGGCGGTGCCACCACACTCCAGCCGGCGGACGCCGCCGGGCGCGCGTACCAGCGGTGCGCCGCGTCCACCAGGCCCACGCCCACCACCGGACCGGCACCGCCGGTGACGCTCACCTGCACCAGGAAGGTGTCTCCGGGCTTCACCGTGGCCGGCGCCTTCAGGCTCACGGTCGAGGCGGCGTCCAGCGCGCGGATCTGCTCCACCAGCGTCTGGCGGTCCGCCTCGGACAGGCTCGCGTAGCCCTTCTGGCCCGACAGGATGACGGCGATGTGCTTGCGCTCGGCCACCTCCTTGTCGGCGCGCTCGCCGGCGCCGGCCAGCACGTCGGCGTTCGCCGACGAGTGGCAGCCGGCGCAGAAGGGCGCCGCGTCGGTCTGGAAGCTGGGCGTGCCGCCCGGGTAGGCGGCGGCCGCAAACGGCAGCAGCAGCCCGGTCAGCAGCAGGATCGTCGTCCAGGGGGTGCTCGGTCCCATTCTTCTGTTCTCCTTCATCGCCGGGCGACCTGTTCGTACTCGGCATGGCAGCGCGCGCACTGGGCTCGGACCCGGTCTGCGCGCAGGAACTGGTAGGTGGGGATGCCGCCGGTCTCGTGGGCCTCGTGGCACTCGACGCAGTCGACCCCCAGGTCGGCATTGTGCACCGGAAGCTGGTGGAAGCGGGGCGACTCCCATTCTTCGTAGGGGCTGGTGTCGAAGCGGGCGTGGCACTGGGCGCAGTCGGCGTCGCGCAGCGGCCAGTGCATGCCGTCCGGCTCCTCGAAATCTCCGGTCAGGTAGACCAGCGCGTCCTTCGCGGCCAGCACCTTCACCCGCGCGCGCCCCAGCAGACCGACGCCGCCGTGGCAGTCGATGCAGCGGAAGTCGCGCTCGTCGGCCTCGTGACCCAGCCGGGCCAGGCCGTGGGCCCCGGCCAGCGACGCGGCCTGCGGCGCGTCGAAGTCGCGGCGGACGTCGATGTGGAGCGGCGTGCCGCTTCCGTCGGGCAGGTGGCAGGCGTTGCAGAAGTCGTCGTCGCGCTCCAGGGCGTCGGTGCCGAACCAGCCGACGGGGGCCGCCGCCACGCCGGCCAGGGCGCCCCAGAGCAGGACGCGCTTCGCCCGCGAGCCGCTGCGCTGTGCTGCCGTCCGATCCGCATCGCTCACCCTCGCCGCAGTTTCGCACATTCCCCAACGGGCGTCGGGCTCGGCTACCCTGCCCGGCCGGGGGAACCAGGAGCGCGACATGCAGGTAGACGATCTCGGGAAGCTCGGCGTGTGGACCTGGCTCGACAACCTGGCGGCGCCGCAGGCCGCCGAGTTCGCGAACCGGCTCGAGGAATGGGGCTACGGCGCGCTGTGGATCCCCGAGGCGGTGGGCCGCGATCCGTTCTCGCTGATCGGCTACCTGGCGGCGAAGACGAGCAAGCTGGTGCTGGCCACCGGCATCGCCAACATCTACGCCCGCGACCCGATGACCATGCGCGCCGTGCAGGAGACGCTGGCCGAGGCCAGCGGCGGCCGCTTCCTGATGGGCCTGGGTGTCTCCCACGCCCACCTGGTGGCCGGCGTGCGCAAGCACGAGTACGGAAAGCCCGTCACCACCATGCGGAACTACCTGGAGCGCATGGAGAGCGCCATCTACATGGGAACGAAGCCGGCCGAGCCGGCGCCCATCCTGCTGGCGGCGCTGCGCAAGAACATGCTCAGGCTGTCGGCCGAGAAGGCCCGGGGCAGCCACCCCTACTTCGTTCCGCCGGAACACACCGCCATGGCCCGCGAGGTGCTGGGGAAGGACGCCTGGCTGTGCCCGGAGCAGATGGTGCTGCGCGAGACCGACGCCAGCAAGGCGCGCGCCATCGCGCGGCAGAACATGGACGTCTACATCAAGCTCCCCAACTACCAGAACAACCTGAAGTGGGTGGGCTACGAGGACGCCGACTTCGAGAACGGCGGCAGCGACCGGCTGGTCGACGCGATCGTCGCCTGGGGCGACGACAAGGTGATCGCCGACCGCATCCAGGCCCACTACGACGCGGGCGCCAACCACGTCTGCATCCAGCCCTTCCGGGCCGACGGCGTGCCCGGCGCCGACGTCGACCTGCTCGAGACCTTCGCACCGGCCCGGAACTAGCCGTGACGCGGCCGCGGCGCAGCTTCTGGGGCTGGGGCAACGAGGGCGCGGGACCGTCCGACGAGCAGGCCCGCGCCATGGCGAAGACCCTGGCCGGGCGCTTCGGCGCGGAGCCCGAGGCGCTGCGTCCGGCGCCGGTGCTCGCGGAGCTGGACCTCGCGGCGCCGCGCGTGTCGCCGCCCGCCGCGCTGGCCGAGGTCTGCTCGACCGATCCCTACGACCGGGCCAGCCACACCTACGGCAAGAGCTACCGCGACATCGTGCGCGCGGTGGACGGCGACTTCTCGGTGGCGCCCGACGTGGTGGCCTTCCCGCGCGACGAGGCCCAGGTGGTGGAGCTGCTCGACTGGTGCAGCGACGCGAACGCCGCCGCCATTCCCTACGGCGGCGGCTCTTCCGTGGTGGGCGGCACCGAGGCGCGGGGCTGCGACGCATATGCCGGCGCCGTGTCGATCGACCTCTCGAAGCTCGACCGCGTGCTCGAGATCGACCGCACGTCGCGGGCCGCGCGCATGCAGGCCGGCCTCTACGGTCCGGCGCTGGAGGACGCGCTGCGCCCGCAGGGGCTCACCCTGCGCCACTTCCCCCAGAGCTTCGAGTTCTCGACGCTGGGCGGCTGGATCGCCACCCGCTCCGGCGGCCACTACGCCACCCTCTACACCCACATCGACGAGTTCGTCGAGAGCCTGCGGGTGGTGACGCCTTCCGGTGTCAGCGAGAGCCGGCGGCTGCCCGGATCGGGCGCCGGCACCAGCCACGACCGGCTCTTCATCGGCAGCGAGGGGAGCCTGGGGATCATTACCGAGGCGTGGATGCGCCTGCAGGACCGGCCCCGCTTCCGCGCATCGACCAGCGTGCGCTTCGAGGGCGAACAGGGCTTCCTGCGCGGCGCCGAGGCGGTGCGCCTGCTCTCCCAGTCGGGACTCTTCCCCACCAACTGCCGGCTGCTCGACCCGGGCGAGGCGGCCAACTCGGGTGCCGCCGCCGGCGACGCCGCCGTGCTGGTGCTGGGCTTCGAGAGCGCCGACCACCCGCTCGACCCCTGGATGGCGCGGGCCGCCGAGATCTGCCGCGAGGCCGGCGGCGTGGTGCCCGACGACGCGGTGCGCACGCGCACCGACGAGGGCGCGTCGCGCGAGGGCGCCGCCGGCGCCTGGCGCCAGGCCTTCCTGAACATGCCCTACGCGCTGAACGTCTTCGCGCGCACGGCGATCGTGGGCGAGACCTTCGAGACGGCGATCCCCTGGGACCGCTTCCCGGACTTCCACGCAGCGGTGTCGGAGGCCGTGCTCGGAGCGCTCAAGCGCGTGTGCGGCGGCGGGTCGCTCACCTGCCGCTTCACCCACGTCTACCCGGACGGTCCGGCCCCCTACTACACCTTCGCCGGACCGGGCAAGCGCGGCAGCGAGCTTTCCCAGTGGGACGACATCAAGGCCGCCGCCGCCGAGGCCGTCGTCGCGAACGGCGGCACGATCACCCACCACCACGCGGTGGGAAGAGTCCACAGGCCGTGGTACGACAAGCAGCGCTCGGACGTGTTCGCCTCGGCCCTCCGCGGCGCCAAGAAGGCCCTGGACCCGTCGGGCGTGATGAACCCGGGCGTCCTCGTCGACCCGGCCTGATTGGCTTCGCTCGCCTTCGGCTCGCTGCGCGCGGCCTGCGGCCGCTTGCGGCGGGCGGGCGCGCACGCGTGATCCCGGCGGTCAGCCGTTCCGCGCGGAGGCAAGCGTCTCGGCGGCTTCGACGAAACCGCCATGCACCGCAAGTTCCCTGCCCGTGAGCTCCCGGTCGCGGACGGGCCGCTCAGCCGGGTCGCCAGCCGCCAACGCCCGTATCGGGCGAATGGCTGGCGGCGTCTGGGCGGACACAGATATCCTCGGCCGCCATGGCACACATCAACGAGAACTACCGCAAGCTCCAGGCCGGATATCTGTTCCCCGAGATCGGGCGGCGGGTCCGGGCGTTCAGCGAGAAGAACCCGGACGCGGACATCATCCGGCTGGGCATCGGCGACGTGACGCTGCCGCTGGCGCCGGCGATCGTCGAGGCGCTGCGCGAGGCGGCCACCGCCTTCGGCACGCCCGAGGGCTTCCACGGCTACGGACCGGAGAACGGCTACGACTTCCTGGTCGAGCCGATCCTCGAGCATGACTTCAAGGCGCGCGGCGTCGAGCTGGAGAAGGGCGAGATCTTCGTCTCCGACGGCAGCAAGCAGGACTCGGGGAACATCCAGGAGATCTTCGGCCAGGACTGCTCCATCCTGGTGACCGACCCGGTCTATCCGGTCTACGTCGACACCAACGTGATGGCGGGCCGCACCGGGAAGGCCGATGCGCAGGGCCGCTACGCGGGCATCACCTACCTGCCGGCCACCGAGGAGAACGGCTTCATGCCCGGTCCGCCGAAGGAGCGGGTGGACATCGCCTACCTGTGCTCGCCGAACAACCCGACCGGCGCGGTGGCCAGCCGCGAGAACCTGGAGGCGTGGGTCGCCTGGGCGCGCGCCAACGACGCGGTGCTGATCTTCGACGCGGCCTACGACGGCTTCATCCAGGACCCGGCGCTTCCCCACTCGATCTACGAGATCGAGGGCGCCAAGGAAGTGGCCATCGAGATGCGCAGCTTCAGCAAGCGGGCCGGCTTCACCGGCGTGCGCTGCGCGTACACGGTGGTTCCGAAGGCGCTGACCGGCAGCACGAGCGCCGGCGAGCGCGTGTCGTTCAACGGCCTGTGGGCGCGGCGTCACGCCACCAAGTTCAACAGCGTGCCCTACATCATCCAGAAGGGCGCGGCAGCGGTCTACACGCCGGAGGGTCGCAAGCAGACCGGCGAGCAGGTGGCCTACTACATGGAGAACGCCCGGGCCTTGCGGGAAGGGCTGGGTGGCGCGGGGCTGACGCTCTTCGGCGGCGAGCACGCGCCCTACATCTGGGTGCGCACGCCCGAGGGCCAGACGAGCTGGGACACCTTCGACAGGCTGCTCGGCGAGGCCCACGTGGTGTGCACGCCGGGCAGCGGCTTTGGCGCCAGCGGCGAGGGCTACGTGCGCATCTCCGCCTTCAACGACCGCGCGAAGGTGGACGAGGCGATCGCGAGGATCGTGAAGGCGTTCTAGGCGGGTGACCGAGCCGCTCCGGGTCCTGACCGCGAACCTGCTGGACGACCGCGCCGACGCCGACGCGCTGGCGCGGACCGTCGAGGAGCGGCGCATCGACGTGCTGTGCGTGCAGGAGCTGGGGGCGCGGCTGGCGGGGGCGATCGCCGAGGTGCTGCCCCACGGAAGGCTCGCGCCGGACCGGGTGCGGCGCGGGCTGGGCATTGCCTGCCGCCGCGAGGCGCGGGTCGAGTCCATCGCCCTGCCCTACCGCGACGGCCTGGCCGCCAGGCTCCGGCCCGACGCCTGGAGCCAGCTTCCCGAGACCGCCGAGATCGCCTGCGTGCACATCCGCGGTCCCCACACCTGGCCCTACTTCCCGGCGCAGGCCGTGCGCCGCGGGCAGATGCGCGGGCTGCTCGCCCACCTGGACCGGGAGCCGCACCTGCCCCGCGCCGTGCTGGGCGACTTCAACGCGTCGCCGCTCTGGCCGGTCTACCGGCGCATGGCGCGGCGCCTGGCCGACGCGGCCCGGCCGCGCCCGCGGCCCACCTGGCCCCATCTCCCGGCCCTGGGGCTGCGGGGCCTCCTTCGCATCGATCACTGCTTCGTGTCGGGACTCCAGGCTCGGCTTACGCGGGTCGTCCCGCTCGAGGGGAGCGACCACCTGGGGCTGTACGTGGAGCTGGTGGCCCAGCACGCCGGCACGCGAACGCCCCGCCCCGGAGATCCGGAGGCGGGGCGCCGGCGCCGAGGTCTTCGGGACGGGCGCCGGAGCTAGCTCGCCAGCTTGACGATCGAGTCGGCCTTCAGCTCACGGCTCTCGAAGAAGCCGTCCTCCATCGTGCCCACCACGCGCACGCGGTCGCCGGGGCGGACCTTCAGGTAGCCCTCGTCGTCGAGGGGGTCGTAGGCCATGTCCTCGACGTCGACGCGGACGCTGCGCACGCCGGTGTCGATGATGAACTCACTGCCGTTCACCTCGGTCACCGTGCCACGCACGACGGTCGACGACACCACGACCGGCGTGGTCACCTCGTAGTAGAACGGCTGCTCCTCGTCGCGAGCGCTGGCGAAGAAGTAGGTGTCGATCTTCTCCACGAACACGCTGCCGGCCTCGATCTTGGTCGTCTCGTAGAAGTCGTCGTCGATGCGTCCGTTGACCGTCACCTTGTCGCCGGCGATCAGCTGGTAGGCGTCGGCGTCGCGATCGCCGTCGTCCATCTCGACCAGCACCGAGCCGGTGCCGTAGTCGAGCACGAAGGTGTCGGGGCCGATGTTCTTCACCTGGCCGCTGATGCTGATCCAGGTGCCGTCGGACTTCGTGTAGGGGTTGGGCTGCTCCTCCGCCTGGGCTGCGCCGCTGGTGAACAGCACCAGGACCGCGCCCAGCACGGCCATCGGAACGATGGTTCCTGCCTTCATCATGATCCTCCTGTCTGGGGTTCTCCTCTCCGGGGACCTGCGCGGGATTGCGCCGTCCCTGGCCGCGTGGAAATTGCAAGCGCGATGCCAGGGACCGGGAGCCCTGGCGGCTGCGCGGTCGGCGGCACGCTGTCGTTTCTACAATCCTCGGGACGGCCGGCGGCCAGCGGCAGGCCGGGCGCCGGCTTCGCTATCCTTCCGCCGCTCGCCCCGGTCCCGCGCGAGGGTGACGTGCGACCGCCTCCGCGCCTGCTCGACCAGCTGCGCGACGCGCTCCGGACGCGGCACTACAGCCTGCGCACCGAGCAGGCCTACGTCGGCTGGGTGCGCCGCTTCATCCTGTTCCACGACAAGCGCCACCCGAAGGACATGGGGAGCGCCGAGGTGGTCGCGTTCCTGACGCACCTGGCCACCGAGGGCAACGTGGCGGCGTCGACGCAGAACCAGGCGCTGTCGGCGCTGCTGTTCCTGTACCGGGTGCTGCTGCGCCAGGAGCTCACCGGCCTGGACCAGACGGTTCGGGCGCATGCGCCGCCGCGGCTGCCGGTGGTGCTGTCGCGCGCCGAGGCCCACGCGGTGCTGCGCGAGCTGGCGCTGGCCCACCCGACCCACGGCCTGATGGGGACGCTGCTCTACGGCAGCGGGCTGCGCCTGATGGAGTGTCTGCGGCTGCGCGTGCGCGACCTGGACTTCGCGCGGCGGCAGATCACGCTGCGCAGTGGCAAGGGGGGCGGCGACCGGCCGGCGATCCTGCCGCGCAGCGTCGAGCCCGACCTGCGCGACCACCTGGAGCGGGTGCGCGCGCTGCACCACCGCGACCTGGCAGCCGGCGGCGGTCGCGTGCGGCTGCCCCACGCCCTGGGTCGCAAGTACCCGCAGGCCGCCGTCGAGTGGGAGTTCCAGTGGGTCTTCCCCTCGCAGCGGGTGGCGCAGGATCCGCGCACGGGGCTCGAGCACCGGCACCACCTGCACCCCTCGGGGATCCAGCGCGCGGTGCGCGAGGCCGGCCGCCGGGCGGGCGTCGAGCGGCGCGTCACCTGCCACGTGCTGCGCCACAGCTTCGCGACCCACCTGCTCGAAGCCGGCTCCGACATCCGCACGGTCCAGGAGCTGCTCGGCCACCGCGACGTGAAGACCACCATGATCTACACCCACGTCCTCAACAAGGGCCCGGCCGCCGTCACCAGCCCGGCGGACCGCCTGCCGTGAGGTCCAGCGCCGGGTCCACCGCTGAGCCGTCGACGCGGTCGACCCGGGCGACGCCGTCGATGCCGTCGACGCATC
>JBNLVK010000124.1:0-24267 GCA_050618055.1 Myxococcota bacterium
ACGACGCTCTTCCGATCTCCAGCCGATCGGGACGACGGCCAGCCACAGCAGGCGCACCGCGGCCAGCAGGCCCAGGAAGGCGGCGGCGGTCACCGCCAGCCGCGACCCGTCCACGTCGCGGCGGCGCAGCGTCGTCAGCGCGACGGCGGCGGTCAGCAGGCCGAGCGCCCACACCGCGAGCCAGCTGAACGGCGTGGGCGGCACGTTGGCCAGCGGCAGCGTGAACGGTGCGAAGCGCGCCCACTCGTCGCTCACCCAGGCCAGGTCCGGCGTGTCGGCGCCGGCCGCGAAGTAGAGCGCGTGCTGCTCCGCGCCGGAGGGGTTCAGCAGCGTCGCCAGCGCGCAGAGCCCGAGCGCCGCGAGCAGGCGTCGCGCGCGGGCGAGGGCGGCGTCGCGCGCATCGGTGCGCAGCAGGGCTTCCGCGAGACTGCCCGCGGCGGCCGCTCCCACCAGCGCCAGACCGACCGGAAAGCCCCCGTGCACGTTCGCCCAGACGGCGAACAAGAGGCAGCCTGCCCCAACGCGACGCCAGCCCGGCGGCTCGCGATCGACGACCAGCCAGCGCAGCACCAGGAGCGTCGCCAGCATCGTGAACAGGTGCGGTCGCAGCTGGAACAGCCGGTACGCCGACAGCGCCGCGAACAGCTCCACGCCGACGGCGGCCCAGAGCGCGCTGGCACCCATGCGGCGCAGCAGCGTCCAGGCGGCGGCCAGGATCGCCGCCACGAATGCTCCGTGGAGCGCGCGCAGCGCCTGGAAGCCGCCCGTGCGCTCCACCGCGTGCAGCGCCAGGTCGAACAGCCAGGCCGCCGGGTCCGGCGGACGCTCGGCGGTGTGGAGCAGCGGGTCCGCGGCGAGCCAGGGGCCGTGCTCCGCGTAGGCGGCCCCCATGGAGAGGTGCCACCAGGTGTCCTCGCCGAAGATCGGCTGGCCGGCGGCGACGAGGACCCAGGCGCCGACGGCGAGTGCGGCGCCGTAGGCGATCAGTTCGGCGGCGCGGGTCAGGCGTGCTCCGGGCGGTGGCTCAGCGGCCGAGCCACTGGATGCGCACGCCGACGCCGGTCCGCCACAGCCAGGGGTCCGCCTCCCAGCTCCAGTCGGCGGTGTAGGTGTCCTGGCCGAAGACCGAGGGCACCGAGCCGAAGCGGTTGATCTGGAGGGGCAGGCTGGTCTGGGACTGGATCGCGACCTCGCGGCGGTCGCCGAGACGCTGCCCGAACAGGTGCGGCGCCACCCGGTAGGCGTGGCCCTCGATGAAGATGTTCACGCCGATCGGTCCGAAGACGCCGGCCTCCATCTCGATCTCGGCGCCGGGACCGATGCCCTGGAGTGTCGCGCTGTCGCTTCCGAGCAGGGTGATCTCGCGCACGAACGCGCCCCATTGCCGCTGGGGAAAGGGAGGCGGCGGAGGCGGGGTCAGGTCGTCCTTGATGGCGTGCACCACCATGCCCTCGACGTCGACCTCGTACTGGATCCAGCCTGCCGAGGGCTTGAACCACAGGCGCCGGCCGAGGAACTCGAAGGGGAAGGCGATGCCCAGCTTCGCGCCGTATCCGAGCAGCTGCACCTCGGACTGGGTCTGGCTGCCCAGGCCGGTCAGCGCGATGGCGGGAAAGCCGGTGTTCTCGGTGATGTTCTGCGGCGGTGCGGCGCCGGTGGGCGAGCCCTCGCGCGCGATCTTCTCGGTGGGCGAGTAGAAGGTGATGAGCTCGCCGCTGGCGAACACGCGCGGGCGGAAGGGAATGAACTCCAGCGTCGGAGTCATGATCTGGAGCGATCCGGCCACCAGTGGGGACAGGACGTCCTGGTCGTCCGAGGTGGTGGGGCGCATCTCGCCGAAGCCGGCGTTCGGAGCCTGGCTGCAGGCCGGCAGGTCGATCTGGCCCCCGGGCGGGTTGGTGCGCTGGACGTCCTCGACCGCGGGACCGCCGTTCGCGCAGCTCGCTCGTGTCTCGGCGTCCTGGTTCTGGATGGTGACGCCGCCGATGAACGCGAAGGACGGCACCCAGCGGCGCTCGGACGCGGCGCGGGGATCCTCGGACTCCGCCTGCGCTCCGGACGCGACGAGGAGGGCCAAGACCGCCAGGGCGAGGGCAAGTCTGTTGATCCGGGTCGGCATGGCGGCTTACAGTACCAGAAGCGAACGAGAAAGTTCCCTCGTCAACCAGAAGAGAGACATGCGCAATCGACTCCTCCTCCTCGTGGGCCTGGTTGCGGTATCCGTCCTCTCCGGCGCCAACACCGCTCGCGCGCAGGAGGATACGGACGCCCCGGCACCCTCGGAGGCCCGCCCCGGGATCGAGGAAATCGTGGTCCAGGCCGGCGAGTCGGACGCCGTGGCGGACCTCGACGCCGGCGACTCGGTCACCGGCTTCGACGCCTCTGACCTGGAGGCCCTGGGTGCCCAGAGCATCGAGGACCTGGCCGGCTTCACGCCCAACCTGGAGATCGTGACGAGCGGCGCGACGACCCCCACCTTCTTCATTCGCGGCGTCGGACTGAACGACTTCAACGCGAACTCGACCGGCGCCGTCGCCATCTACACCGACGACGTCGTGAAGAACTCGCCCGCCCTCCAGCTGGCCACCCTGTTCGACATGGAGGCGGTGAACGTGCTGCGCGGTCCGCAGGGAACCGGTCCGGCGCGCAACGCGTCGGCCGGTGCGATCAAGCTCTACTCGCGCAAGCCCTCGGGCGAGTTCGGCGGCTACATCCGCGCCGACTACGGCAACTTCGATCACCTCGACTACGAGGGTGCCGTCGAGATGCCCGTCTACGAGGACATCCTGTCGACGCGCTTCTCGTTCCGCTACAGCCAGCGCGACGGCTACGCCACCAACCGCTGCGGCGGCGCGCCGCCCATGTCGATCCGCAAGAACCGCGGCACGCTCGCGCAGGACCTGGCCGACGACGGAATGGTCACCGGGCCGACCGATCCCTCGGTGTCGATCTGCGGCGAGCGCGTCGAGCGACCCAACCCGTTCCTGGGCACCGACGGTTTCTCGCCCATTCCCGAGGGACTGCCCCGCAAGGTGAACAACCGCAACAACTGGGCGGCCCGCGGCGTCATGCGCTTCCAACCGACGCTCGACACCGACTTCCTGCTGATCGGCCACGGGGCCCGGCGCGACGAGTACTCGCGGCTCGGCCAGTCCTACGGCACCAACGTGACGCCGAGCATCCCGGGCTGTACGCCCGCCGGAAGCCCCCAGTGCCGGGTGCGCGGGTCCCTGGGCGGTCCCGACTCCCAGGAGTACGTCCCGATCGAGGTGAAGCAGCTCCTCGACAACATCGTGGCCTCGGGCATGTCGCGGAACGACGGGCGCTTCGCCGTCGCCGAGAAGCTGGCGCGCAACCTGGACTCGAAGCCCCACTCCGGCGACTTCAACCGGGTCGGCTCCACCAACAACGACGTCTACGGCGTGTCGCTGAAGGGCGACGTCTCCTTCGGCGATACGATGACCTTCACCACGGTCACCGGCTACGACGTCTACGACCGGACCGCCGACACCGACCTCGACCAGAGCCCGAACACCCTGTTCGAGATCGACTCGGAGGACAACGGCTGGCAGATCGTGCAGGACCTGGCGCTCACCGGAGCGCTGCCCGGCAGCGAGTTGCCGTTCACCTGGACCCTGGGCGCCTTCGGCATCGCCGAGCGCATCGAGGCGAACATCGAGAACCGCTTCCCGCCCAACACCCAGGGTCTGCCGGACATCACGACCGGCCGCGAGTACACGCAGGACCTGTTCAACGTGGCGGGCTACGCCAGCTTCGCCTGGGACTTCTGGGACGACTTCACCCTGGACGGCGGCGCCCGCTACCAGTGGGAGAACCGGCAGATGGACCTGGACCGGTTCCAGGGACGTCCCGCGCCGGACCGGACCACCACCCGCTACACCCAGGACAAGATCTTCCAGGATCCCACCGGGACGCTGCGCCTGACCTACCGCTTCCGCGAGGACACCCACGCCTACTGGAAGTTCAGCCGCGGCTGGAAGTCGGGCCACTTCAACGCCACCACCGGCGACCAGGGCATCACGGTGGCGGATCCGGAGACGATCAACGCCTTCGAGGCCGGGCTGCGCGGAAGCTGGTTCACCGGGCGCCTGAACCTGAACGCCTCGGTCTTCCACTACGAGTACGACAACTACCAGATCTTCACGGTCGAGATCCCGCTGAACGGCGCCGCCGAGTTCGTGGTGATCAACGCCAGCGACGCCGTGGTGTACGGAGCGGAGCTCGACGGCGTGTTCCGGCCGCTGCCGGGCATGTTCCTCCAGGCGCGCTTCTCGTGGCTGGAGAGCGAGTTCATCGACTTCGTGCAGCGGCAGGCGAGCCAGCAGCAGGTCGGCACCAACAGCGTGGTGTTCGTGCAGGAGGTCGACAACTCCGGCAACCGCCTGCTCAACTCGCCCCAGTTCAAGGTCAGCCTGACCGCCGAGCAGACGTTCCCGCTGGGCCGCTTCGGCAGCCTGACCGCCCGCTGGGACGGCGCCTGGACCGACGACACCTACTACGACGCCACCGAGGGCCGCGGCTTCCCCAACTTCCAGGGCGACCAGTTCCTGCCGGAGAACACCATCGGGCAGAAGGCCTACTGGCTGCACAACGTGCGGGTGGGCTACCGCACGCCGGACGGCAGCATCGAGCTGGCGGGCTGGGTGCGCAACCTGACGGATCAGGTCTACAAGACGTTCGCCTTCGACGCGAGCGCCCTCCCGGCGAACAAGACGACCGTCTACGCCGTCGGCGAGCCCCGCACCTACGGAATGACCCTGACCGCCTTCTTCTAGGCGGCGGCCGGGCCGGCGGCTCTACGGGATCGCGTAGCCCAGCGCCCGCAGCTGGTTCAGCTCCAGGTCGCCGACGTCGCGGGACGGAGCCTCGCCCCACTCGGGCTGCTCGGCCAGGTAGGCGTCGGCCCGCTCGGCCAGGCGCTTCACGTCCTCTTCCCGCTCCTCGGCCACGTCGGTCAGCTCGCGGGCGTCGACCGACGCGTCGAAGAGCTGGGAGGCGTCGTGGTTGCCCGGGTTCTCGATGCGCACGTAGCGCAGCGGACCGTCGGCGACTGCCACCGTGTTGCGGGTCTCCTGGTCGCGCTGCCCCCAGGTCTGGTCCAGGTGGGCGATGCCGGTGCGGTCGGCGTCGGGCGCCGGCTCGCCGCGACCCGCCGCCAGGATGTCCGGCACCAGCGACCGGCCGTCGATTCCGTCGGGCGCGTCGATGCCGGCCAGGTCGAACAGGGTGGGCATGATGTCGACGTTGCGGCTGCGCGTGTCGACCACCACGCCGTCGGGCAGGCGGAAGGGCAGGAACAGCAGCAACGGCACCTCGGTGCTCTCGCGGAACACGAAGCGGGCGTGTCCCTCCAGGTCGCGCTCGCGGAAGGCCTCGCCGTGGTCGGACCCGACGGCGACGATGGTGTTGCGGTCGAGGCCCATGTCGACCAGGTACTCCCAGAAGATGCCGAGCACGCTGTCGGTCCAGCGGATCGAGTTGTCGTAGATGTCCGAGTAGGTGCCGCCGAACAGGGCCGAGGTCTGGTCGTAGGTGTACTCGTGCACGTCCATCAGGTGGAGGTACAGGAACCAGCGCTTGTGCCCGTGCACGCGCAGGAACTCGACCGCGGCGCCGATCACGTCCTCGTCGGTGCCCCGGTGCTTGAGCGTCGGGTTGCTGGCCTGGACCTCGGCGGGCAGCGCCCGCGAAGCGGGACGCAGGTAGACGTCGAAGCCCTGCTCGAAGCCGAAGGTGGGGGCGACCCAGCCGTTGCGGTAGATGCCGCTGGTGAGGAAGCCGTTCTCGGAGAAGATCTCGGCCGCCGTCCGCGCCGCGTCCGGGATCTGGTCGTCGAAGCGGGTGACGCCGGTCCGCATCGGGTTGAGGCCCAGCCACAGCGACGCCATCGACGCCTTCGTCCAGGACGACTGGGCCAGGTGGCGGTCGAAGCGCACGCCGCTCGCCGCCAGCCGCTCGAGGTTCGGCGTGGTCTCGCGCTCGTAGCCGTAGGCGCTGAGCCGGTCGGAGCGCAGCGTGTCGATCAGGATGAACAGCACGTTCGTGTCGGCGCGGTCGCGAAGGGCGGCCACGTCGTCGATGGATCCGGTCGGGCGACCGTCCAGGTTGGGGCCGAACGACACCCGGACGAACAGCGAGGCGACGGCCAGCAGGAGGAACACGGCCGCCAGCGCGAAGAGCCAGCGGCGGTTGCGGGACGGCTGCGACATGGCCGGACCCTAGCGCAGCGATTCGGTCCGGTGTCGCTCCGAAGGCGTCGTCTATACTCCGGCGCCATGCTCGAAAACCCGCGACATCGTTCGATCTTCCTGGCCGGCCTCGCGTTGCTGGCGATCTGCCTGGGGGCTGCCGGCTGCGGCGGGTCCGACCCCCTCGAGCCGATCCGCCAGCAGCAGGCGTCGGGCGACTTCGCGGGCTCGCTGGAGCCGCTGCGCGAGCTGCTGAAGGAGCGCGGCGACGACGCCGAGGTGCAGTACCTCTACGGCCGCGCCCTCTCCATGACGGGCCAGCCGAGCCTGGCCGAGTGGTCCCTCGACGAGGCCATGAAGGACGAGGACTGGGTGGTGCCGGCCGGCTCCCAGCTGGCCGTGGGCCAGCTGCGCGCGGGCAACTACGACCTGGCGGCGGAGACGGCGGGCAAGGTTCTCGAGGTCGACCCGGAGAACCTGGACATGCTGATCCTGCGCGCCAACGCCTACGCCCACTCGAACCGCAACGAGGAGCAGGCGCTGGCCGACGTGGAGCGCATCGAGGCGCTCGACCCGGAGAACCTGGAGGCGATGGAGCCGAAGATCCTGGCCCTGTTCGGGCTGGAGCGGTACGAGGAGGCCGGGGAGGCGATCGAGGAGCTCGGCAAGCGCATCGACGCGTCCGGCGCCAACGAGCAGCTCGAGGGCTGGCACTGCGCCACCGCCACGCTCTACGCCTTCGAGAGCGGCGAGATCGATGCGGCGAAGGAGGGTTGGGCCGACTGCACCGAGCGCTTCCCCACCCACGGCAACGTCATCGAGAACGCGGTGGCCTTCTACGACGGCCAGCGCGACTTCGAGCGCTCCCTCGAGGTGCTGCGCCGGGCCCACGAGGAGATGCCCGAGTCGCGGGACTACCGGCTCAACCTGACCGACCGGCTGCGCTCGATGGGCAAGGTGGAGGAGGCCCAGGCCCTGCTGGAGGAGGCGGCGGCCGACGACGAGAACCCGCTGATGCAGACCATGGCCTGGATCGACCTGGGCCAGCACTACCACGCCCTCGAGGAGTACGAGAAGGCGGCTGACGCGGCCCAGGAGGCGCTCGACATCGCACGCCAGCTGGGTCCGCCGAACCCGCAGCTGTTGTTCCAGTACGCCGACGCCCAGCTCATCGCCGGACGCCTGGACGAAGCCTGGGCGGCCACCGAGGAGATGACCGTCGTTCCCCAGCGCGAGATGATCCGGGGCCGCATCGCCCAGGAGCGCGGCGACCTGCGCGAGTCGCTCGAGCACTTCGACGCCGCCTTCGAGCTGTGGCCCGACAACGCCTTCGGCCGCTACTACGCCGCCATCGTGGCCGAGCAGCTGGGCGAGTTCGACCGGGCCATCGAGTCGTATCGCTACGCGATCCGGCTGGCGATGGACCAGACCGACGCGAAGGTCCGCCTGGCCCACATCCTGGTCGCCGAGGGCAAGCCGCGCGACGCGCTGGAGACCGTGAAGCACCAGGGACTGGGCGAGGCCACGCCGGTGGGCGTCGACGCCGAGCTGCTGGCGATCGAGCTGTGGGCGCGGCTGCGCCTGGAGGACCAGGTGCGCAAGGCCCTGGCCGGCTGGCAGGCCCGCCGGCCGCGCGACCTGGGTCGCGCCGTCGCCGCCGCCGCCACCGGCTACGCCTCCTGGGGCGGACCGGCCGCCGCCGCCCGCGTGGTGCGCGGCGCGGCCAACGAGGGGCTGGACCTCTCCGACCCGCAGCACGCCGTGGCCCTGCGCCTGCTGGTGGAGAGCTCGGAGTCGGCGTCCGAGCGCGCGGCGGCCGGCAAGGCCGTGACCAGGGCGCTGGCGAAGGCTCCCGAGTCGGCCGACTTCCAGCAGATCCACGGGCTCTGGCTCGAGGGCGCGGGCCGCGCCGGGGAGGCACGGGAGGCCTACGGGCGGGCGCTCTCCATCGAGGCGGAGCACGCCGGCGCGCTGGCGGGCCGCGGCCGGCTCGCCAGCGAGAGCGATCCGGAGCAGGCGGTCGCCGACTTCGACCGGGCCTTCGCGGCCGACGACCAGCGCGTGGATGCCATGCGCGACGCCGCGGCGGTGCTGGCGGCGGCGGGCCGCAGCGAGGAGGCGCAGGAACGGCTGCGCCGGGCCCTGGCCGTCCGGTCCTACGACGCGGCCGCGGCCACGGCCCGGGCCGAGCGCCAGCGGGCGGCCGGCGAGGCGGGCGACGCGACCCTGGACTTGGCGCGGCGCGCGGCGCGCTTCGGCGGCGGCCCCGAGGGCCACGAGCTGCTGAGCCGGGTCCACGAGGCCCGCGGCGAGGCAGAGGACGCCCGGGTGGCGGCCGCCCGGGCCGACGAGATCCGCGCCCGCCAGGCCGGGGGCTGAGCCCCCGTCCGGGGAATGGGGGCGGCTGCGGGCCCGTGGGGGCTACGCGCTTCCCTTCACCCCGCCGCCCCCAGTGGAACCGCTTTTCCACCCGAACGGAACTCGGTTTCCACTTCCGCCGGATCTCCGGATCTCCAAGTGCCTGGATTCACAGGGGTTTGGTGGGGTACAGGGGTGGGAACGGGTCTTGCACTCTCCCGTCCCGCGGGTTCTTCTCGTGAAGGCCCGCACACTCGAGTGTTACGAAACTAGGAGTAAAACCATGCAGAAGAAGTCCCTGCGACTGGCAGCCCTGTTAGTCGCCACGGTGGCAACGGCTGCCTTCTGGGCCTCCGCCGCACAGTCGGTGGTGCATACCCTGGGAGGCAATGCGCGATACCAGATCGGTAACGGTCTTCCGATTCCGATCACCGGGGCGGCCGCGCCGAACGGGCGCGTCCTGCCGGCCGGCGCCATGACCGTCATGCAGACGGCGGCCAAGCCCGGCCCGAAGAAGCTGACGCTCGCGCCTGGCGCCATGACGGCTCCCGGCAACTTCATCGTGATTCCGGTGTTCCTGGCCAACTCGAAGGTCTTCCAGGTCGCGACCGCCATTCCGATCCAGTTCCCGGCCTCCATGGGTCCGGCGGCCGGCTCGGCGGTGTTCTCGGCCGGTGGCCGCACCGGCGGCATGACCGAGACCTACTGCCCCGGCAGTGGTGCGGTTCCGCCGTTCGCGTGCGCCAGCCCCGCGGCCGGCACGATCAACGGCCTGATGCGCTACACGGCCACCAAGAACCAGTTCGGTGGCCCGGCCCGCGCGAACGCGGGTGGCTCGGCTGACGTCGCGGTCAAGGGCGGCTCGCCCGCTCCCTGCACCGCGGGTGTCGGCGGCAGCGTGAACCCGGCCTGCGTGGCCGCCATGGCGCTGGCCACCCCGTCGCCCACGGGCGCTCAGGGTGCTCCGTTCGGCGTCGTGATCGGTACGGCCGGCTCGGCTCCGAGCCCGGGCGTGATCTTCATCACCGTGACCGCCGCCGGCGCCATCACCGGCACGGGCGGCTTCA
Source organism: Myxococcota bacterium (assembly GCA_050618055.1). GTDB lineage: Bacteria > Myxococcota_A > UBA9160 > UBA9160 > SMWR01 > CALDCK01. Next base: position 9,635 of record JBNLVK010000124.1, read on the forward strand.
CTCCGATGAGCAGCCCCGGCCTGCCGAACCCGGCCACCAGCTACGGTGCTCCCTGGACCACCGGCATGCTGACCGTGTCCGTGACCGCGAATGCGGGTCCGACCCCCGAGATCTTCATCATGTCGGGCTCGGATGCGCGTGCGGTGAACGGCCGTGGCGCCCTGTCCCTGGTTTCCGGCTCGGTGAGCGCTCGTACGCTGACCGGTCCGAACGCGAACCGGGGCTGGCTGAACCTGCAGATCGGTCCGCCGGTCGGCGCTCACGTCCCCGTGATGCCGATCGCCGGCCTGGCTGCCTTCGGTGCTCTCGCCGCCCTGACCGGTGGCGTGGCGCTCCGCAAGCGCAACCGCTAGTTCAGCGTTCATAGGCTCGAAGAAGGGCCATCGCGGCGACGCCGCGGTGGCCCTTCGCTTATTCTGGGAGTGTCACCGCCGGCGAGGTGAGGCATGAAGCGCGGACTCGTCTGGATCGCGCTGCTCCTTCTCGGAATGCCGGGCGCCCCCGCCCAGGCGGCCGTCCACGGGCTCGCGGGCAACGCCCGCTTCCAGGTGAGCAGCGGACTGCCGCTTCCCATCACGCCGCTCCCGCCTCCCGACGGTCGCATCCTGCCGAAGGCCGGCGGCCCGAACACGGTCATGCAGACCGGCATGGTCACGGGACCGCGGCGTGTCACGATCCCGCCCGGCGCCCTCACCGCGGCGGGGACGCCCTGGACCCTGGCCGTCTTCCTGGCCAACTCGCAGGCCCACCAGGTCCGGACCGCGCTGAGGGTGGCCTTCCCGCGCACGCTGACGGCGTCGGGCGGCCCCGCCGGATCCGTCGTGTTCTCGGCGGGGGGGCGCACCGGTCCGCCCACCGTCACCTACTGCGCCGGTGCCGGGGTCACGCCGCCGTTCACCTGCACTCCCTTCCCCGGACCGGTGATGGGCATCCTCCGCTACACGGCCACGGCGAACCAGTTCGGCGGACCGGCGCGTTTCGGGACCGCGGGCTCGGCCACCGTCTGGATGCGGGGCGGCTCGTCGCCCCCCTGCAGCTACGCGGGCGGGCTGAACCCGAACTGCCTGGCGGTGATCGTGAAGGCCACGCCCGGGGCAACGGGGGGCCAGGGACGGCCGTTCGGCGAGCAGGTCACCGTCGTCCGTCCGGGGACGGCGTCGGGTGTGCGCTACGCGACGATCACCGGTGCCGGCGCTGTCGTCGCCTCGACGCCCACGCCGTCCATGAACCCGGGCCTCGCGCACACCTTCACCAGCTGGGGCGGACCCTGGACCACCGGCATGATCACCGCGTCGGTCCACGTGAACGTGGGCGTCAGCCTGGACCTGTTCATCCTGTCGGGCTCGGACCGCCGCGGCGCCAACGGACGCGGCAGGCTCTCGCTCGTCTCGGGAGCGCTCAGCGCGCGGACGCTCAGCGGACCGTCGGCGAACCGGGGCTGGCTGAACCTGGAGTTCGGTCCGCCCCAGGGCGCCCACGTGCCGGCCCTGCCGGCGGGCTGGCTGGCGGCGCTGTCGCTCCTGCTGCTGGCCGCGGGCGCCCGCCTGGGCCTGCGGCGCTCCTAGCGCCCGCCGAACACCTTCTGGAGCAGCTCGCTGCTGCGCGCCACCGGGTCCTCGCGGATGCGCTTCTCCTCCGACGCCAGCACGGTGAACAGGCCGTCCAGGGTCTCGTCGGTGACGTGGCGGTTCAGGTCCGCCTTGGGGTCGGAGAACAGGGCGAGGGCGCCGTAGCTCTGCACCAGCCGGTCGTAGGCCTGGTAGAGGCCCACGCTCTGCATGGCGCTCTCGACCACCGGCGAGAAGCGCTCGCGCAGCGTGCCCTCGGTGCGCCCGCGGAAGTAGGTGGTGGCGGCGTCGTCCGGGCCGTTCAGGATGCCGTAGGCGTCGGAGATGCTCATCGACGACACGGCCTGCCAGAAGACGTCGGTGGCCTCGGCCGACGCGCTCTCGGCCGCCCGGTTCATGCTCACCTCCACCTCGTCGACCTGGGCCCCCAGGCCGACCGCCCGCATGCCCTTGGCGACGCTCTGCAGCTCGTCGGGCAGGGCGATGCGCAGCAGCGCGTCGTCCAGGAAGCCGCCGGGCTGCGAGGTCTGGTCCACCGCGCGCTCGGTGCCCACCTGGAGCGCCTCCTTCAGGCCCGCCACCACGGTGCTCTCGTCCAGGCCGGCGCCGCGGCCGCTGGTGGTGCCCAGCAGGCCCTCGACCTGGCGGGCGTCGATGCCCAGCTCGGCGCAGCCCACGAGGGCCAGGGAAAGCGTCATTCCGATGAGGTTTCGCATGCCCCGAGCCTACCACCCGGCTCCCGGCGCGCCGGCGGGCGGGGCTATGGTGGGGCCGATGCAGCGCTTCGTCGTCGGATCCGGCCGCTGTGGCTCGACCCTGCTCTCCCGCATGCTGGCCTGCCACCGCGACGTGGCGAGCCTCTTCGAGTACTTCAACGGCATCGACATGGCGCGCCGCTTCGCGCCCGAGCCGGTCTCCGGCGCCGCCCTGGCCGAGCTGGTCTCGGCGGAGCAGCCCTTCGTGACGGCCGTGCTGCGCCGCGGCTACCCGGTGTCGGAAATCGTCTACCCGTTCGACGGGGCAGGGCGCCACCGCCGCGAGGATCCGCTGCCCTGGATCCTGGTCAGCATGCTGCCGCGGCTGTCCGACGATCCGGACGCGTTGTTCGACGCGGCAATGGCGTTCCTGCGCGGACGCCCCGCGCGTCCGGCGCCGGCGCACCACCTGGCGTTCTTCGATTGGCTCGCCGAGCGCAGCGGCCGGCGCTGCTGGATCGAGCGCTCGGGCTCGTCGATCGACTACCTGGGCGGGCTGCACGCGGCGTTTCCCGGGGCCCGCTTCGTGCACATCCACCGCGACGGTCCGGAGACGGCGCTGTCCATGCGCGAGCACCACGCCTACCGGCTGCCCATCTCCATCCTCTACCAGGCGCCCCTCGACGGCGGCGAGACGCTGGCCGACCTGGGACCCCTCGACCTGCACGCCGCGCCGACCGGAAGCGACCCGATCTCGCGCATCCTGGCCTCGCGACCGCCGGCCGCCACCTTCGGGCGCTACTGGAACGACCAGATCGCCCATGGCTTCCAGGCGCTGGCGGGGATCGAGCCTTCGCGCGTCCACACGGTGCGCTTCGAGGACGTGGTGGAGCGTCCCGCCGAAACCCTCGAGGCGATCGCTGCGTTCTTCGACCTGCCGCCGGACCCGGACTTCGCCGCACGCGGCGCCGCCCTGGTGCGCGGCATGCCGCCCTCCCGCCTGGGCGACCTGCCGCCGGCCGAGCGCGAGGCGCTCGTCGAGGCATGCCGGCCGGGCCAGGAGCGGCTCGGCCGGGCCTAGGGAATGTCTGCACGAGCCGACTGCTCAGGCCATCCTTCTGGGATGGCCTGAGAGAAACCGCTTTGTGCAGACACTCCCTAGCGGTCGACGGTGCGGCGGAAGGCGTCGAGCAGCTCGCGCTGCTTCGCCAGCGCGTCCTCCAGGTGCTGCTCGCGCACCTGCTCGAAGCCGCGGATGTGCTCCGGAATGCTGGCGATCTCCACCGCCAGCGCCAGGTTCTCGTCGGAGAGCCCCGCCACCAGCTCGTCGACGGTGGCGCGGTAGTCGTCGACGAGGCGGCGCTCGAGCCTGCGGTGGGCGGTGCGGCCGAAGGGGTCGAAGGGCGTGTCGCGCAGGAAGGCGAAGCGGGCCAGCACGCGCATGGCCGTGAACCACCAGCGCGAGTCGATCTTCTTCATGCGCCCGGTGTCCGGGTCGGCCCGGTCGAGGAACCAGTCGATCACCGGCAGCCGGGGCGGCGCCAGGTGGAGCACGAGCCGGTAGTCGCCCTCGAACTCGGCGGCCACCTGCTTCGCGAAGCTCCCGTCGCTGTAGAGGCGCGCCACCTCGAACTCGTCCTTGCGCGCCATCAGCTTGAAGAGGTAGCGGGCCACCGCCTTCGCCAGGGCGTCGCCGTGGGCGGCGGTGGCGTCGGCCACCCGGCGGACGCAGGTGCGGTAGCGCTCGGCGTAGGCAGCGTTCTGGTAGTCGGTGAGGAAGGCCACGCGCCGCTCGAGCATGGCGTCGAGGGTCTCGGCCGGCGGCGTCGCCTGCGAGTCGCGCAGCGCCGGGCGCGCCGCCTCCTCGACGGCGGCCAGGTCGTGGGCCGCCAGCCGCCCCCAGGCGAAGGCGCGCCGGTTGGTCTCGACGGCGCGGCCGTTGAGCTCGATGGCGCGCTCGAGCGCCGGCAGGCCCACCGGCAGCCGACCCTGCTGGTAGGCGTATCCCATCAGGAACGGGTTGGTGAAGATGGCGTCGCCCAGCAGCGCCGTCGCCAGCCGGGTGGCCGGCACGAAGTGGCAGGCCTCGGCGCCGGCGCCCGCCTCGATGGCCTGGCGCATGTCGGCGCCGGAGAGGTCCAGGTCCGGGTTGCTGGCGAAGTCGGAGGTGGGGGCCACCTGGCTGTTCACCACCGCCGCCGTGCGGCCCTTGGCCAGCTTCCCGAGGTTCTCCGGACTGCTGGTGACCACCATGTCGCAGCCGAGCACCAGGTCGGCGCCGCCGCTGCCGATGCGCGAGGCGAAGATGGCGTCGGGCGAGTCGGCCACGCGCACGTGGCTCGTCACCGGACCGTTCTTCTGGGCCAGCCCGGTCACGTCGAGCACCGAGCAGCCCTTGCCCTCCAGGTGGGCGGCCATGCCCAGCAGCGCACCGACGGTGATGACGCCGCTGCCGCCGATGCCGGTCACCAGCACGTTGCAGGGCTCGGCCAGGTCCGGCGCCGGCGGATCGGGCAGCGCGGCGAAGCGGGCGTCGTCGCCGGTGTCGAGCGCCTCGCCGGAGACCTTGCGCACGCGGCCGCCCAGCACCGAGACGAAGCTCGGGCAATGGCCCTTCACGCAGCTGAAGTCCTTGTTGCAGGAGCTCTGGTTGATGCGGCGCTTGCGGCCGAACTCGGTCTCCACCGGCTCGATCGAGATGCAGTTGCTCTGCACGCTGCAGTCGCCGCAGCCCTCGCACACCAGCTCGTTGATGACGATGCGCCGGTCCGGGTCGGGAAACTCGTCGCGCTTGCGCAGCCGCCGCGCCTCGGCGGCGCAGGTCTGGTCGTAGACGAGGGCGGTGACGCCGGGCGTCGCGCGCAGCTCCTGCTGCACCGAGTCGATGCGGTCGCGGTGGTGGAAGGTCGTCCCGCTCGGGAACTCGGTGGAGACCGGGTACTTGTCTGGCTCGTTCGACACGATGGCGATGCGTTGCACGCCCTCGGCGCGCAGCTGCGCTGCGATCTGCGGGACCGTCACCTCGCCGGACAGCGCCTCGCCCTCGATGGGCTGGCCGCCGGTCATGGCCACCGCGCCGTTGGCCAGGATCTTGTAGGTGATGTTCACGCCGGCGGTCACCGCCGCCCGGATCGCCAGCAGGGCCGAGTGGAAGTAGGTGCCGTCCCCCAGGTTCTGGACGTCGTGGCCGGTGCCGGTGAAGGGCGCGGCGCCGATCCAGTTGGCGCCTTCGCCGCCCATCTGGGTGACCGCCAGGGTGCGGCGGTCGGGCAGCCACACCGCCATGCCGTGGCAGCCGATGCCGCCCAGGGCCAGGCTGCCCTCGGGCACCACCGTCGAGCTGTTGTGCGGGCAGCCGGAGCAGAAGGCGGGCAGGCGCATCAGGCCCGGGCTCGCGACCGCGTCGGCCGACGGACGCACCGGCGGGCGCAGCGTGGGGGCCAGGTCCGGCGCGCAGGCCTCGATCCAGCGCCGCAGCGCCGCGGTCACCTCGCCCGGGCTGAGCTCGCCGTCGTTGGGGACCAGCGCGTCGCCGCCGGGACCCTGCTTGCCCGAGAGCCGGGGGCGATCGGAGTCGTTGTACAGGGCGCGCGCCAGCTGCTCCTCGACCAGCGGCCGCTTCTCCTCGACCACCAGCACGTCGTCGCGTCCGCGGGCGAAGGTGCGGATGCCCTCGGTCTCGAGCGGCCAGACCAGCGCCACCTTGTAGGCGGCCAGCCCGATCTCGCGGGCGCGGGCCTCGTCGATGCCCAGGTCCGCCAGCGCCTGGCGCACGTCCAGGTAGCCCTTGCCCGTGGTGACGATGCCGAGCCGCCGGCGCGGTCCGTCGAAGAAGGTGCGGTCCAGGCCGTTGGCGCGCACGTAGGCCTGCACCGCCGGCAGCCGCTGGCGGTAGAGGCGCTGCTCCACCTGGGCGGGCAGGTTCCCCCAGCCGATGTGCAGGCCCGGGGGACGCTCGAAGTCGTCGGGCTCGCGCACCACGACGCGCTCGGCTCCCACCTCCACCGAGCCGCCGCTCTCGACGGTGTCGGTCAGGCACTTGAAGCCGACCCAGCTGCCCGACCAGCGCGACAGGGCGAAGCCGTGGAGCCCCAGGTCCAGGTAGTCCTGGACGTTCGACGGGTTCAGTACCGGGATGCCGCAGTGCACCAGTGCCTGCTCGCTCTGGTGCGCGATCGACGACGACTTGGCCCCCGGATCGTCGCCGGCCAGCACCAGCACGCCGCCGGTGGCCGACGCGCCGGCGTAGTTGCCGTGCTTGAGCGCGTCGCAGGAGCGGTCGACGCCCGGGCCCTTGCCGTACCACATGGCGAACACGCCGTCGTGGCGCGGGTCCGGGTAGAGGTGGGCCTGCTGCGATCCCCAGACGGCGGTCGCCGCCAGGTCCTCGTTCACGCCGGGCTCGAAGCGCACCTGGTGGGCCTCGAGCACCTCGCGCGCCTGCCACAGCGCCATGTCGAGCGTGCCGAGCGGCGAGCCGCGGTAGCCGGACACGAAGCCGGCGGTGTCGAGCCCGGCCGCCAGGTCGCGCTGGCGCTGCATGATCGGCAGGCGCACCAGGGCCTGCACGCCGGTCAGGTAGACGCGCCCCGACTCCCGGGCGTAGCGATCCGCGAGCCGGTACTCGGCGTCGAAGTCCGCGGGATTGCTGGAAGAATTCAATCGGGCCCCAGGTGGAACGTGTTGCAGACTGTACCACAGGGGCGAATCGCGACCCCGGCGGCCGCGGGCGCTGCGCGCCTTGCGGGCGCGATCCGCCGCGGGTACACGTTCGGCCGTGCCCGAGCCGCCGGCCCACACCCGACTCTCGGTCAAGCTGCTGGCGATCGTGCTCCCCGTCGTGCTGCTGCTCGGGTTCGCCGAGCTGGCGCAGCGTGCGTCGGACTGGCGCAAGAACGCGAAGCGGGCGGACCGGAGCGATCCGTACTCGATCCGCGCCGTCACCCGCACCGGGCATCCCATCGGCGCGCGGGCGATCGGCGGCGACGTGCGCGGTCGGCTGGCGCTCGAGCTGCGGCCCCACCTGATCTTCGCCAACCGCGCCGACCAGCACCTCGACGGCGTGACGATCAACGCCCAGGGCTTCCGCGGCGGGGACTGGGAGCTCGAGCGGAAGCCGGGCACGCGGCGCGTGATCGTGCTCGGCGGATCCACCGCCTTCGGCAAGGCCGCCAGCAGCGACTCGCGCACCTTCGCCGCCCGGCTCGAGTACCGGCTCCAGCGCCGCCGAGCCACCGAGGTCTGGAGCGCCGGGGTGATCGGCTACGACTCGAACCAGGAGGCGATCCTGCTGCGTTCGCGCCTGCTCGACTACCGGCCCGACCTGCTGATCTTCTTCGACGGCTGGAACGACTTCTACAACAGCGGCCGCACTCCCGACGGCCGGCAGCTCGAGCACCCCCACTTCCTGGAGGTGGAGGAGGCGCTGGTCGAGGCGGAGCGCCCGTGGCGGAACCTGCTGTGGCAGTCGGCCTTCGTGCGCGGTCTCGAGCGCAAGTGGCCCGCCTGGAGGCGATCGCTCGGCTGGGACGAGCCGGAGGAGCGCGAGTTCGGAATCTACCGGCACTCTCCGGAGGCCGTGGCGCGCTACGCGAAGAACCTGGAGCGCATGATCCGGCTGGCGCGCGCCTACGGCGTGGACTCGCTGGTGGCGCCCCAGCCCGAGATCTTCGACCGCGCCGAGCCCAGCGAGTTCGAGCAGTACAAGCGCGACCAGCTCGAAGCGGACGGCTACGCGGCCTACGCCCAGGCCCACTGGCTCGACTACGTGGGCGCGGCGCGCCGCGTGGCCGAGGCGGAGGGCGTTCCCTTCGTCGAGGTGCAGGACCTCTTCGACGAGGCCGAGGGGGACGTCTTCACCGACCTGGTCCACCTGACCGACCTGGGGCAGGAGATCGTGGCGGAGGCGCTCCACGAGCCCGTGGCGCGCGTCCTGGACGCGCGCTCTAGATGACGCCCTTCTCGCGCAGGGCGGCCACGTCGTCCCAGCTGTAGCCCAGGTCCTCGGTGAGGATCAGCTCGGTGTGCTGGCCCAGCTGCGGGGCCGGCTCGCGGATGCCGCCCGGCGTCTCGGACAGGCGCACCGGAACGCCCACCATGGGCGTCGGGCCGAAGCTCGGGTGGTCGAAGTCGACGATGTAGCCGTTGCTGCGCATCTGCGGATCGTCGGGCAGGTCGTCGACGCTGTTCACGATGGTGCAGATGAAGTCGCCGCCCTCGTGCAGGATGCGCAGCCACTCGTCGCGCGGCTTCGTGGCGAAGATGGCGTCCAGGGCGCCCACGCACTCGGCGGCGTTGGCCGCGCGCGCGCGCAGGTCGGCGAAGCGCTCGTCGCGGCCCAGCTCCGGGTGGCCGATCGCCTTGCACAGGTCGGCCCAGTAGCGATCCGACTGGAGCATGCCCAGGGCGAGCCAGCGCCCGTCGGAGCAGCGGTAGTGGTTCCACAGGGCGTTCGGCGCGCTGCTGCGGAAGGTGCGCGGGAAGGGGAAGCCGGCCATCAGCTTGCAGGAGAGCGACAGTCCCTGGAGGAAGGACATGCTTCCCAGGTGGGACGCGTCGACCACCTGGCCCACGCCGTGGCGATCGCGGGCCAGCAGGGCGGCGAGCACGCCGTAGGCCATCATCACGGCGCCCATCTGGTCGGCGATGCCGCCGGCGATGCCCAGCGGCGGCATGTCCGGCTCGCCGGCGGCCAGCATGATGCCCGAGCGCGCCAGGCCCAGCTGGTCGAAGGAGGGCTCGGCCGAGTCGGGTCCCTCGGGTCCGTAGCCGGTGGCGTTGGCGTAGACGAGCTTCTGGTTGTGCTCGCGCAGGTCGTCGTAGCCGAGGCCCAGGCGCTCGGCCACGCCCTTGCGGAAGTTCTGCACGAAGACGTCGGAGCGCCCGGCCAGCCGGTAGACGATCTCCCGCGCCTCGGGCTGCTTGAGATCGAGGGTGAGGCCGCGCTTGTTGCGGTTGTTCGCCTCGAAGTAGAAGGCGGGGCGGTCGGACAGGTCCTCGCCGCCGATCCTGCCGAGCGCGCGGCCCGGGTCGCCGCCGTCCCGCGACTCGATCTTGATCACGTCGGCGCCCAGGTCGCCGAGCATGGCGGTGCAGACCGGACCCTGCTGCCAGATGGTCCAGTCGATGACGCGGATTCCTTCCAGGGGCATGGGCATGGAGCGGTTCCTCTAGCGCAGGTAGACGCCGCCGGACAGGCGGGTGGCCTTGGGGTCGATGCGGACGTGGACGAGGGCGGGCCGGTCGGCGGCGAGCGCGCGATCCAGCGCCGGGCGGATCTCCTCCGGCCGCTCGACCCGCTCGGCGTGACCGTCCACCAGCTCGGCCATCTTCTCGTAGTGGGCGGGCAGCAGGCTGGCGATGCGCGGCGAGCCCTCCGGGAACATGCCGTCCTGGATCGAGTGGCCGGCGATGCCCTCGGTGTTCGCCACCACGATCACCACCTTGGCGCCGACGCGGGCGGCGGTCTCCACCTCCATGGCGGCGGCACCGAAGGCGTAGTCGCCGAGCACCGCGATCGAGGGGTCGTCGGGCGCGGCCAGCTTGGCGCCGATGGCGTAGGGGAGTCCGGTGCCCATGCAGCCGGTGGTGCCGGCGTTCAGCATGCCGCGCTCCACGTAGCAGGGCAGGATCTGGCGGCTGATGCCCATGATCGTCTCGCCGTCGACCGCGATGCGCGCGTTGCGGGGCAGGGCGTCCTTCAGCTCGCGCACCAGCCGGTGCGGATCGATGGGCACGCCGTCGGCGGCCATGGCCTTGGCCAGGCCGGCCTCGTTGGCCGCGCACTTCTCGCGCAGCGACCGGAGCCAGGCGCCGTCCTGCGAGGCGAGCGTGCGCCCCGCCATCGCCTCGCGCAGCTGGCGCGCGGCACTCGCCGCGTCGGCGACGATGCCCAGCTCCACGTCGGCGCCGCTCCACATCTCCTCCTCGCACGTGTCGACGTGCACCAGCCGCACGCCCTCGGCGAAGCGTCCGGCGCCGCCGAAGCCGAAGATCCAGTTGAAGCGGCCGCCGATCATCACGATCGCGTCGGCCTGGGAGAGCGCCGTGCCGCGCGCGCCGTTCACGAAGCCCGGGTGGTCGTCGGGAATGGTGCCGCGGCTCATGGGCGAGCAGACGTAGGGGATGCCCAGGTCGGCGATGCCGGCCAGCTCGCTGCCCGCGCCGGCCCAGGCCGCGCCCTTGCCGACCAGCAGCAGCGGGCGCTCGGCGCGGGCCAGCAGGTCGGCGACCCGGTCGATGGCGTTCGGGTCCGCCTGGGGCGCCGCGACCTCGGGCGCGCGCGCCCGCAGGCGCACCTGCGCCTCGTCGACGCGGCGGCTCACCAGGTGGCCCGGGTAGTCCAGGTACACCGCGCCGGGGCGACCGGCGGCGGCCTTGCCCAGGGCCAGGTGCACCAGCTCGGGAATGCGCGGGGTCGAGTCGACGCTGCGCGTCCACTTGCAGCCCGGGTTCGCGAAGGCGATCTGGTCCGCCTCCTGGAAGCCGCCCAGGCCGCGGGTGGGTCCGTAGGTGGAGCCGCCCAGGACCAGCAGCGGCATGGCGCTCTCGGTGGCCACGTGCATGGGCGTGACGGCGTTGGTGAGCGCCGGTCCGGACCCCACCACCAGCACGCCCGCCTTGCGCTTCACGAAGCCCCAGGCCGATGCCATGAAGCCGGCCGACTCCTCGTGGCGGCAGTTCACCACCCGGAGGCCCTCCTCGACGGCGCCCGCCATCACCTCGATCATCGGCCCGGCCACCACGCCGAAGATCGTGTCGATGCCCGCGGCGCGAAGCTGCTTCGCCGTGAGCTGGCCGCCGTTGCACTCGGTCATGGAGCCTCCGTCGGGAGCGTCGGGAACGACCATCATACGCGGCGCTTGCGGGCGACCGCGACGGCCCGCCACACTGCCCGCATGGGCAGGTGTCGGTGGCACGGTCCGGGGCTCTGGGCGGCGACGCTGCTGCTGGCCGCCGGCGCCGGGGCGGCGCCCGGGGGCTCGCTCGGACCCTTCCAGTGGGACCTGCGGGACGGGCTGTACTACGACGATCCCGCAAGGGATTTCCGCCTCGACCTGGACGGCCGCTTCGCCTTCGACGTCCTCCAGTGGGACGACCGCAACGCGCGCAGCCGCCAGTTCCGGGTCGACCGGACGCTGCTCGGGGTGTCGGCCCGGCTGGGCCGCTACCAGGACGCGCGCATCGTCTTCGACCTCGACGGCATCGACACCCGCGGCAACCTGTGGGAGGCGTGGACGTCGATCTCGCCCGGACCCTGGGCGCGGGTCAGCGTGGGGCTCCTGCCGGTGGTGTTCGGCATGGAGCAGACGCTCGGCGAGGCGGCGAGCCCGCTGCCCGGCTACCAGGGCTTCCCGGTCTTCCTGACCAGCCGCCACGACTGGGCGGTGCGGCTGGACGGGGAGGTTCTCGACGGACACCTCTACTACGAGCTGGTGGGAGCCCTGGGCGAGGGCTACGACCTGTTCGGCCAGGCCCGCGGCGATCCGATGATCGCCGGCCGGCTGACCGCCTTCCCGCTGGGCTTCCTGGACACGAGCGTCGACCTCGGCCCGTACACGATCCCGCTCTTCTCCGGCTGGTTCGCGAACTTCGCCTATGCCGTCTCGCCCGGCGACTACGACGCCCAGCTCGACGTCGCCACGCCGCTGCGCAACAAGGTCTTCGACACGGGCCGCCTGGACGGCGAGGGCGCCAGCTTCTGGGTGCTCAGCTACGGCGTCGACCTGGGGCCGGTGCGCGCCTTCCACGAGATCACCCGGGGCAGCATCGACGACGTGCGCATCCCCGGCGGAACGCGCCAGGACTTCGACGACCAGATCACCTCCTGGCAGGCGGTCGTCTCCTGGCGCGTGACCGGCGAGCCCTACGACTCGCGCCCCTTCGGCAGGCGCGACGCCCTGCGCTTCGACGCCCCCGCCCGGCCGCTGGACGGGGAGGGCGACGCGAAGGGCTGGGGCATGCTCGAGCTGGCCTTCCGCTACGCCAACGCCGACATCGACCGCGACTTCTTCACCACCGGCATCACCCGCCCCACCGTCTCGTCCCAGGAGTTCCGCCAGGCCACCGCCGCGGTCAGCTGGTACCCGACCGCGTCGCTGCGCGTGTCGGCCATGGTCGTGCGCATCATCGCCGACCAGCGCCCCTGGGTGTTCGACTCCCACGGCCGCGACACCTCCGGCCTGCTGCGCTTCGAGCTGGTCTTCTAGGGCGCTTCGTCGACGGCGTAGCCCAGCTCGCGCAGGTGCCGGCGGGTCGCCTCGGAGAGGTCGAGGCGCGGTCCCAGCCGGGTCTCTCCGTCGGCCAGCCGGTCCACCGCCCCGCGCAGCCGGGCGACCTCGTCCGGATGGGCGCCGGCCACGTTCTGCCGCTCCGCCGGGTCGCGCTCCAGGTCGAAGAGCCGGGGGGCCGCCTGCCCGGGGTCGAGGATCAGCTTGAACCTCCCGGCCCGCGCCGAGCGCAGCCGGTCGTGCATGCCCGGCCCGGTCTCGGCCAGCAGCACCCGATCCTCCGGCAGCGCCCCGCCCGCGCGCGCCGGAGCCAGGTCGACGCCGTCGAGGCCCGGGGGCGGCTCGAGGCCGAAGGCGCGCAGCACGGTGGGCGCCACGTCCACCAGCGACACCGGCGTGTCGACCCGCCGCCCCGCCCCGGGCGCGGCTCCCGGCCAGCGCATCAGCAGCGGAATGCGCAGGATCTCGCGGTAGTGGGTGAGCCCGTGGGAGAAGCGCCCGTGGTCGGCGAACTCCTCGCCGTGGTCCGCGGTCACGATCAGCAGCGTGTCGTCCCAGCGTGCATCCGCGCGCAGCGCGTCGAGCAGGCGTCCGAGCTCCTGGTCGAGCTGCCGCAGCGACGCGTCGTAGAGCCCGATCAGGTGCGCGACGTCGGCGGCGTCGGCCTGGCGCTCGTGCCCGGCCAGCTCCATCAGCTCCCGGGTCGTGCCCGCGAGACGGCCGCCGTCGGTGAAGCGCTCGCGGAAGCGGGGCAGGGCCACGTAGTCGCTGTGCAGGTCGAAGTAGTGCAGGAACAGGAAGCTGGGCCGCTCCCCCTGGCGGGCCAGCCAGGCGAGTCCCGCGTCGGTGATGCGGGCCGCATCGCCCTCGGGCCGGGTTCCGTTGGGAATGCGCTCGTAGACGTCGAAGCCCCGGTCGAGGCCGAAGCGGCGGCCCAGGAAGGTGACGTTCACGAAGGCCGCCGTGGCCACTCCCGCAGCGCCCAGCTGCTCGGCCAGCGTGGTGACGTCGGCCAGGCGCCGACGATGGGCGCGCGCGCCGTGGCGGCTCGGGTAGAGGCCGGTCAGCAGCGAGGCGTGGGACGGCAGCGTCCAGGGAGCGGTGGCCCAGGCCTCCTCGAACAGCACCGACTCGGCCGCCAGCGCGTCCAGGTGCGGCGAGGTGGGCCGAGGGTAGCCGTAGCAGCCCAGGTGGTCGGCGCGCAGCGTGTCGATCGAGATCAGCACGACGTGGCGCGGCGCCGTCGGCGCCTGGGGCGCACAGGCGCCGAGCGCCAGCGCGGCGCACAGCAGCGTCGCCCGCAGGCTCACGCCCCGTCCGGACGCGGAAGGCGCTGGTCCACCGGCGCCAGCGCCGGCAGCGGATCGACGCGGCCGCGCTGGTACCAGAAGGCGGTGCTCGAGTAGTCGTTGGCCAGGGCGTTGGCGTGGCCGGTCTCGATCGTCACGCGCAGGCTCGTGCGGAAGCGCACCGGATCCTCCACGTGGAAGCGGTACATCGAGTTCTTGCCGCCCCAGGGCCAGTCGGGCGTGCCGCTGTAGAGGGTGAGTCCGTGGTAGGGCGCGCTGAAGGTCTGGGTGGGACAGAAGGCGGTGTTGAAGTAGTCCTCGGTGCCGGTGCCGTGCAGGCGCGGCGGCCAGGGCTCGTCGTCGACGAAGATCATGTCGTCGCCCTCGCCGTACCAGTCGTTCACCTGGCGGTCGAAGACGTCGATGTTCAGCACGCAGCCCACGTACTGACCCTCGCCGCGCACGTCGAGGATCACGTAGTTGTCCGCGCCGTCGAGGTTCGGCTCGTTCCAGGGGCCGCCGCCGCCGGAGCGGAAGGCGAAGCCGGGTCCGTTGCGGTCCGCGAGCCGGTAGTCGGCGCGGGTCCAGCCCTTGCGGGCCGCCACGCCGGCGGTGGGGTTCCGGCGGCGCCCGCAGGCGTGGAAGCGGCCCAGGTCGTCGTCGAGGGAGGGATAGGCCTCGTAGTCGACGTAGTAGTAGAAGACCAGCTGCGACGCGCCCTGGTTCTCGACCTCGAAGCGGGCGCCGTCGGCGAAGGGCATGGGGAACCAGCAGTTCAGGCCCTTGCCGTCCTGCGGGCTCGCCTGGAGCGGCAGCGACTGGAAGTTGCGGCGCAGGCCGAAGCCCAGGCCG
>JBNLVK010000125.1:0-33691 GCA_050618055.1 Myxococcota bacterium
CTCGTCCTGCTGGCCCTGGCCCTGGGCGCCGGAGCCGGCGATCCGCAGTCGCCCCGCGGACCGGCCGGCGCGCCGACCGAGGTGCCGCCCCTCGACGTGCGTCCGGTGCCGAGCGTCGACCGCCCCGACCCCTACTGGCGCATGCCCGAGGAGGAGACGCTGCCCGAGCGGCTGCGCCGCCGCGAGGAGCCGACGCCGGGTCGGCTGGCGGACGCCGCCCCGCTCGAGCGCCACGCGCGGCCTTCGATCGTGCCGCCGCTCGCGACCGGGCCGGCGGCGCCGTCCGGGCCGGGCCCGCGGCCCGCGTCCGAAGCGCTGCAGCTGGCGCGCACCTGGCGCCCGGCCGCCGAGCCGCCGGCCCCGCGAACCTCCGGCGCGACCCCCGCGACCGGTCTGGTCGCGCCGCGCGTGGTCGCCGCGGCCGACCTGCCGAGCGACCTGCCCAGCCCCGGCCCCCGGTCGGCCACGCCTGCGCAGGACGAGCCCTTCGCGCTGGCGCCCGGGGGCGTCGCGGCCACCGGTGCGCTGCCCGTTCGGAGCGTCCCGGCGCCCCCGCCGTTGCAGGAAGAGGCCGAGACGCCCAGCCTGTTCGTCGACGACACGCCGGCCGGCATCGACGCCCCGAGCCTGCTCGGCCTGCCGAGCTCGGAGCGCAAACCCTTCGTCCGGCCGCCCTTCGTCCGGCCGCCGATCGTCGAGCCGCCGGGCCGGAGCGGTTCGGCGCCGGGCCAGCAGCTGAAGATCGCCAACGCCGACGACCGGCTGCGGGGCGGCGGCGCTCCCGACACTCCGCGCACGCGCGTCGTCCCCGAGCCGGGCACGCTGCTGCTGGTGGGCGGCGGCCTCACCCTGCTGGCCCGCTGCGCGAGGCGCCGCCAGGGGCGGCCTGCACGAGCCGTCACTCGTAGTGCGAAACCGGCAGGGGCCGCACCGCCTTGCGAAAGAACAGCACCACGCTGCGCAGCTTCCCCTCGCCCATGAAGCGGGTGTGCACCTCGCCGCAGCCGCGCTCCTGGAGCAGGGCGAACAGCCGGTTCAGGTCGTAGACGTTCTTCTCCATCAGCGGATCCGAGAAGGGGCGTCCGTAGGCCAGGTTCACCAGGTTGTGGAAGAGCGGGACCTCGCGCCGCAGCCAGCCGAGCAGCCGGATCCAGCGCGCGTCGGTGCGCTGGTAGACGAACTGCACCGCGCCGATCCCGCCCTCGGAGAGCAGGTCCACCAGTGACGCGAACAGCGCCTCTCCCCGCGAACGCCGGATGTGCTGGAACACGAGCACGCAGTGGAGCAGGTCGAAGGGGCCCTCGACGTGGGAGAGCGCGTCGTCGCCCTGCACCAGCGTCACGTTGTCGACGCCGAAGGCGACGCAGTTGCGGCGCGCCTCCTCGAGCATCGACGCCGAGACGTCCACGCCGGTCACCCGCTCGCAGCGGCGCGCCAGTGCGACGGTGCAGCGGCCGACGCCGGCGCCGAAGTCGAGCGCCGAGACGGGCGCGAAGTCGGCGTCGAGGCGCTCGCGCGCCACCGACAGCACGAAGTCGATCTGGTCGACCCCCGACTGGAAGAACTCCTCCCGCGACGCCCCCTGCGGAGCCCCGCGGAACTTCTCGTCGCTCAGCACCCCGTAGTAGGGATCCTGCGACCCGTAGCGCTCCCACTGCCGGTCCGAGTCGCGGTTGAAGATCGCCACCCGCTGGAGCCTATCCGAGCTTTGCCAGGATCCCGTCTGCGAAGGCGTCGAGCCCCTTCTCGATGCCCTCGCGGTCGAAGGCCGGCGGGCCCATCACGCAGCGCGAGACGCCCTGGTCCTCGAGTGCCCGGATCGCGTCGAGATCCTGGCCGGGCAGCGAGGTGGTGATCTCGATCTCCTGCGGGTCGCGTCCCAGCTTCGCGCACTCCTCGCCCATCGCGGCCAGCAGCTCCTGGAGCCTTCCCGGCTCGGTCAGCATGGGGAAGAAGCCGTCGCCCACCCGGGCCGCCCGGCGCGCGGCGCCCTTCACGTGACCGCCCACCACGATCGGCGGACCGCCCGGCTGCACCGGCTTCGGGTTGCTCTCGAGCGCGTCCCAGGAGTAGTGCTCGCCCTTGAAGGCGTTGGCGCCCGGCTTCCACAGGGTGCGCAGCGCGGCGCACGCCTCCTCGGTGCGCGCCACCCGCTCCTCGAAGGGAATGCCGAGGGCGGCGAACTCCTCGTGCAGCCAGCCGATGCCGATGCCCAGGATGGTGCGGCCGCCGGAGAGCAGGTCGAGGGTGGCCACCTCCTTCGCCACGTAGGCCGGGTGGCGCTGGGGCAGGATCAGGATGCCGGTGGCCAGCTTGATCTTCTCGGTCGCGCCGGCCACGTAGGCCAGCCAGATCAGCGGGTCCGGGATCGGCGAGTCCTCGGCGCCGGGCATCTTGCCGCTCGGGCTGTAGGGGTACCGGGCCTGGTAGCCGGCGGGCACGACCACGTGCTCGACGGTCCACAGCGACTCGAGGCCCCGCTCCTCGCAGGCGCGGGCGAAGTGGACCGCGTTCTCCGGGTGGATGAACGGTCCCACGTTGGCGAAGGCCATTCCGAACTTCATGGGGGGTCCTCCTCGCGAAACAGGATACCCCGCCCGCCGGGATCAGGTCGCGGAGATGCCGCCGTCGACCGACAGCACGGCGCCGTTCACGAAGCGCGCCTCGTCGGAGCCCAGGTAGGCGATGGCGGCGGCGATCTCCTCGGGCTCGCACAGCCCGCGCCAGCCCATGTACCGCTTGGCCAGGTCCCAGTCCATGCCTTCGGGGAAGTTCAGCTTGGTGTTGAGCGGCGTCTTCACGCCGCCGGGCGCCACTGCGTTCACGCGCAGCTCGCCCTTGATGTACTCGCCGGCCAGCGCCCGGGTGAGCATGACGACGCCGCCCTTGGCGGCGCAGTAGGCCACCGTGTAGCCCTGGCCGATCAGCCCGGCGACCGACGCCACGTTCACGATCGCACCCCTGCGCTCCTTCAGGTGCGGGATGGCCGCCTGGCACATGAAGGCCACCCCCGAGAGGTTGATGCCCATCATGAAGTCCCAGTCCTTCTCGGTCATCTCCTCGAAGTGGTGGAACTGGCTGACGCCCGCCACGTTGCACAGCACGTCGAGCCGGTCGAAGGCGGCCACGGCGGCGGCGACCGCCGCGAAGCAGTCGTCGCGCGAGGTCAGGTCGTGGCGACCCGTCTGCATCTCGCCGCCCGCCGCGCGGACCCGCTCGGCGGTCTCCTTCGAGCCGGCCTCGTCGATGTCGGCGCCGTAGACCTTCGCCCCTTCCGCGGCCAGCCGCAGCGCGGTCTCGCGCCCGATCCCCGACGCGGCTCCCGTCACCAGCGCCACCTTTCCCTCGTACCGCTCCATGTCGCCTCCTCGCTGCACGGCAGCGCGCCACGCTAGCATGACCGCGGACATGGCCCCGCTCTACGACCCCTTCGACGAGTCGATCTGGGACGATCCCTTCCCGACCTTCCGCCGGCTGCGCGACGAGGCGCCGGCCTGCTACCTGCCCGAGTACGACTGCTGGTTCGTCTCGCGCTTCGAGGACGTGTGGCGGCTCGAGCAGGACCAGCGTCCGCTCACCTCGAAGTTCGGCACCACCACGACCCACCTGCTGACGCGCCAGACGCCCACCTCGCCGAACCTGTCCTCGCTGGACGGCGCCGAGCACACCCGGGTGCGCGCCTGGTTCAACCCCCACTTCAAGCCGGCGCGCATGCGGACGCTGGAGCCGCGGGTGGCCGAGCTCGCGAAGCAGGCCGTCGATCGCGCGCTCGAGCAGGGCGGCGGCGACGCGGTGGAGCTGGGCGGCCACGTCTCGGTGCGTGTCGTGTGCGAGCTGCTGGGCCTGCCGGTCGAGGACGCGGACCAGATCCTCGCCTGGGTGAACGGCTTCTTCGAGCGCGAGCCGGGTCGCCGGGGCAGCACCGAGGCGGGCATCGACGCCGCCAAGCAGCTCGGCATGTACCTCTTCCGGCTGGCGAAGACCGGCCGGGAGCGCGGCGCGCCGGAGGGCTCGGTGCTCCAGCGCCTGCTGGCCGAGCCGCTGGCCGGCGAGCCGCTCGACGACATGGGCGTCGCGGTCCACCTGAACATGCTGGTGATCGGCGGCACCGAGACCTTCCCGAAGGTCTTCTCGGCGGCGCTCCACCGGCTGTGGGAGCACCCGGATCAGCGTCGCGCCTGCGCCGCCGACCCCGACCTCGTCCCCGACGCCTTCCACGAGACGCTCCGCTACGACATGCCGACCCAGATGCTGGGCCGCACCGTCGCCCGCGAGATCGAGCTGCACGGCCACACCCTGCGGCCCGGCTCCGGCGTCATGTTCCTGTGGGGCTCGGCGAACCGGGACGAGCGCGAGTTCGACGATCCGGACCGCTTCGACGTGACGCGCCGTGCCCGGCGCATCCTGTCCTTCGGCCACGGCCAGCACATGTGCCTGGGCGCCCACGTGGCACGCCTGGAGGGACGCGTGCTGCTCGGCGAGGTGCTGCGCCGCATGCCCGGCTACGACCTCGACCTGGCGGGCAGCGAGCGCCTGCGCTCCGAGTTCGTCCGCGGCTGGGCGAAGCTGCCCGTCCGCGTCTAGCGGATGCGGCGGGCGCGCGAGAGCGCCGCCAGCGGAGCCAGGGCCAGCAGCAGCAGGGCGCCCAGCACGCCGAAGAAGCCGCGGTAGACGTCGAGGGCGCCGGCGCCGCCGCCCTCGGGCAGCAGGGCGTCGAGCAGCGCGCCGGCCAGGATCGGCACGGTGCCGCCGGCCAGCCCCACGCCCACCGCGCCCAGCACCAGCGTGCGCGCCGGCGCCTCGGGCGGCGTCAGCTCGAACAGCACGTGGGTGTCGGCCACGCCGTGACCCGACGCCAGCACCGACAGCGCGAAGAACCAGAGCACCATCAGCACCACCACCGACGACACCGGAGCGAACAGCAGCAGCGCCGCGATCAGCAGCCCCTGGCCGATGGTCGTGACGCGCAGCACGGCCACCGCACCCACCCGATCGACCACGCGCCCCCACAGGTAGAGCGAGACCACGCCGCCGGTGAAGTGGGCGACGGTGGTGTAGATCACCTGGTCGTCGGAGAAGCCCACCACGCGGCGCAGCATCACGATCGCGAAGGGCACCGCCGCCAGCCGCAGCGAATGGCTCCACGCCACGGCCGCCAGGTAGTTGCGCAGGCGCGCGTCGCGCAGCAGCGCCGCCACCTCGGAGAGGCGGATGCGCTCGCCGGTGCGCTCGCTGCGTTCGGGCATGCGGGCGATCAGGAAGGTGCGCACCACGCCCAGGCCGAAGCCCACGCCGAAGAGCGTGGCGAAGTCGCCGGGGTGGCGCTCCAGCCACCACTGGGAGAAGCCGTAGAAGAGGATCAGCGCCAGGTGCCAGCCGGTGCGCAGCGTGCCGAAGAAGCGCCCGATGCGCTCCGGCTCGACGAAGGCGCGCAGCATGGGGAACCAGACCGTCTCGCCCACGCAGACGCCCAGGGCCACGAAGGCGAAGCTCGCCATGGCGAGCCCCACCGGCGAGACCTGGGCGGCGGCCAGCTGGTCCCAGAACACCAGGGGCAGCGCCGCCAGCAGCGCGAACAGGTGGGAGCTCACCAGGATGGTGCGCTTCGACACGAAGGCCACCGCCCGCAGCGTCGGCAGCTGGAAGGCGATGAAGGCGAACACGAAGCTGCTCTGGATGCCCACCTGGAGTTCGCTGGCCCCCAGCGACACCAGCGCCAGCGTCGGCAGGTGCTGGGTGAACACCATGCGGAAGGTGTTGCCGGCCGGGTGGCTGGAGATGGCGAGCAGGCGGCCGCGGCGCTGGTCCGGCGGGGAGAGCGGCGGGGCGCTCATTCCTCCAGGTCCACCGGCGCGAAGAAGCGGTCGCCCTCGCGCTCGAGGGGCACCGGCGTGAGCTGCTCGCCCGGGCAGGGCCCGGAGATGCAGACGCCGTCCTCCAGCTGGAACCGGGCGCCGTGGGTGGCACACACGATGTGGCGGCCCTCCCGGTCGAGGAAGTCGTGGGGACGCCAGTCGAGCGGCGTGCCCCGGTGCGGGCAGGCGTTCACGAAGGCGCGCAGCGTCTCGCCCCGACGCACGGCGAACACGCGCACGTCGCGACCGTCGGCGCGCTGGAGCGTGAAGCCGCGCGACCCGCCGTCCGGCACTTCGTCGAGCTGGCACAGGAGCTGCGTCGACCCGGGCATGAACGGAGTACCATAGCCGCGCGATCATGGCCGAGCAGCGGGACGACGACGCACGCAGCGTGCTGGACGGGAGCGCCTGGCGCGAGTTCTGCGAGGCACTGGCGCGCGCCGGTGACGTCGTGGCGCGCGACGCGTCGCCCACCGATCCGCTCGACCGGGCCGAGGGCTACCGCTACCTGTCGCGGCTGGCGCGGCTGGCCCTGGAGAAGTTCGTCGAGCACGCCGACCCGCTGGCGCCGAGCTTCTACCGCCTGTCCCACGAGACGGCCAAGATCGGCTGCGACAACCCGGACAGCTTCTACCAGAACGCCGAGATCGACGGAGGCCTGGAGTACCGGCTGTCCGGCACCCGCGGCAGCGTCGCCTACCTGGGCTTCGGCACCTACTACGGCGCCTACGGCCGGCCGGGCCGCTCCGGCTGCAGCGGCTACCTGGAGGCCGACCAGCTCGAGATCGACGCCGACGGGCGCTTCGAGATCGCGCTCGCGAGCGAGCCGCGTCCGGGCAACTGGCTGCCCATGGAGCCGGACACCTGCAT
This sequence comes from Myxococcota bacterium, assembly GCA_050618055.1. Lineage (GTDB taxonomy): Bacteria > Myxococcota_A > UBA9160 > UBA9160 > SMWR01 > CALDCK01. The sequence continues at coordinate 6,726 of JBNLVK010000125.1, forward strand.
GCTGATCGTGCGGCAGAACGTGCTCGACGCGGAGCACGAGGTGCTCGCCGACCTGCGCATCGAGCGGGTCGGCGCCGACGGGCCGCCGCGCCCCCTGGATCCGGCCCGGCTGGGGCGCGCCCTGCGCGACGCCGCCGGCTTCGTGGGGGGCACCGCCGCGCTCTTCGCCGACTGGGCCGAGGGCTTCGCCCGCGAGCCGAACCGCCTGCTGCCGATGGATCCGGCGACGACCGGCGGCGCCCACGGCGATCCGAACATCTTCTTCCACATGGGCTACTGGCGGCTCCGGCCCGACCAGGCCCTGGTGGTCGAGCTCGAGCCGCCGCGCTGCGAGTACTGGAACTTCCAGCTGAACAACCACTGGATGGAGTCGCTCGACTACCGCCACCACCGCGTCCACCTGAACGGCCACACCGCGCGCGCCGATGCCGACGGGCGCGTGCGCCTGGTGGTGGCACACCGCGACCCGGGCGTGGCCAACTGGATCGACACCGCCGGCCACGAGCGCGGCACCATGGGCCTGCGCTGGGTGAAGGCGGACGCCCACCCGACGCCCCGCTGCCACGTGCGCCCGCTCGCCGACGTGGCGCCGGACGCGCCGTGACGCTCCGCCTCTCGCGGCCCGGTGCGGACGTCTACGTGCCCGACGGCGATGGCAATGGCGACGGCGACGGCGCCGACCCGGCGGCGGCACTGGCCGGCGTCACCCACCTGGGCATCGCCGCCCACGCCGACGACCTGGAGATCATGGCCTACCACGGCATCCGGCTGGCGCGCAGCGAGCCGGGCGCGCGCTTCGGCGGCGTGGTCTGCACCGACGGCCGCGGCGCGCCGCGCACCGGACGCTTCACCGACACCAGCGACGAGGCCATGCGCGACCTGCGCCGCGAGGAGCAGCGCGAGGCCGCGCGCCGCGGCGGCTACGCGGCGGTGGTCCAGCTCGACCACCCGAGCGCCAGCCTGAAGCAGGGCGTGTCGGCGGACGTGGTGGACGACCTGGCCGCCGTGCTGGGCGCGGCCCGCCCGCAGGTCGTCTACACCCACAACCCGATGGACGCCCACGTGACCCACCTGGGCGCCTGCGTCGCGTCGATCGAGGCGGTCCGCCGCCTGCCCGCCGACGCCCGTCCGGCGCGCGTGCTGGGCTGCGAGGGCTGGCGCGGCCTCGACTGGCTGCCCGCGTCGGACAAGACCCACCTCGACCTGGGCCGCGAGGACGCCCACTGGTCCGGGCTGATCCGCGCCTTCGCGTCGCAGACCGACGGCGGCCGGCCCTACGACGAGGGCGCCCTGGGCCGCGCGCGCGCCAACGCGGTCTTCCGCGAGTCGCACGACGCCGGCGGCGACGAGCGTCTCTGGCTGGCCGTCGATCTCACGCCGACCACCCGCGACGGCGGCCCCAACCGCGACGCCTTCGTCGCCGAATGCCTGGAGCGCTTCGGCCGCGAGGTGCGCGGCGCGCTGGCGAAGGTCCGCGGGCGCTAGAAGGGGAAGAGGGCCGGGATCAGCAGCAGGGCGACGCCCCAGGTCAACAGCAGCATCGGCAGGCCCGTCTTCACGAAGTCGGCGAAGCGGTAGCCGCCGGGCCCGACCACCAGCGTCACCACCGGCGTGGCGAAGGGCGTCACGAACGACGCCGAGGCGGCGATCGCCACCGTCATGGCGAAGGGGTGCGGCGAGACCGACAGCAGCTCCGCCGCCTGGACGGAGATGGGAGCCACGATCACGGCGCTGGCCGTGTTCGAGAGCACGAGGCTGAGACCGGCGGTCAGCAGGAAGACCACGCTCATCGCGACGCGGGGCCCGGATCCGCCAAGCGCGTCACCCAGCACGCCGACGATCGCATCGACGCCGCCCGTGCTGTCGAGCGCGTCGGCCAGCGGCAGCATTGCGGCGATCAGCACCACGCTGCTCCAGTGGATGGAGCGGTAGGCGTCGTCCGCCTTCACACAGGCGGACGCCACCGCGGCGACCGCCGCCAGCAGCACCGCCACGACCACCGGCACGATTCCCAGCGCGCCGAGCAGCACCATCGCCGCCACGATCAGCAGGGCCAGCGGCGCGCGATCCCTCGAAGGCGCGAGCTGGTCGAGCTCCAGCGGCAGCATCAGCACGACGAAGTCGTGGGTCTCGCCCTGGAGCTCGGCGATGCGCGCCCAGTCGCCCTGGACCAGCAGCGTGTCGCCGGCCGCCAGCCGCTCCTCGGGGAACGACCCGAGGACCTCTCCCTTGCGGCGCACGCCCTGCACGTGGAGTCGGTGCCGGGTGCGGAACTCGCTCTCGCGCAGCGTCTTGCCCAGGAGCGACGACTCGGGATGCACCAGGACGAGCGCAGACCCGAACTCGCGGTGCCAGCGCTCCAGGTCCTCCTCGCCGACGGTGAGCGGCGCGAGTCCCTGCTCCTGCTGGGCCGCTGCGAGGTGCTCGTCGGGCAGGTAGCCCACCAGGACGTCGCCGGCACGGATCGCCCGGGACGAGCTGGGGGTGGGCAAGTAGCGGGTCGTGTAGCGCTCCGGGCGCTCGATCCCCACGACGCGGAAGTCGTAGGAGCTGAGCCCCGACTCGGCGAGGGTACGACCGACCAGCGGCGAGTCGGCCGGCACGCGGAACCGGCGCCGCTGCTCGTGGAGACCGAAGCCGCCGGTGATGTCGTCCAGGGTCTGGCGATGGCCGCGTTCCGGGACCGAGCGGCCCCCCGGCAGGAGCCGCCGGCCCACCAGCAGCATGTAGACCATCGCCACCCCCAGCACGGCCAGGCCGATCGGGAGGAAGGCGAAGAACCCGAACCCCTCGTGGCCCTGCGCCTCGAGCTCCCCGCTCACGACCAGGTTCGGCGTGGTGGCGATCAGCGTCATCATGCCGCTGACCAGCGCCGCGAAGGAGAGGGGGAGCAGCAGCCGCGAGGCGTTCAGATTCGCCCGGGCCGCGACGGTCAGCACCACCGGCATCAGGATCGCGACGACCGCCGTCGAGCTCATGATGCTTCCCATGACGCCGGCCACCCCCATGACGACGACCAGCAGGCGCGACTCGCGGGTTCCCGCCGTACGGGCGATCCACCGACCGATGGAGTAGGCGATGCCCGTGCGCGTGAGCGTCTCGCCCACCACGAACAGCCCCGCCACCATCACCACCACCGGGTCGCCGAAGCCGGAAAGGGCCTCGCCCGGCGGAAGGATCCCCAGCAACAGCAGGGCCAGCAGCGCCAGCAGCGCCACCGCGTCGGGCCGGACGCGGTTGCTGGCGAAGAGCGCGGCGGCGCCCCCCAGGACCGCGAAGACGGTGACCGCGTCGGACGACACGCGTCAGAGCTCGAGCTTCCGGGCCAGCGCCTCCAGGGTGTGCGGGTACATGCCGCGTTTGAGCACGCCCATGGCCGGGTCGGCCTTGGGCGCGAAGGGCGCGGCCCGCTCGACCGCTCGCGCCACCACCTGCTCCTCGGCCACCGCCTCGTCGACGATGCGGCGCTCGAGCGCCAGCCCGGCGCCGTAGCGCGTGCCCGTGACGATCAGCTCGTGGGCGGTCTGGTGGGGCAGGCGCGCCTGGATGATGGCGGTCATGCCCGGGTGGAGCGGCGCCTTCATGTCGATCTCGGGCATGCAGAAGTAGCCCCGGTCGCTGCGCATGACGCGCTGGTCGTGGGCCAGGGCGATCTGCGCGCCGGCGCCGAAGGCGTGGCCGTTCATCGCCGCCACGGTGAAGGCCGGGAAGACCAGCACCCGCGCCATCAGGTCGAGCACCTGCTTCAGGTAGGCGGGCGGATCGCCGGACGACAGCATGTGGTCGAGGTCCAGGCCGTTCGAGTAGAACCTGCCCGACCCGGTGGTGACGAGCGCCTTGGGCCCGTCGGCGGCCTCCACCTGGTCCAGCGCCTCGTTCCAGCCGGCCAGCGTCTCCGGGCCGAAGCGGTTCTCGCCGGCGTCCACCCGGAGGACGAAGACGTCTCCGTCGCGCGAAAGGTCGATCACGGGGGGTTCCTCCGGTGCAGACGCTACCGCGCCCCCCGTCGCGTCACACGACCGGCAGGATCAGGCCTGGCTTCGGGCCGAGGCGTCGTCCTTCGAGGGGATCGTCCCCCGCCAGCCGCGCACGCGATCGCCCTGCTGCTCCACGAACTTCTTGAAGCGGGCCAGGTCGTCCTGGACCCGGTCGCCCAGCACGCCGATCACGTCGCCCACCTTCTCGGTGAAGCGCTCCGGCTCGTACTCCATCTGGAGCATCACCTTGGACCGGTCGTCGGCGAGCCGGTGGAAGGTGACGACCCCGGCGTTCGACGCGCCCGACGTGGACCGCCAGGCGGTGCGCTTGTCCGGGATCTGCTCGGTGATCTCCGCGTCCCACTCCTCGTGCACCCCCAGGATCGTGGCCTTCCAGTGCAGGTGGCGATCGTCACTCTGCTCGACCGACTGCACGCCGTCCATGAAGTGGGGGAACAGCTCGAACTGGGTCCAGGTGTCGTAGGCGGTCGCGGCCGGCACGCCGACCTCGATGGATCGTTCGATGGTGGTGGTCATCGTGTCTTCTCCTTTCGTTTCCGCGTTTCGTGTTCGTCGCCCTCGCCCAGGCGCTCGATCACGGCGGCGCACGCGGGATCCACCGCCGGACCGTAGGTCGCCACGAAGGTTCCCCGGGTCCTCCCGTCCTCGGAGCGGAGCGCGAACACCACGGCTTCGTCGGCCGGGTTCGTCTCTCCCTCGAAGCGGACGACCTCGTCGATCTCCATCGACTCGGGCGCGACCCTCTGGCCGTTGGCGAGCTCGAAGGTCCCGTCGGTGCGGGGGCTCAGCACGTCGGCGTAGCCCGCGGCCTCGAGCCGGCGGGTCGCCTCGTGGAGCGTCTCCATGACGGCGCCGGGCGCCACTACGCGTCCTCCTCGGGGGCCTGGACGCCCAGCACCGGGCAGGGCGCGCGGCGCAGCATGCGCTCGGTCACGCTGCCCAGGAACACGTGGGCCAGACCGGTCCGTCCGTGGGTGCCCATCACGATCAGGTCGGCGCCCAGCTTCTCGGCGGCCAAGAGCAGGGTCTCGGTGACGTCTCCTCCTTCGAGGACGTGCGGCTCGGCCGCGAGCGGACCGGCGACGCCGGCCGCCACGTCGCGCAGCGACGCCTCGGCCTGCTCGCGCAGCTCGGGCATGACGGGGGGCGGCGGCGCCGCCGCGGCCCCGTAGCCGCCATGCCCGTAGCTGAACGAGGGCTGCAGGATCACGTGGACCAGATGCAGCTTCGCGCCCAGGCGCCTGGCCAGGTCGCTGGCCGTCGCCAGTGCGGCCCGCGAGTGGGCCGAGAAGTCGTAGGGCACGACGATCTGCTCGTAGTCGGACATGGTCCCCTCGCCGTGCGCGCTCAGCGCTCGGCCCGCAGGGCCGCGATGAGCTCCGCCTTGTCCATCGACGAGCGGCCCTCGATGTCGCGCTCCGCCGCCAGGTCGTAGAGCTCCTCGCGGGTGCGGCTCTCGTAGGGCCGTGCGTCGTGGGAATCGTCCAGCTCGCGCACTTCGCGGGCTGCGTCGGCGCCGCGCGCCTTCAGCCGGTCGTAGGCGTCGATCAGCCGATCGGCCGCCAGCGCGGTGCCGCCGATGGCGACGTCCAGCGTGGTTTCGACCGCCCTGCGGACCGGTCCCAGCTCGTTCCTCGTATCGCTCACGTTCTTCCTCCTCGGTTGGTTCGGTTGCGTTCGTTTGGGGTGGGGCGCTGCGACTACGACTCGTCGTCTCCCGACACGGCGTCGCGCGCCTTGTCGACCACTTCTTCGGCCTTCTCCTTGGCCTTGCCGGCGGTCTGGTCGGCGCGCCCGCTGCGCTTCAGCTCGTCGTCGTCGAGCAGGCTGCCGGCCGCCTCCTTCAAGCGTCCCTTGGTCTTGTCGATGAATCCGCCTTCCGACATGGAATTCCTCCTTCGTGGTTCGCACGGAGAAGGAGCAAGGAACGTGCCGGCCGCCTGGAGCGCCCAGGCGCCTTCCGGGGGGCCGGATCGCTGCAGCTTGTACAAAGCGCCGCCGCGAAGCGGCCCCCCGCAGGCCGCGAACCCGCTCAGACCGGCGTCGCGCTGCGCCGTCCGAGCACGAGCGAGACGAAGAAGGCGACCAGGAACACCAGGAACAGCACCTTGGCGATGCCGGTCGCGGCGCCTGCGATGCCGCCGAAGCCCAGCGCGGCGGCGATGAGGGCGATGATCAGGAAGGTGATGGCCCAGGAAAGCATGGCGGTCCTCCTCTTGGATGGTGACGCGCCACAGGACTTGCGAACGCCGTGCCAGACCTCCGGCGCACGTCGGCACGCGACTTGCTCGTTCACCTCGGCGCACATCGAACGACAGGAGATCCCCACATGGCGTCCGACGTCCTGCACGAACCCGTCGAAGAGCTCTCGGCCGGGACCCGCGACATGCACCGCGCGATCGTCTCGCTGATGGAGGAGCTCGAGGCGGTGGACTGGTACGCACAGCGCGTCGACGCAACCGACGACCCCGAGCTGGCCCGCGTGCTCGCCCACAACCGGGACGAGGAGAAGGAGCACGCGTGCATGACGCTCGAGTGGATCCGGCGCCGCGACCCGGTGTTCGACGAGTACCTGCGCCGCTTCCTGTTCCGCTCCGACCCGATCGTCGGCGCGGAGCACGGCGCCCACGCCTCGGAAGCGAACGGCGCGGCGAGCGCCGAGCTGGGGATCGGATCGCTGAGGAACGACGAAGCACCGGAGGAACACGCGTGATCGGATTGAATCGAGAGCTCGCCCCCATCAGCCCGAAGGCCTGGGAGGCGATCGAGACGGAGGCACGGGAAGTCCTGGAGCTGCACCTGGCCGCGCGACGGCTGGTCGACTTCGACGGACCCCACGGCTGGGACCACTCCGCCCTCGACCTGGGTCGGGTGGAGGAGCTGGAATCGCACCCGACCGGCGCGCTCGTGCGACGGCGCGTGGTGCGCCCGCTGATCGAGCTGCGCGTCCCCTTCGAGCTCGACCGGGCGGAGCTGGAGCGCATCGACCGCGGCGCCGCCGGCGCCGACCTGGATCCGCTGCGCGACGCGGCCCGGGTGTTCGCCGCGGCGGAGGACTCGGCCCTGTTCGAGGGCTACGCGGACGCCGACATCCCGGGCCTGCTGACCGACTCGGCCCACGACGGCGTCGAGCTGCCCAAGGACGCCGCCGAGCTGCCGGGCGCGGTGAGCGAGGCGCTCGAGCGGCTGCGCCAGGCCGGGGTGGCCGGACCCTACGCGGTGGCCCTCGGGCCCGGTGCCTACGGCTCGCTGGACCGCGGCGCCGCCGACGGCGGCTATCCGGTGCTGCGCCACGTCCAGCGCCTGATCGACTGGAAGGTCGTCTGGGCTCCGTCGCTGCGGGGCGGACTCGTGCTGAGCCTGCGCGGCGGCGACTTCGAGCTGGTCTGCGGACGCGACGCCTCGATCGGCTACCTGGGCCACGACGACGCGAAGGTCCGGCTCTACCTGGAGGAGAGCTTCAGCGCGGAACTCTCGGGACCCGAGGCGTTCGTCCCGATGCTCGGGGGTTGACGGCGAGGCGGGGCCGGACGCCTAGTCGTCCGACTCCGCCGCCTCGTAGACGTTGAGCCGGTTGTAGAGCGTCTTGAGGCTGATCCCGAGCACGCCCGCCGCGCGCTTCTTGTCTCCCTCGAACTGCTCGAGCGTCGCCAGGATGAGGCGCCGCTCCGCGTCGGCGATGGAGGATCCGACCGCCACCTCGAGCGACGCGCCGCCCGACCGGGCCGCCCGCTCCGGATCCGGCTCGGGCAGCATCTCCGGACCGATCTCCGCGTCGGCGAGGATGGCCGCGCGCTCGATCGTGTTCTTCAGCTCGCGCACGTTGCCCGGCCAGGTCAGGTCGCGCAGCCGCGCCAGGGCGGCGCCGCCGATCCGCTTGCGCGTGTCCTCGCGCGCGTTCACCTGGTCGAGGAAGTGCAGGGCGAGCAGCTCGACGTCCTCCTCGCGCTCCCGCAGCGGCGGCATGTGGATCGGGAACACGTTCAGCCGGTAGAGCAGGTCCTCGCGCAGCAGCCCCTCTTCCACCGCCTGCTGCGGATCGCGGTTCGAGGCGGTCACGACCCGCACGTCCACCTCGGTCGGCGACGTGGCGCCGACGCGGGTGATCGCGCCGGTCTCGAGCACGCGCAGGAGCTTCACCTGGAGCTCGACCGGCATCTCGGTGATCTCGTCGAGGAACAGCGTGCCGCCGCTCGCCTTCTCGAAGTAGCCTTCGCGCCGGCGGTCGGCGCCGGTGAAGCTCCCCTTCTCGTGGCCGAACAGCTCGCTCTCGACCAAGTTGGCGGACATGGCTCCGCAGTTGAGCGCCAGGAAGGGGCGATCCCGGCGCTTGCTGAGCCGGTGGACCGTCTCGGCCACCAGCTCCTTGCCCGTACCGCTCTCGCCCGTCACGAACACGGTGCTCTCGGTGGGCGCCACCCGGGAAACCAGGTCGTACACCTCCTGCATGGGCTTCGAGCGTCCGACCATCGCGCCGAAGCGGCCGAGTCCGCGCAGCTCGCCGCGCAGCTCCGACACCTCCCGCTTGAGCCCGCGGGTGCGGTCGACGTTGGTGAGGATCGTCGCGAGCCGCACCCGGTCGACCGGCTTCGTCAGGTAGTCGAGGGCGCCGTCGCGAAGCGCGGCCACCGCGCTCTCCACCGCGGCATGGCCCGTCATCACCACCACCTCGGTGCGCGACGCCAGCTCCTCGTCGGCCAGCAGCTCGAGTCCGTCCCCGTCGGGCAGCCGCAGGTCGAGCAGCACGACGTCGGCCCCCTCGCCCGAGAGGCGCTTGCGCGCCTCTTCGACGGTGCCCGCCAGGACGGTCTCGTAGCCCTCCCGCGCGACCAGGGCGGCCACGCTGGCGCGGAAGTCGGCGTCGTCTTCGACGATCAGGACCGTGAGCTCCGGCATGGGGGGTCTCCTCGCTAGGCGATGCGGTTCAGCTCGAGCCATTAGCGCGCGGCGTCCACGATGTAGGCGCCCGGGCTGCGCGGGTCGAAGCGCTTCTGGAGGAAGCTGTTGGCTCCCAGGGCGTACGAGCGCTCGATGTCCTCGGGGCGATCCGAGGAGGAGAGCACCACCACCGGGATGCGGGCGGTGCGCTCGTCCTCGCGCATCCTGCGCAGCACCTCCCAGCCGTCGACGCGCGGCATCTTGAGGTCGAGGAAGACGACCCGCGGTGCGGCCGCCTGCGCCCCGTTCGCGGCCTCGAGTCCCAGCGCCTCCAGGGCCTCCAGTCCGTCGCTCGCCACCTCGACGGGTCCGCTCACGCCGGCGCGCTCCAGCGCCCGCAGCGCGACCTTCACCTCGTCGCGGTCGTCGTCCACGATCAGGATGGCCGGACCGCTCACGGCGCGTCCCTCCGCGGCAGCCCGAACCGGAAGCACGCCCCCCGACCGGGCGTCCCCTCGGCCCGCACCCATCCGCCGTGGCGCCGCAGGATGCGCGCGACCAGCGCCAGGCCGACCCCGGTGCCCTCCACGTCCTCGTCGGCGTGGAGGCGCTCGAACACCTTGAAGAGCTTGTCGACGAAGCGCATGTCGAAGCCGCGCCCGTTGTCGGCCACCTGGTAGACGCACTCGTCGCCGTTGACGTCGCCGGTCACCTCGATGCGCCGCTTCTCGACGCCCCGCGAGTACTTGAGCGCGTTGCTGAACAGGTTGTCGAGCACGCCGCCGAGCAGGGCGCGGTCGGCCACCGCGACGGGCAGGTCGCCCACCACCAGCTCGACCTCGTCCGCCGCCGCGCCTTCGGCGGCGCGCGCCTGGGCGAACGTCTCGCGCACCAGCTCCGCCATGTCGATGGACTCGAAGGCGAGCGCCGACCGGCCGGCGCGCGAGAGCTGGAGCAGGTCCTCGAGCAGCGCGGTTCCGCGGGACGCGCTGCGCCGGATGCGCGACAGGATCTCCAGGCCCTCCTGGTCCAGCGGGCGGTCCCGGTAGTCCTCCTCCAGGATCGAGGCGAAGTTCAGGATCGCGCCGAGCGGCGAGCGCAGGTCGTGGGAGACCGAATAGTTGAAGGCCTCGAGCTCGGCGACCGCTTCTTCGAGCGCCTCGGTCCGGTCGGCCACCCGCGACTCGAGCTCGAGACCCCGGCGCTCGAGCGAGAGGTTGGTGGCGGCCAGGAAGCGCGACTGGCGCAGGGTGTGGCGCAGCTGGTGCGAGACGACGGCCAGCAGCAGCGAGAGCAGCAGCCCGGCCGCCAGCAGGTAGTGGGGCAGGGCCGTCAGGCGGGCCGCCGCGTACTCGGGCGTCGGACGGTGCACCAGCTTCCAGGTGCCGCCCAGGGGCAGCGCGACCATCTCCTCCACGCGCCACCAGGCCTGCCAGCGATCCGCCGCCGGCTCGCCGCGCGCGAAGACCGGTGTTCCGTCCCACTCGACCTCCAGCGCGTAGCCGCGGGCGTGCACGTTCAGCAGGTGGTCCAGGAACCGCGCGGGTCGCAGCCGGGCGACGAGCACTCCGTCGCCGGCATCGCGAACCCGCACCGGCAGGTACACCGGGTAGAAGAGCTCGCCCGACGCGTCGCGCCGGGGTCCCCGGACGCCGGCCTGCTCGCCGAAGCGGCGCGCCGCAGCCGGGTCGACGGGCAGGGCGTCGGCGGCGTCGGCGTGCACGCTGCGGGTCTCGGACGTGTCCAGGTCGACCCAGGCCAGCATCGACAGACCCGGAATGCGCTCGACGTGGAGAGCGGCCTGGGCTTCCCACTCGTCGGGCGTCCGCAGCCCGAACTCGGTCCACAGCTCCGCAAGTCCCTCGAGCGACGCCACCTGCCGGACCAGGCCGTCCTCGATCGCCACCCGCACCTCGTCCGCCACCGCGGTGGTCGCGTCGAGCAGCCGTTCGCGGCGGTCCGCCACCAGCAGGCCCCAGGCCGCCACCGAGGCCAGCGCGCCCACCAGTCCCACCAGTGCCGGCAGCCACAGGTCGCGGCGGCCGTGGCTGGGGTTCGACATGTGCAGATTGTACAAAGGGCCGGGCTCCCGAGGCCGTCGCGCGCGGGGGGCTGCGCCTGCAGCCGTGCACGGGCCCAGAGCAGGATCCGTACCAGCGAACGCGGGGCCCGATCCGCGCGCCGGGGCGTGGCATGCAACCTGCAGCGTCAGCCGCCCGATGCCCTGGAGCTGGAGGACCCGCGACGACGACGGCCGCTTCACGCTGCGTGCGGAGGTGCCGATCGACGCGCCGGTCGGGGACGTGTACCGCGCCTGGATCCGCTACGAGGAGCTGCCGCGCGTGCTGGAGAGCGTGCGCCGCGCCACCCGCGTCGGCGACGGACGCGTGCTCTGGGACGTGGACGTCGCGGGTCGGCAGGTGGTCTGGGAGGCCTGGATCGTCGCGTGCGAGCCGGAGCAGCTGATCCGCTGGGAGAGCACCTGGGGTGCGACCCACGAAGGCGAGGTGCGCTTCGAGGAGCGCGCCGGCAACCGCTCCACGCTGGCCGTCTGCATCCGCTACCGGCCGCGCAGCTTCGTCGAACGCCTGGGCGCGCGGCTCGGCCTCGTCGACCTCCACGTCCGCCGCGACCTCGAGCTGTTCCGGCGCTCCATCGAGAGCCAGTCGAAGCCGGAACAGGCGGACGAGCGCTAGGAGCCGCCGTGGAGATCCTCTACGTCCTGCTGATCCTGCTGGCGGCCACCCGCGCCCTGGGCGAGCTGGCGGTGCGCCTCGGACAGCCCGCCCTGGTCGGCGAGCTGCTGGCGGGCGTGCTGCTGGGCGTGGGCGTCGTGCGCCACGGCGAGACCTTCCCGGTGCTCGCCGAGCTACCCGAGAGCGCGGTGTTCGCGGCCATCACCGACCTGGGGATCTTCTTCCTGATGCTGATGGCGGGTCTGGAGCTCCGGCCCGCCAAGCTCGCCGAGGCCTCCCGCCCGGCGATCGGCGTGGCGATCGGCGGACTGCTGCTGCCCCTCGCCCTGGGGCTCGGCCTGGGCTGGACGCTGCTGCCGGCGAGCGACTTCCACTTCGCCCAGAGCCTGTTCCTGGGGGTCGCGCTCGCCATCACGGCGGTGCCCGTCTCCGTCGGCGTCCTGCTCTCGCTCGGCAAGCTCGACACCACCCTCGGCCGCACCATCGTGTCGGCGGCGATCGTCGACGACGTACTCAGCCTGCTGCTGCTGGCGCTGCTGACCGCCGTCCTCGAGACCGGCCAGGTGCCCGACACGGCGGCGCTGCTCGTGCTGTGCGGGAAGGTCGCCTTCTTCTTCGCCGTCACGGTGGGGGTGGGCCGCTTCCTGCTGCCGCGCCTCGGCAGCTGGGTGACGTCGCTCCAGGCCGACGAGTTCGAGTTCAGCTTCCTGGTGCTGGTGGCCCTCGGCTTCTCGGTGCTGGCCGAGGCGCTCTCGATGCACTTCCTGATCGGCGCCTTCATGGCCGGCCTGTTCTTCGTGCGGCGGACCATCGACCGGCAGACCTACGACGACGTGGTCGGCAAGGTGGGCGCGCTCACCCACGGCTTCTTCGCACCGGTCTTCTTCGCCTCCATCGGCATCCACCTGGAGGGCGCCGCGCTGCTGGACGCCCCCGGCTTCCTGCTGCTGCTGGTGGCCACGGCGACCGCGGGCAAGCTCCTCGGCGCCGGACTGCCCGCGCGCCTCTCGGGCATGAGCACGCGCGACTCGCTGGCCATCGGCGTCGGCATGAACGCGCGCGGGGCGGTCGAGCTGATCGTGGCCGACGTCGCCTTCCGCGCCGGGCTCTTCTCGCTGCCCGATCCGCCGCACCCGCTGGTCGCGTCGCTCTACTCGGCCGTCGTCATCACGGCGATCGTCACCACCCTGGCGACGCCCGTCGGCCTGAAATGGCTGTACCGCGACGAGTGATCCCGCAAACCACCCACCGGGGGAGAACGCCATGGACGACGAGACGACGCAGGCCGTCACCGAGACCCAGCAGCTGATCGCACTGGTCCTGGAGAAGCTGGAGAGCTGGCTCACCGGCTTCGTGGAGATGGTGCCCAACCTGATCGTCGCCGTGCTGGTGCTGATCGCGACGTCGCTGCTGGCGCGACTCGGCGCCAGCCTGGTCCGGCGCGCGGCCCAGCGCACCTCGACCCAGGAGCAGGTGGTGGGCCTGCTGACGGTGATCACCCGCGTGGGCATCCTGGCGCTCGGCGCGTTCGTCGCGCTGGGGATCCTCCAGCTCGAGAAGACCGTGACCTCGCTGCTGGCCGGCGTCGGTGTGGTCGGGCTGGCCCTGGGCTTCGCCTTCCAGGACATCGCCTCCAACCTGATGTCCGGCGTGATCATGGCGATCCGCGAGCCCTTCCAGATCGGCGACCTGGTCCAGACCCACGACCAGATGGGCCGCGTGGAACGCCTCACCCTGCGGGCGACGGTGCTGCGCAACTTCTCCGGCCAGCTCGTCATCATCCCCAACAAGGACGTCCTCCAGAAGCCGATCCTCAACTACACCCAGACCGGCGAGCGCCGGGTCGAGGTGCCGGTCGGCGTCTCCTACGACGACGATCTCGAGCGGGCCATCGAGGCGGCGCGCGAAGCCGTCGGGTCGATCCCCGGACGCGACGAGTCGAAGGACGTCGACGTGATCTACACCGGCTTCGGCGACAGCTCGATCGACCTCTCGGTGCGCTTCTGGCTCGACCTGGAGGACGACGAGGCCGACTACCTGGTCGCGCGGTCGAAGGCGGTGATGGCGATCCACGCGGCGTTCGCCAAGGCCGACATCACCATCCCCTTCCCGATCCGCACGCTCGACGTGCCGCCGGCGGAGGCCGCCTAGGGAATGTCTGCACGAGCCGACTGCTCAGGCCATCCGCCTGGGATGGCCTGAGCGAAACCGCTTCGTGCAGACACTCCCTAGAGCGCGATCGTCGCGTAGACGGGCAGGTGGTCCGAGGCGGTGCGCGCGCGCCGCGTGTCGACGGCGTGGGTGCGCAGCGCGACCTCGGCGCGGTCGACCATGACGCGGTCCAGGGCGAACAGGGGAGCCCGCGACGGGAAGGTGCGCAGGCGGGTGCGCTTCGCGAAGCGGCCCGCCAGCGGCGCCAGACCGGTGGCGCGCAGCGGTCGGCGCCACTCGTTCAGGTCGCCGAGCAGCACGACCAGCTCGTCCCCGTCGGCCGGGGCCCCGAGCGCGTCGCACAGGCGCCGCGCCTGGAGGGCCCGCTCCCGCCTGCGCAGCCCCAGATGGGTGGCCACCACGCGCACGCCCAGGCGCCCGATCTCCAGGCGGGCGTCGATCGCCCCGCGCGGCTCGGCGCCCGGCTGCGACAGGTCGATCCGCTCGACGCCCAGCAGCGGGTGCCGGACCAGCAGCAGGTTCCCGTAGCGCGCACCCCCGCGCCGCAGCGTCGGCCCCTCGACCGCCGCCAGGCCCAGCTCCGGACCCAGCACCTCGAACGCGTCCTCGTCCTCGCGGCCCGCGTCCACCTCCTGGAGGGCGACCACGTCCGCATCGAAGCCGCGCAGCACGTCGGCGACGCGCTCGAGCGAGCGGATCCGGTCGAAGCCGACGAAGCCGTGGACGTTCCAGCTCACGACCGAGAAGCTCCGGGTCAACCCGATCCCCCGCCGTCCTCCCGGGCGGAGCCGGCCAGGCGCCGCGAGACCAGCGCCACGCCGACCACGACCACCACACCGAGCAGGGCCAGCGCGCCCGTGCCGCCCGAGGGATCGCGCGCCAGGGCCGCGGCGCTCTCGCCGAAGAACGCCAGCGTCGCCGAGCCCGGCGCCATGCCGACCAGCGTTCCGGCCAGGAAGTCGCGCAGGCTCATGCGCGAAGCGCCGGCCACCAGGTTCACCACCGCGAAGGGGGCCACCGGCACGACGCGCACGAAGACGGTCGCCAGGACGCCGCGCCGCGACAGCCGTTCGTTGAGGGCGTCGATGCGCTTGCCGGCCAGCCGGCGCACCGCGTCGCGCCACACCACCCGACCGACGCCGTAGCCGGCGGCGGCCGACAGCATGGATCCCGCCAGGGCGATCAGCGTGCCCTCGACGAAGCCGAACACCAGCGCCGCGGCGACGATCAGGCTGACCACCGGCACGAACAGCAGCGCGGCCAGCGTGAACAGACCCACCCCGACCAGGCTTCCCGCGAGCCCCCGGTCGAGCGCCGTGGCCAGCGACGAGATCGACTCGGGCGTCACCATCTCCGCCAGCGGAGTGAGCTTCCAGAGCGCCAGCAGGCCCAGCGGCACGGCGGCGGCGGCGGCCATGCGCGCGAGGGAGGCGGCGCGCGAGCCGTCCTCGTCGCTGCCCAGGCCCTCCACCAGCTGCTGCTGGAGCTGGTCGAAGGGGATCGGGCGCTCCGGATCGAACAGCCCGCGGGTGGCCAGCAGGCCGGCGTCGATCTCGTCGACCTTCGCCTCGAAGGGATCGAGCCGCCGCTCGCCGACCGACAGCTCGTCGACGGCGCCCACCAGCGATCCGCAGCGCCGGATCGCCGCGGCCACGTCGTCCGCGGCCACGCCCAGGTGCTCGGCCAGCAGGTCGTCGCGCAGGCGCGCGATCGCCCGGCTCGCCGCGCCCTCCGGCGTCGACTCGACGGCCAGGTCGCACTCGCTGTCGAAACCCATCGAGCGGTTCGACAGGTTCGCCGAGCCCACCCGGGCCAGACGGTCGTCCACCACCATCAGCTTCGAGTGGACGGTGAGCCGCGCCCCTTCGGGCAGGACGGGAACGCACACGCGCAGGCGTCCGTGCCGGTCCGCGGCCCGCAGCTGCTCGACCCCCTGCGCCATCAGCGCCCCCATGGTCCGCTCTTCGAGCCAGCCCGACAGCGTGCTGGGCAGGACGATCACGATCTCGGGCCCGTCGTCCTGCTCCAGCCGCTCGGCGAGCGCGGCGATCACCGACGACGAGGTGAAGTACTGGTTCTCCAGGTAGATCGACTCGCGCGCCTGCTGGATGCCGTCGAGGTAGAGCTGCTCGACGTGCCGCAGCTCGGGTGCGCCGGCGTGCTCGGGCTGGGTGCGCGCGATGCCGACCGCCACGTCGCGCAGGTCGGGCTCGACGCCGCGCGGCCACGGGTCCGACCCCGGCTCGACCGCGCGCACGTGGGCGCCGGTGGCGCGGCGCCAGCGCTCGCGGGCGATCGCGCCCAGCGCGCGCGCCGCCTCGCCGTCGACCGCCAGCTGCACGTCGTGGAAGGGTCCGTATTCGGAGAAGCCGGGATCGCTGCGCCGCGGGTCGTCGGCCCGGTGCTCGCGCGTGTCCCAGCGACACACGGTGACGTCGAGCCCGCCGCAGAAGGCGACCGCGTCGTCCACCACCGCGATCTTCTGGTGGTGCGACGCCGCGGCGGGGTGGCGCCCGTCGAGCCGGAAGTGGAGGCGTCGATGGGTGCGCTTCTGGAAGCGCTCGAGCGGCAGGAACTCGCGCTCCAGCGCGTAGATCATGGCGAAGTCCCAGCCGAGCATGCGCACGTGCAGCCGCCGGCGCCGCCGCAGCAGGCCCTCGAGGAAGTCGACCAGCGGCGGCTCGTCGTCGCCGCGACGCAGGCGCATCTGGCTGTGGAAGTCCCAGCCGATCAGGAACACCGACCGCTCCGCGCGCTCGAGCGCGTCGGCGAGCGCCGCGAAGTAGCCCTCGCCGTCGATCAGCCACGCGGCGCGGCGCGCCGGCGCGATGCGCTCGCAGTTGCGCCCGGGCGCGAGGATCGTGCTTCGCGGCGTCATGGAGCGCGGAATCTAGCGGAAGCCGCGCGGGCCGAGTGGAGGGCCCGTCGTCCCACGCTTGTAGAAACTACACGCGCGTGGGTCGCGGGAGGCGCGCGGGGCGCGTCTCCGGCGCCCGCGGCCGGTACGGGTCCTGCAACTGCTGGAGGGGGAACCGCCAACACGCCAACAGGAGGAAGAGCCATCGCACGCAACCCGTACCGCCCCGCCGACCCCCGCTGTCTGTCGATCGAGCCACGCGCCGGCGGCGTCGCCGTCCACGCGCCCGACTTCTACGTCTGGGACCGCGACGGCGAGCACGCCATCGCATGGGCGTCCGAGCTGCGCGACGTCGTCCGCGTCGACCCGACGACGTTCCGGGAGCAGGCGTGATCGGCGCGCCGGCCGTCCGGCGTCGCGCGCGTCCCAGGCGCCGACGGCGCGGGAAGGAGCGAGGGGAGCAAGGGGCACGACCCGCGGCAGCGCCTCCGGCCATCGTCGTGGCCGGGGATCCCTCGCGGCGCGAGAAGGTCGCGGCCTCCCTCGCCTCCCTGCGCCTCCGGCTGGCGCCCTGCGACGGCGTCGATGACGCCCTCCGGGCCGTCGACCTGGACACCGTCGCGATCGTGCTGGTCCCGCCGCTCCGGAACGCGGAGCCGACGGCCGAACCGGTGCGCGCGCTGCGGAGCGACCCGCGCAGCGGGAAGCTGCCGCTGTTCGTCGTGCTGCCGGACCAGACGGACGCCCGGTCCGTCCGCAGGCTCTACGCCGAAGGCGCCACGGCGGTGATCGAGTGGCCACGCGAAGCGCTGCTGCTGCCGCGGGTGGTGCTCGAGCTGCTCGCGGTGGCGCCGCGTCCGCGCAGTGCCCGACCCATCGACCGCGCCCTCGCCCGCGCCGCGATGGCACGGCTGCGCCTCGTCGAAGGCGTCGGAGCGGATCTGCGCGTCGGCGCCTTCGATGGCGTCCTGCACCTGCGCGGCAGCGTTCCGTCCCTGCGCCTGAAGGAGACGCTCGTCTCCTTCGCGGAGCACGTGCCGGGCGCGAAGGGCGTCGCCGCCCGCGGCCTGGAGGTGGACGGCGCCGGCAGCTCGGACCGGACGGTCGCACGCCGCGTGCGATCGCTGCTCGGGGACATCGTCGAAGGCGACACCCTGTCGGTCTCGGTGAACGACGGCCACGTGGTCCTGATGGGCACCGTCGAGGACCGCAGCGCCTTCGAGCAGGTCGTGGCGCTGCTCTCGAGCGTGCGCGGCGTGCGCGCCATCACCAACCTGACCCGCGAGTCGCCGGCCCGCCGACGGCGCGACCACGACGTCGCCCGCTCGTTGCAGAAGGCGGTCGAGCAGGCGCACCCCGGGGCGCGGGTGCGGGTCGCGGTGCTGGGCGACGTCGCGGTCGTGACCGGAGAGGTCGACCGGATCAACACGCGGACCGCCATCGAGCGGCGGCTCCGCTGCGAGGCGGAGATCGCGCGCGTGGTCGACAAGCTCGAGGTCAGGGGGTAGGGCGATGCGGACCCGCTACGAGCGCTCGATCGACGTCGACGCCCGGCCCGACGAGGCGTACGCCTGCTGGAGCCGCTTCTCCGACTTCCCCCGCTTCGTCGGCGCGCTCGAGTACGTGACCCACGCGACACCGGACCTCACCCACTGGCACGCGCGCATCGCCGGCTTCGACTGCGAGTGGACCGCCGAGGTGACCGAGCGCATCCCGGACCGGCGCATCGCCTGGTGCAGCCGCTCCGGTGTGGCGAACGCCGGCTGCGTCACCTTCCATCCGCTGGGCCCCCGGCGCACCCGCGTCATGCTCCAGGTCGACTACGAGCCCGCCGGCTGGCTGGAGGCCGGCGCCGACCTGCTGGGCCTTCCGCGGCGCCGCCTGGACGACGCCCTCGAAGCCTTCAAGGAGTGGGTCGGGAGCGGGACGGACGCGGCCGCGTCGGAACCGACCGCCCAGGCCCGCACCGCGGAGGCGGCGCCGCGGCTCGCCCATTCCCCCGGGCCGGGCGCGCCGCCGGGCATCCACCTGGTCCGGGGTCGGTCGCTCAGCCGGGCGTGACCTCGCCCGGCAGCCCGCTTCCCTCGACGCGGGCCATTGCGTGCCCGAAGGCGGCCTCCACCAGGGCCGCGTCGCGCTCCGACTCCACCCGACGGGCGGCCATGAAGCCCTCCCGGATCTCGCGCGCGTGCTCCGCCAGGACGCCGCGCCGCTCGTCGTCGAGGCAGCAGCGGGCGCCCATCTCGATCGCCTCGAACAGGGCGACCACCACCTGGGCATCGTTGGCGCCGTGGCGCCGGACCGGGTCGAGGCAGACGGCCACCAGGTCGTCGAAGCGGGTGGGCTCCACCGTCACCCGCAGCGCGCCGTCCTCGTCGGTGCGCAGGCCCGAGGGCATGCGGCGGGTCGCGAGCTGCGCGATCACCGCCCCCATGCGGTGCACGCAGTCGACCGCGGTCTTCGGGTCGTTCACGCCCGGGGACAGCGCGCGCACCGCCATCTCGGCCAGCTGACCCGTCAGGAAGCCCAGGTCCTGGGTGGCGGTGCGGTGGTCGCCCAGGATGCACGCGGCGCGCAGCTCCTCTTCGGCCTCCGGGGTCATGCGCTCGGCGGGCACGACGCGGGCCAGCTCCGAGCCCTGGGTCACGAAGCGGCCCGGACGCGTGCGGAGGTGGATCACCACGTCGCACTCGCGGGCGATGGCGATCAGCGCCTCCTCGTCGAGGAAGCGCACGTAGCCCTCGCAGTCCGACGCCACGCAGAGACCGATGCGCTCGAGCTCCGTGCCGGGGCTGAAGACGTCGGCCGTCGCGTCCGGACCGCCCGCGCCGCCGCCGATCGACTCCGGGAACAGCTGCGGCAGCTGGGCGTCGATCTCGCGCACCACCGCCGCGATCACGCTCGACGCCTGGATCGAGCTGGCGGCGTGGTGGATGAAGAAGATCAGCACGAACAGGCTGGTGCCGGCCAGCAGCACGCCGAGGGCGGTGGCCAGGGTGGGAACCTGCTCCGGCGTCCCGACGGCCTGGAGCACCAGCAGGCTGTAGAAGAAGGTCGCGACGAACGTGCCCAGCGACAGCTGGCTGGCGCGATCGCGCAGGAAGCTGCGGAGCAGGCGCGGACCGAACTGGGACGAGGTGAGGGTCAGCGCGACGATGGTGATCGAGAAGACCACGCTGGTGACCGTCATCATCGAGCCGGCGATGGTGGTGAGGACCGAGCGGGCGCCGGCGGCGCTGGTGCGCGTGAGCCACGGGATGTGCTCGACGAGGTAGGGACCGAACGCCCGGTCCAGCTCGATCGCAACCAGCGCCAGCACGCCCGCCGCCAGCGCCATCTGCACCGGCAGGAACCAGTAGCTGGTGCGCAGCGCGTCCCAGCGGTCCGCCAGCCAGCCGTACCAGCTCGGTAGCCTCATGCGCAGCACCCTCCTGGCCGATGGCTCGGAGCCATCCTATCGGTTCTCGCGGCCCCGGCGCGGCTCACTCGCGAGGGGCGCCTTCCTCGAGCAGATCGTCTCCCTGCTCGCGTCGCTCCTCCGCGAGCTCCTCGTCCAGGTGGCGATCGCGGGAGACGTCGCGCGCCGGCGCCGCCTTCGCGGGGGCGGGCCGGGACGGCCGATCGGCGGCGGCCTCGTCCGCGTCCGGCGCCGACAGGCGCACCCGCTGGATCGGCTCGGGCATGTCGATCTGCTCGGCGTCGAAGGCCTGCTTCACCAGCCGGATCGCCTCGCTGCGCACCTTGGCGAAGTCGGCGACCCGCTGGTCGACCCAGCCGTAGAAGCGCAGGGCGACGTTCGAGTCGCCGAGCTCGTCGACCACCGCCCGCGGCTCCGGATCGTCCAGGACGCCCGGCATGTCGCCCAGGATCCGGCAGCCCAGGTCCTGGGCGCTGGTCACGTCCTCGTCCACGCCCAGGCCGACCGCGAAGCTGAAGCGGCGCTCCGGCTTGAGCGTGAAGTTCTCGATGGTGCCCTTGAAGACCGTGGCGTTCGGAATGCGCACGTGGTTCCCGTCGAACGTCAGGAGATGGGTCGCGCGGGAGGTGAGCCGCGCCACCAGCCCCTCGTGGTCGGCGATCTTCACGTGGTCGTTGGGCAGGAAGGGCTGGCGGAGGCTGAGCAGCACGCTCGCGACGTAGTTCTCGATCAGGTCGCGGAAGGCGAAGCCCAGCGCCAGGCTCACCACTCCCGCAGCGCCCAGGAGCGCACCGATCAGCGCGGTCGCGTCCAGGATTTCGAGGGCCACGAGCAGTCCGGCCAGGCCGAAGGCGACGCGCACGGCCTGGCGCGTCAGGTCGCGCACGAACGGGTTCGCGGTCAGCCGCTCGAAGGGCGCGTCCCAGCGCGTGAGCAGGCGCCCGACGGCGAAGACCAGCACGGCGGCGAGGATCGCCACGCCGGCCAGCGGGAGCCCCGCCAGCCACTCCCGACCCCGCGCCGCCAGCCGTTCGGCCGCCTGGTCCACGCGCGTCGCGACCGAGCGATCCTCCACCAGCTCGTTCTCGACGGCGACCACGCCCTCGATGCGCTTGGCGAGATCACCGGCGATCTCGCGCGCCGAGGCGCTCGGCACCTCCCCGTACAGGCGCACCACGCCCGCTTCGACCTCGGCCCGCGCGGCGGCGAGCGACCCGATCGAGTCGAACAGACCATCGAGACGCGCCTCGATGCGCGAGTCGTCGCGAACGTCCGCGACGACCTCGACCGCGCCCTCGCTGAGCTCCGGATCCTCCTGGGCGAAGCCCGCGGAGGCCGGTCCGACGATGCCGGCCGCGAGGACCGCTGCAGCGAGCCTAGCGATCGCCCGCGGCGTCACCGCACCCCTCGTGGCCGCAGCGACAGGCCTCCACCTCGATCACGTCGTCGACGTGCTCGGTCTCGCAGTGGTCCGAGCAGAACGCCCGGTCGCCGTCGGGGATGCAGTCGCAGGTGGTGTGGAGACAGCTGGCCTTGGGCTGGGACACGATCGCTCCTCCTATTCCAGGCTCTTCGCGTGCTTCTGGAGGTTCTCCACCGCGAAGTCCCAGTTCAGCAGGTGGTCGAGGACGGCGGTGACGTACTCGCCGCGGCGGTTCTGATAGTCCAGGTAGTAGGCGTGCTCCCAGACGTCGACGGTGAGCAGCGGCGTGTGGCCCTTCTGGAGCGGGTTCTCCGCGTCCGAGCTGCTGCGCACGCACAGGCGCCCGTCCCGGTCGAGCACCAGCCAGGCCCAGCCCGATCCGAACTCGCCGTTGGCCGCCTCGGCCAGCTCGCGCTTGAAGGCGTCGACGGATCGGAAGGCCCCCTCGATGGCGCTGCGCAGCGGTCCGTGGGGCTCGCCTCCGCCGTCGGGGCGCAGGCTGCGCCAGTAGAAGTCGTGGTTGTAGACCTGGGCCGCGTTGTTGAAGACGTCCCCCTCCGCGGTCCGGACGATCTCCTCGAGCGGGCGCTCCCCCTCGGGCTTGTCGCCGATGGCGCGGCGCAGCTTCTCCAGGTAGCCCCGGTGGTGCCGCCCGTAGTGGATCTCCACCGTGCTCGAGCCGATGTGGGGGGCGAGGGCGAACACGTCGTAGGGAAGCGGCGTCATCGTGAACTTCATGGTTCCTCCTTCGGGGGGAGGAGTCGCAAGGCACGTGCCAGCCGTGCCGGCGGCGCGCGCGTCCCCGCGCCGCCGCGACCGGCCCCGACGCGCGCCGCGCTTGTACGAACTGCAAGGCGCCGTGCACATCTTGCAAGGCGCGACCGTGGGGAGCCGCCAGCCGGCTCCCGGAACCGTTGGCACGCGCGGTGCAGGACGCCCTCCCATCCGGCGCACCGCCGGCCCCGAGGAGGACCCGCCGATGACCAACCGAGCCCCGAGCAACGTCCTGGCCCTGCTGACGAGCCTGCTGCTCGCCGCCTTCGTGGCGACGCTTCCCGCATGCAGCGGCGGCGACGACGGCAACGAGCTGGAAGAGGCGGTCGAGGAGGCGAAGGACGAGGCCGAGGACGCCAAGGAAGAGCTCGAGGACGAAATCGACGACCGGACCTAGCATGGACGCGCTGCCGAACGTCCACTGGGAACAGGTGTTCGACCACCTGCTCCACCTCGGCGTGGCCTTCCTGCTGGCCGCCCCGATCGGCTGGGACCGGGAGCGCAACGAACGGGGGCCGGGCCTGCGGACCTTCCCGTTGGTCGCCATCGGCAGCTGCGCCTTCCTGCTGATCGGCCAGTCGGTGGTCGACGGCTCCGAGAGCCACGCGCGCCTGCTCTACGGCCTGATGACCGGCATCGGCTTCATCGGCGGCGGCTCGATCCTGAAGGACCACGGGAACGTCACCGGGACGGCCACGGCGGCGAGCATCTGGAACACCGGGGCCGTCGGCGCGGCGGTGGCGTGGCGCCGCTACGAGATCGCCATCGCGCTGGCCCTGGCGAACTTCCTGCTGCTGCGGTTCGGCACCTCCATGAAGGACGTGGCGAACGCGGACCCGACCCCGCAGTCGGAGCCGGAGGCCGGCCTGCGATAGACTGCGCCCGCCAGGGGCCCGACGCGCGCCGCTCGGCACCGGTCCCCACCCATGGTCAAGTCCCACGTCGAAGAGAGCCTCGGGGCGAACCCGGCGGACGCCGCGCTGAACCCCGCGGACTCCGTGGCCATGGGCGTGCAGTCGGCGGAGGTCGAGCCGACGCAGACGCCGGGCTTCCTGGCGTCGTCGCGGGGGCGCGCCTTCCGCGCGCTGGCCCATCGCCCCTTCCGGCTGCTGTTCGTCTCCTTCCTGGTCAACCAGACCGGCTTCTGGATCTCGCACATCTCGCTCCAGGGCCTGATGGTCGAGATCACGAACAACGATCCCTTCCAGCTCGGCAGCCTGTTCTTCGCGCTGTTCCTGCCCGCCTTCGTGCTGGCGCCGGTGGCCGGCGTGGTGGCGGACCGCTTCGACCGCAAGCGCATCATGCTGGTGTGCTACGCCGGTGTCGCGGCGACCATGCTGTGCGTCGGCTGGCTCACCTGGAGCGATCGCATCACCGCGCCGCTGATGCTCGGGCTGGGCTTCGCCCTGGGCACCTGCTTCTCCTTCTCCGGACCGGCCAGCTTCGCCGTCGCCGCCAACACGGTGCCCGGCGCCGACCTGCCCAGCGCCGTCTCGCTCCAGTCGGCCGCCAACAACCTGACGCGCGTGTTCGGTCCGGCGCTGGCGGCGCCGCTGGTCGCCACCAGCCGCTTCGAGGTCGCCTTCGCCGTGTTCTTCGTCGCGTCGCTGGTGGCCGCCTTCCTGACCAGCCGCATGCACATCGCCGCCTACGTCCCCGAAGCCGACGAGGGCGGAGTCTTCGGGCGCCTGCGCATCGGACTGGCCCACGCGCGCGATCGCCGCCCCGCGCTGGCCGCGCTGCTGACGGTCGCGGCGCTGTCGTTCTTCGGCGTCTCCCACGTGGCGGTGCTGCCGGTCTTCGCCGCCGACGTCTTCGGGCGCCAGGACCTGTTCGCCTGGATCGTGGCGGCGTCGGGCCTGGGTGCCATGATCGGCGCCATCGCCACCGGCTACGAGCACCAGGCGACGCTGCGCGGCGCCGCGGTGCGCATGGGGCTCTACGGCGTGAGCCTGGTGGGCTTCGCGCTGACCACCCACCTGTGGGTCGCGCTCGGGACGCAGGTGCTGATCGGCTACTTCTACTTCGCGGTCATGACGAGCCTCCAGACCTTGATCCAGCAGATCGTCGACGAGGGCAAGCGCGGGCGCGTGATGAGCCTCTTCCAGGTGGCCTGGGCCGGACTGGTGCCATTCGGCGGCTTCGCCATGGGTGCCGCCACCGACGGGCTCGGCGTCGTGCCGACGCTGGCCGGCGCCGCCGTCGCCTGCATCGCCATCGCCGCCTGGGTGGTGGCCGGCGCGAACCGCTGGAGCGCACCGCGACGGGAGGGCTAGCCGCGGGCACCACCGCGGCGGCGGGCGGCTCCCATGGCGCGTCCCAGGCCGAACACCAGGAAGCCCGCGAGGATCGCCAGCATGCCCTCGTAGTAGTCGGCGAGGACCGGTACGGCCTTCCACGCGTAGACCACGGCCACGCCGGCGACGAGCATCGAGATCGCCAGCGGCTCCGAGGGCCGGGCGCCGAGGGCAAGAACCGTGAGAAGGGGCACGAAGGCCGCGGCCATCACGGCCCACGAGCCGATCACCAGCGTGAAGACGCTCTGGTCTCCGTGCAGGGCGATTCCCAGGGCGAGGAGCGTGACGAGGACGGTCGCGCCCTTCACCGCGAACAGGGGGACCTTCTTCCGCGGTACGAAGTCCTCGGTCAGGTTGGCGGCGCAGCTCAGGATCAACGAGTCGGCGGTCGACATGCTGGCCGCGAAGACACCGGCCAGCATCAGGCCCACCAGCGGATCCGGCAGGAGGTCCAGCGCCATCATCGGCAGTGCCAGCTCGGCGTCGAAGGGCACGTCGCCGGGCAGCACCACCCGGGCCAGCAGGCCCACGCCGTTGGCGAGGAAGTAGAAGAGGACGAACCAGCCGTAGTACCAGGCGCGCGCGCGATCGGTGTGCTCGGCGCTGTCGAGCGACATGAAGCGCACCATGATGTGCGGCTGTCCCGCGACGCTGAACCCGGCGAAGAGCCAGCCCACGATGAAGAGCGCCGGGCCCCAGGTGTCGCCCAGGCCCAGGCCGCTCGGCAGGAGCTCCATGTAGGTCGGGGAGACGGCGTCCAGCGCCGACCAGGCGGCGGACGGGCCGCCCAGCGACGCGACGGCGACCGCGAAGAGCAGCGCCATCGCGCCGAGCATCACGAAGGACTGGGCGGCGTCGGTCCAGATCGACGCGCGAATGCCGCCGGCCCAGCAGTAGGCCACCACGATCGCCGCGCCGATCAGGGCACCGACCGACGGGTCCCAGCCGAACAGCACGTGGAGGGCCTTGCTGCCCGCGGTGAGCTGGGCCGCGGCGTAGGTGCCCAGGAAGACGAGGGACACGAGGGCGGCGAGGCGGCGGTAGTGCCGGAAGTCGGAGCCGTCCCAGCGGCTGAGGATGCCCGCGAAGGTGTCGGCCCGGGTGCCGTCCGTCTCGACGCGCAGGCGCCGGTGGATCACGCTCGAAGCCGCGAGATCCCCCACGATCCAGCCCACCATCAGCCAGATGGAGGGGAGTCCCACCGCGTACGTGTACCCGATGATGCCGATGAACATGTAGCCGCTGTTGTTCGTGGCGACCGCCGAGAGCCCGACGAGCCACGGCGGCGTGTCGTGGCTCGCGATCAGGTAGTCCCGTCGGTCGCCCCGCGCGCGGCGGTGCGACGCCAGCCCCACGCCCGCGAAGAGGGCGAGGAAGAACAGGAAGGCGGCGACGATCACCGGCGGATCGCCCGGTGCGGGCTCACGGCCCGACGACGTCGCGGTGGAGCTGGCGGACGATGCCGTCCGCCGCCGACTCGTCCACCACGAAGGTCACGCTGCGATCGTTGGCCGCATGCGCCAGCAGGTGGACCGTCTCCTGGGCCAGCGCCCCGAAGGACGGCAGCGCCGGCAGCGCGTGCTGGAGCTGGGTGCCCACGATGCTGACGGACGCGACCGGCGCGATCACCTGGGGCTTGGACCGGCGCGCGAGATCGCGCATCAGGTCGGCCATCGTCTCTTCGTCCAGCGCGTTCGCCGAGGAGTCCAGCGAGACCGTCACGCGGGTCTGCGAAGAGCTGATCGCGTCGATCGACAGCCCGCGCCGCGCGAAGCATCCGACGAGATCGGCGATCACACCGACCTCCTGCCAGGTCGCCTCCACGTCCATCGTCACCACCGTCATGCCGTGGCGGGACGAGATCGCCACGACCCCCCTGCGCCGGGACTTCGCGGCTTCGTCGATGACCGTTCCGTCGCCCGACGGGTCGGCGGTGCAGCGGACGTGGATCGGGATGCCCGCGCGCCGCGCGGGCGCCAGGCTTCGCGGGTGCAGCACCTTGGCGCCGCGGGTCGTGAGCTCCATGGCCTCGTCGAAGCCGACGCGGGCGAGGCGCCGCGCCGTGCGGACGATCCGGGGGTCGGCGCTGAAGAGACCGGGGACGTCGGTCCAGACCTCGACGTGGCGCGCGGACAGCCGCTCGCCGAGCGTCGTGGCCGACGTGTCGGATCCGCCGCGCCCGAGCAGCGCCGTGTCGCCTTCGGGACCGCCGACGACGAAGCCCTGGGTGAGCAGGACGGTCTCGGGAAGCTCCGCCAGCCGCTCGGCGAGCGCGTGATCCGCGCCCTCGCCGCAGGTCGCGGAGAGGTACTGCCGGTGGCCGTCCTCGGGCCGGTCCTCGGCCCGCAGCAGGGTCCGCGCGTCGAGCCATCGCGTGGGAAGGCCCTGGGCCTCGAGCCAGGTGGCACCGATGCGGGTGGACAGCATCTCGCCGGCGGCCAGCACCTCGGCGC
>JBNLVK010000126.1:0-35971 GCA_050618055.1 Myxococcota bacterium
CGACAGCGGACCGTGGGCGAAGCCGCTCTCCTGGAACACCTGGAAGCCGGCGTTCGCCGTCCGGTTCACGGCGCTCACGGTCTTGACCGTGTAGGGCGCGCCGATGACCGAGATGCGGATCGTGCCGGTGCCGCCGATGGTCAGGATGCCGCCGACGCCGCCGCCGATCTGCGCGCCGGCGCTGGTGGCGCCGACAGCCAGCTTCAGCTGGCCAACGCAGGGCGGAAGGGGCGCGACCAGCAGACAGATGGTCACACCACCCGTCGCGGGGATCGTGCCGGGCGACAGCACGCCCGCGCCGCTCAGACCGCCTCCGGTGCTCGCGATGGCGCCGGAGATGTTGCCGATGATGCCGCCACCCTGGAGGTCGGGACGACCGCGGATCGACGTCAGGATCACCGAGGTGATCGGCGCCGCCTGCGGGTCGGTGACCGGAATGGCGGTGTTGAGCGAGACGTTCGGGTTGAAGGCAACCGTGATCGTGCTCAGGTGGCTCGAGGTGGTCGACGAAGTCGTGACCGTCGAGAGGCCCGTGCCCGTCGCGGTGGCCTGTGCTCGCCCGAGGTTCGTGAACTGCAGGCTGGTCTGCGACCACGTCTCCATGACGATGGCGCCGGCCTCTGCCGCCACGAACAGCGCGAGCACGCCTAACAGCAGTGCTTTGCGATTCATGTATCTCTCCGTATGGTTGGACGAATCGGTCCCGAAGACCTCGGGCTGTAGGAAAGCAATCCCCGTGCCGACCCAATCCAAACGCAACTACCTGGAATCAAAGGGTTTCTGATCCCTGCTCCGGGGCGCCTTGGGAACGCCCGTTCCCTCCCGACGGAACTGCTTTTCCACTGCCTCTCCGGACCCCGCAGAGAGCTTCCACGGACCCTCTCCGGAGCGGCCGTATCCCGCGGGGAAACCGGGCGGCTCCTTGGGACGATAACGATACGTATAGTATCGTTATCGCATGCCCGAGAGCTCCCAGACCGCCGGGCGGCCGCGCTCCGAGGAAGCCCACCGGGCCATCCTCGATGCCACGCTCGCCCTGCTCGTCGAGGTCGGCTACTCGGCGCTGACCGTCGAGGGCATCGCCCAGCGCGCCGGCGTGGGCAAGGCGACGATCTACCGGCGCTGGCCCTCCAAGCTGCCGCTGGTGATCGAGGCCTTCGGCGATCTGCCCGCCTTCGAGGAGTCGGACAGCGGCGACCTGGTCACCGACCTCGAGCGCATCCTGAAGAGCTACCTGCGCGTCTACAACACCACGCCGCTGGGCGCGGTGGTGCCGAGCCTGGCCGGCGAGCTGCCCCACAACCCGGAGCTGATGGACCTGTTCGCGCCGGTGGTGAAGGCGCGGCGCCAGCCGCTGATGAACGCGCTGCGACGCGCCGCCTCGCGCGGCGAGATCCCCGCCGACACCGACCTCGACCTGGCCGCCGACCTGATCGTCGGGCCCATCACCGTGCACGTCTTCTTCCGCCCGGGAAAGGTGCCGACGAAGATGGTGCGCCCGCTGCTGGCCCTGGCCCTCGACGGCATTCGCGGCGGCGCCGCCCGCTCCGCAGGCTCCTAGCCGAAGCGCTCGCGCAGCTCGTTCTTCAGCACCTTGCCCGACGCGTTGCGCGGCACCGCGTCGACGATCTCGAGCTGCTCGGGGATCTTCTGGGTCATCAGCCCCGCGTCCCTGCAGAAGCGCACCATCTCGTCGAAGGCGAGCGTCGCCTCCGGCGCGCAGGCCACCACGGCGCAGCAGCGCTCGCCCAGGTTCGGATCCGGCAGCCCCACCACCGCCACGTCGGCCACCGCCGGGTGGGTGTAGAGCAGGTCCTCCACCTCCTTGGCGCTGATGTTCTCGCCCTTGCGGATGATGACGTCCTTGAGGCGTCCGGTGATGACCACGTTTCCGCCGGCGTCGAGCCTGCCCAGGTCGCCGGTGCGGAAGAAGCCCTCGGCGTCGAAGGCCTCCGCGTCGAGTGCCGCGTCCACGTAGCCGCGGCACAGCTGGGGACCGCGCACGCGCAGCTCGCCCTCCTCGCCCGGTGCGGCGAGCCCGCCGTCCGGGCGGACCACGCGGATCTCGGCGCCGGCCGGGTTGGCCCGGCCCTCGGTGTCGGACAGCACCGCGTCGTCGTCGCCCAGGCGGTTCATGGCGATGATCGGGCACTCGGTGAGGCCGTAGCCCGAGACGATCCCGCCGCCGCCCAGCTCGCGCCGCACCTCGGCGTGGAGGGTCGGCGGCTTGGGGGCGCCGCCGCCCGGGAAGGCGCGCACCGCCGGAAAGATCGGATCGCCCGGGCGCTCGCGCTGCGCCGCCAGGTAGGCCTGATGGAAGACGGTGCCGGCGCCGGCCTGGGTCACGCCGTGGCGCGCCAGCAGCGGAACGGTCGCCGGCGGATCGAAGATCGACACCACGATGTGTCCGAAGCCGGCCAGCAGCCCGGCGAACAGCCAGCCGATGCCGCCGATGTGGGTGACCGGGAAGACCATGGCGTGGCGGTCGTCGGGCGCCAGCGCGAGCACGTCGACCATGCCGCGGAAGGCGGCCAGCAGCGTGGCGTCGGTGTGGCGCGCCCCCTTCGGATCGGCCGTCGTGCCCGAGGTGTAGAAGAGCCAGCGGACCTCGTCGTCCGACGGTGGAACGAAAGGCGCCAGCGTCGCCGGATCGCCCTCGGGCAGGGCGCGGTCGACGAGCAGCACCTCCAGGTCCTGCACGTCGGCGGCGACCTCCCGCGCCATGGCCGCGTAGTCGAAGCCGCGCCAGGTGCCCGGCACGCACAGCCAGCGCGCGCCGGTCTGGCGCGTGACGAAGCGCACCTCGCGCTCGCGGTAGATGGACAGGATCGGGTTCTGCACCGCTCCGAGCCGGGCCAGCGCCCCGGCCAGCACCATCGACTCGATCCAGGTGGGGAGCATCCAGGAGACGACGCTCCCGGGTCCGACGCCCCGCTCCTGGAAGCCGGCTGCCGCGCGCAGGACGGCGTCGCGGTACTCGGCGAAGGACAGGCGCCGGTCGTCCTCGTCGACGGCGAACGGCGCGTCCGGGGTGGCCTCGGCCCGCGCGACCACCAGCTCCCACAGGCAGTTGGCCGCGATCACGACCCGGCCAGCGCCCGCTCGCGCAGCACGAACTTGGTCACCTTGCCCATGGCGTTCGCCGGCAGCTCCGGCACCACCTCCACCCGGCGCGGCACCTTGTAGTTGGCCATGTTCTCGCGGCACCAGGCGATGATCTCGTCGGGGGACGGATCGTGGCCCGGCACCGGCACCACGAACGCCATGCCCACCTCGCCCATGCGCTCGTCGGGAATGCCGATCACCGCCACCTGGGCGATCGCCTCGTGGGCGAACATCAGCTTCTCGATCTCGGCCGGGTAGCAGTTGAAGCCGCCCATGATGAACATGTCCTTCACCCGGTCGGTGATGCGCAGGTAGCCCCGCTCGTCCATCTCGGCGACGTCGCCGGTGTGCAGCCAGCCGTCGGCGTCGATCGCCTTCGCGGTCTCCTCCGGCTCCCCGAAGTAGCCCCGCATGACGTTGTAGCCGCGCACCCAGACCTCGCCCGCCTGGCCGCGGGGCACCTCGGCGCCGTCCTCGCCGACGCATTTCACCTCGACGCCGGGGATGGCGCGGCCCGAGGTGGTGGCGACGGTCTCGGCGTCGTCGCCGGGGCGGCAGATGCTGACCATGCCGCAGGTCTCGGTCATGCCGTAGGCGGTCACCACGTCCTGGAAGCCCAGCTCTTCGCGCATGCGCCGCACCAGCTCCACCGGAACGGCGGACGCGCCGGTGACCGCCAGGCGCAGGCAGGACAGGTCGAACCGGGAGAGGTCCGGATGGGCCAGGATCGACTGGTAGATGGCCGGCGGACCCGGCAGCACGCCGATCCGGTCCTCCGACACCCGCGCCAGGATCCGGGGCACGTCGAACACCGGATGCGGCAGCGCGGTGGCGCCCCGCTGGAGGCAGGCCAGCCAGCCCGCCTTGTAGCCGAAGGAGTGGAAGAAGGGGTTCACGATCAGGTAGCGATCGCCCTCGCGCAGGCCCACGCACTCGCTCCAGACCTGGAAGACCTCGAGGTTCTGGCCGTGGGCCGTCATCACCCCCTTCGGATCGCCGGTGGTGCCCGAGGTGACGAGCATGTCCGACAGGTCGTCGGGGGGGACCGCGCGGCCGCGATCGCGGGCCGCGCCGGACGGGACGTCCGCGCCGCGGGCCAGGAAGTCGCCGAAGCCGACGGCACCCTCGGCGGCGCCGCGCAGCATCACCGTTTCGCGCAGGTCCGGCAGGTCCTGGCCGCGCAGCAGGCCCACGTAGTCGGTGTCGAGGAAGTCGGCCACGGTGCACAGCAGCACCGCGCCGCTCTTGCGCAGCTGGTAGCCGGCCTCGGCCCCCTTGAGCCGCGTGTTCAGCGGCACCAGCACGCCGCCGGCGGTCTGGAGGCCCAGGGCCGCGACGATCCACTCCCAGGCGTTCGGCGCCCAGACCGCCACCCGGTCGCCGGGCTCGACCCCGGACGCCATGAAGGCCCGCGCGGCCTCGAGCGCCGCCGCGTCGAGCCCCTCGAAGCTGAGCACCCGGTCCCCCTCCTCGACGGCGTGCTTGGCGCCGAAGCGGGCGGCCGCGGCCTCCACCAGGCGGGGAATCGTGCGATGCTCGGCGGGCTCTTGCATGGGCGGATGCTCTCACGAAGCGCCGGCTCCCGGGAGCCGACGTTGCATACGAGTCGTATCGTATCTTAATATCCGCCGGAGAGGACCCCTTCCCTTGCAGCTCCGCTTCAGCCCCGAGGACGAGGCCTTCCGCAAGGAGGTCGCCGGCTGGCTCGCCGACCACCTGGTGGGCGAGTTCGAGGCGATCAAGGGACGCGGCGGCCCGGGCGACGAGAACGCCTTCGTCGACGAGCGCCGCGCCTGGGAGCGCAAGCTCGGCGACGCCGGCTGGACCTGCATCGGCTGGCCCACCGAGCATGGCGGACGCGGCGCCTCGCTGGCCCAGCAGGTGATCTTCTACGAGGAGTATGCCCGCGCCGGCGGTCCGGGGCGCGCCGGCCACATCGGCGAGACGCTGCTCGGCCCGACCCTGATCGCCTTCGGCAGCGAGGAGCAGAAGCAGCGCTTCCTGCCGCCGATCGTGCGCGGCGAGGAGCTGTGGTGCCAGGGCTACTCGGAGCCCAACGCGGGAAGCGACCTGGCCAACGTGCAGACCCGCGCGCGCCTCGAAGGCGACCAGTGGGTGATCGACGGCCAGAAGGTCTGGACCTCCTGGGCCGAGTGGTCCGACTGGTGCTTCGTGCTGTGCCGCTCCGACCCGGACGCGCCCAAGCACAAGGGCCTCGCCTACCTGCTGGTGCCGATGCACCAGGAGGGCGTGAGCGTGCGCCCGATCCGTCAGATCACCGGCACCTCCGAGTTCAGCGAGACCTTCTTCGACGGCGCGCGCACCGACGCCGCGAACGTGGTGGGCGAGCCCGGCGACGGCTGGAAGGTGGCCAACGGCACGCTGGCCTTCGAGCGCGGCGCGTCGACGCTGGGCCAGAACCTGCTGTTCCGGACCGAGCTGGAGGAGATCCTGAAGATCGCGCGCGAGAACGGCCGCGGGCGCGATCCGGTGATCCGCCAGCGCCTGGCCGACGCCTGGATCGGTCTCGAGATCATGCGCTACAACGCGCTGCGCATCCTGTCGACGGCGCAGGGTGCCGAGCTTCCGCCCGCCGCCATGGTGACCAAGCTCTACTGGGCCACCTGGCACCGCAAGCTCGGCAAGCTGGCCATGGACGTGCTGGGCCTCGAGGGCCAGATCGGCGACGCGGCGCCCTACGAGCTGTCGGGCCTCCAGCGCCTGTTCCTGTTCACCCGCAGCGACACCATCTATGCGGGCAGCAACCAGATCCAGCGCAACCTGATCGCCGAGCGCGCGCTCGGCATGCCGCGCGAGCCGAAGGCGCGATGAGCGGCGCGCCCACACCCCCGCCGCCGCGCAACCTGCTGGAGGGCAGGACGGTGCTGGTCACCGCCGCCGCCGGCACCGGCATCGGCTTCGCCTCGGCGAAGCGCTGCCTGGAGGAGGGCGCGCGCGTCTGCCTCAGCGACTTCCACGAGCGGCGCCTGGGCGAGGCGGCGGACCGGCTGGCCCAGGTCACCGGCGAGCGTCCGCCGACGGTGCTGTGCGACGTCACCCGGGACGATCAGGTGCGGGCGGCGGTCGACGCTGCGATCGCCGCGCTCGGACACCTGGACGTGCTGGTGAACAACGCCGGCCTGGGCGGCTTCGCGCCGGTGGTGGAGATGACCGACGAGCAGTGGCACCGGGTGCTCGACGTGACGCTCCACTCGGTCTTCCGCATGACCCGCGCCGCCCTGCCCCACATGCAGGAGCGCGGACGCGGCGCCATCGTGAACAACGCGTCGGTGCTGGGCTGGCGTGCCCAGAAGGGTCAGGCCCACTACGCGGCGGCCAAGGCCGGCGTGATGGCCTTCACCCGCTGCGTGGCGATGGAAGCCGCCGAGCACGGCGTGCGCGTCAACGCGGAGGCGCCCAGCCTGGCCATGCACGAGTTCCTGTCGAAGGTCACGCCGGACGGTCTGCTCGAGGAGCTGGTGGGACGCGAGGCCTTCGGCCGCGCCGCCGAGCCCTGGGAGGTGGCCAACGTGATCGTGTTCCTGGCCAGCGACCACGCCTCCTACATGACCGGCGAGATCCTGTCGGTGAGCAGCCAGCACCCCTAGCCCGCGTGGAGGGCCTGGCGCGGCAGCTCCTGGCGACCCTCGACGGCGCCGAGCCGACGGTCCGCGACCGGTCCTTCGACGCGCTCTGCCGCCCCGCCGACCTGGCGGCGCTGCGCGACGCCGACCGCGCGCTGGAGGACTACGCGGCCGCCTGCCCCGACCTCTTCCGGCGCGTGCGCGCCCTGCTCTTCCGCGCCGCCCTGAACCGCTTCTGGCTGGCGCCGCGGCTCGACGGCCCCGAGGCGGCCGCGGCCAGCGCACTGGGCCAGCAGTGCCGCAACGGCGCCTTCGACGCCCTCGCCGACCAGGTGCGCGCCAGCGTGCGCGCCAGCGAGGGCAACGACTGGCTGTTCACCTGCACCCGCGCCGCGGATCTGCCGCTGCGCGTGGTCGACGAGCTGCGGGCACCCGGCGCCGCCGGCCTGCGCGAGCGCACGCCGGTGCGCATGGACCTCTCCCACAGCGGCTGGAGCGACATCTTCTTCCTGGCCATGGACGATCCGGAGGCGGCCCGCGTGGTGAACGTCTCCATCGACCTGGCGGTCCACGGCAGCGGACGGGCGCCCGAGCCGCCCATCGAGGCCCGCGTGCGCGTCCTCGACCGGCCGGTGCTGCGGCTGGTGAGCGACGACCTGCACGCCGAGGCGGAGCTCACCGGCGTCGACGAGGTGTTCGACTTCGGCGACGAGCACCTGGGGCTGCTGCGCGCCGGTGTGGTGGCGTCGGGCTGGGTGCCGCCGGGGCTCGAGGCGGGGGGCGGTCCGCTGGCGCCGCTGCTGGCGCGTCTCGTCGGGGAAGGACGCGGCCTCGAGCTGGCGACGCGGGTGACCGGCATTCCCCGGGGCTCGCGGCTCGCCGTCTCGACGCTGCTGCTGGCCGGCATCATCGCGGTCTGCATGCGGGCGACCGGCCAGACGCGGGCGCTGACCGGTCCGCTGGAGGAG
This sequence comes from Myxococcota bacterium, assembly GCA_050618055.1. Taxonomy (GTDB): domain Bacteria; phylum Myxococcota_A; class UBA9160; order UBA9160; family SMWR01; genus CALDCK01. The sequence continues at coordinate 7,658 of JBNLVK010000126.1, forward strand.
GCGGAACGGCGGCTCGTGGCGGCGCGCGCCGTGCTGGGCGAGTGGCTCGGCGGATCCGCCGGCGGCTGGCAGGACTCGGGAGGCCTGTGGCCCGGCGCGAAGCGCATCGAGGGCGTGCTGGCCCGGCCCGGCGACGTCGAGCACGGCCGCAGCCGCGGACGCCTGCTGCCGCGCCACACCCTGCTGCCCACCCCGCCGGCGCTGGGCGAGGCGCTCCAGGGGAGCCTCTTGCTGGCCCACGGCGGCATGTCCGGCGACGTGGGTCCGATCCTCGAGCGCGTGACCGAGGACTACCTGCTGCGCCACGAGCCGGGCTTCAGCGCGCGCCGCCACGCCCGGCGACTCTACGACGAGATCGTGACCGCCTGGCAGACCGGCGACGTGCGCGCGCTGGCCCGCGCCACCGACGCCAACTTCCACGGTCCGCTCCAGACGATCCTCCCCCAGGCGAACAACCTGTTCACCCAGACCGTGATCGACCGGCTGCGCGCGCGGCTGGGCGATGCCTTCCACGGCTTCTGGATGCTGGGCGGCATGTCCGGCGGCGGCATGGGCTTCTGGGTCGATCCGCAGCGGCGCGACGCCGCCCGCGAGACGCTCCACGCCGTGCTGACCGACACCGCCCGCGAGCTGGACGACGCCATGCCCTTCTCGATCGCGCCGGTGCTCTACGACTTCGCGGTGAACGAGAGCGGCTCGCTGGCCGAGCGCGCCGGCGCCGCACCCCCGCTGGCGCCGCCGCCGCGCATCGAGCGGTCGGTGGAGGAGGCGTCCCTCGACGACTGGCTGGCGCGCCCCGGCTTCGACGCCGACCTGCACGAGCGCACCCGCGCCGACCTGCGCGCCGGTCGCATCGGGGTGTCGGAGAACCGCCTGCCTCCGTCGACGCGCATCGAGGACGCCCGCGCCGGGGACGTGGTCGCCCTGGAGGACGCGGCGCGCGGCGGCGCCGACGCCGGTCGCGCCGCCCTCGCGGCTGGCCGCGCCGCGGTCGTGACGCTCGCCGGCGGCGTGGGAAGTCGCTGGACCCGCGGCGCCCGGGTGGTGAAGGCGCTCCACCCGGTGTGCGCCGTGGCGGGCCGCCACCGGCGCTTCCTCGACTTCCACCTGGCGCACAGCCGCGCCGTGGCGCGCCAGGCCGGCGTGCGGCTTCCCCACCTCGTCACCACCAGCTACGCCACCCACGCGTCGATCGAGCGCTACCGGGCCGGACTTCCCGAGGACCGCTTCGTCGACGTGCGACTGTCCGAAGGCCGCCGCTTCGGCCTGCGCCTGCGCACCGGAGACGGGGCCGACTTCCGCGAGGCCCGGCCGAGCGCCTGTCTGCACCCGCTCGGTCACTGGTACGAGGTGCCGAACCTGCTGACCAGCGGCGCGCTGCTGGCGCTGCTGCACGAGCGGCCCGACCTGGACACGCTCTTCGTGCACAACGTCGACACCCTGGGAGCGCACCTCGACCCGTCACTGCTCGGCTGGTTCCGGGCCGCCCCGCTCGACCTGGCCTTCGAGCTGGTGCCCCGCTGGTTCGGCGACGTGGGCGGCGGCCTGGCCCGCGTCGACGGCGCGCTGCGCCTGGTGGAGGGGCTGGCCCTGCCCTCCCCCGCCGACGGGGAGAAGCTCTCGACCTACAGCTCCATGTCCACCTGGCTGCGCCTCGACGGCTGGCTGGCGAGCCTGTCCCTCGGCCGCGACGACCTGTCCGACGCCGGGCGCGTCGAAGAGGCGGTGCGCGCCGCGGCGGACCGGGTGCCCAGCTACGTGACGCGCAAGGAGGTGCGCGTCCGCGACGCGCGGGGCCGCGAGGCGACGCGCCGGGTCCACCAGTTCGAGAAGCTGTGGGGCGACGTCAGCGCCGACCCGCGCCTGCGCTGCGGCTACCTGCGCGTTCCCCGCGTGCGGGGGCAGCAGCTCAAGGACCCGGTCGACCTGGACGTCTGGCTGCGCGACGGATCGGCCCCGGCCGTGGTGGCCGCCTGCGACTGGGGCGAGCCTCGGGGGCCCGCCGACGCCTAGTCCTTCGCGGTGGCCGCCGCGGTTCCCGCCAGCCGGCCCGAGAAGGTGGCGTCCGCCAGCGAGAGCCCGCTGTTGTAGCCGTGGGCCGGCAGGCCCGAGGCGTTGCGGCCCGCCGCGTACAGGCCCGGCACGACGCGCCCGTCGGCGTCGAGCACCTCGCCGGTGGGCCGCGTGTGCAGCCCGCCCAGCGTGAAGGCGGACCAGAACGGGTACTTGTCGAGGGTCAGGTCGAGCACCACGTAGGGCGGCCGGTCGAGCGGCCGCAGCCAGCGCCCCTCCTTGCGGAAGATCGGGTCGACGCCCTTCGCCGCGTTCTCGTTGTAGACCTTCAGGGTGTGGACCAGGCTGCCTTCCGGGAAGACGCCGGCCTCGCGCTCCAGCTCCTCGAAGCTCTCGGCCACCGCCGCGATCTCGGTCGGCAGCTGGGGCTGCTCGTAGAGCGCGTCGTCCAGAACGAGCCAGATGCGGCCGTCCTGGCGCCACATGCCGATCTCGCCCAGCAGCGACTGGTAGAGGTCCTCGGCGCAGAAGCGCTGGCCCGCCTCGTTCACCAGCACGCCCTTCACGAACTGCCGGTTGCGCGAGAAGGGCACCACGATGCAGGCCGCCTCCATGCGGATGGCGTCGCCGCCCACGCCCATGCCCATGCGGATGCCGCGGCCGTCGTCGCCGTCGCAGCCCAGGCGGAAGCGCACGCGGCGTGTCACCGGCGCATAGCGATCCAGCATGTCCTTGTTGTGGATGTAGCCGCCGGCGGTGAGGATCACGCCCTTGCGCGCGCGCACGGTGCGCTCCTCGTCGCCCAGCTTCGCGACCACGCCCACCACGCGGCCCTCGGCGTCGGCGACCAGCGGCTCGCAGAGCGCCTCGTGCACCACCGTGACGCCGGCGTCCTCCACGTTCTTCAGCAGGAGGTCCATCATCAGCTGGCCGGCGTTCTCGCCCTCCTGCTGGGCGGTGTGACCGCGCGGCGCCGGCTTCGCGATCTCGCAGAACGGGTACGCGAGCTCGCTGCCCGTGTAGGAGAGACCGTCGTCGGTGTAGGGATCGGTGCCCTCCTCCACCGGCAGGTAGGTCTGCTTGAAGGGGATGCCCTGGCCCGTGATCCAGTGGTAGTGCTCGACGCTGCGCTCGCAGTAGACGCGGATCTTCTCCTCGTCGGCGCCGGGACCGCAGGACGCGACCAGGTACTTGTACATCTCCTCCGGATCGTCCTCGAAGCCGCAGGCCTTCTGGAGCGGCGTGCCGCCGCCCATGTAGAGCTGACCCGACGCCTGCATCGAGGTGCCGCCGCCCTTCCAGGCGCGCTCCAGCGCGATGACCTCGGCGCCCGCGGCGCGGGCCTCGAGCGCCGCGCAGCTGCCGGCGCCCCCCAGCCCGACCACCACCACGTCGGTCTCGTGGTCCCAGCGCGCGACGTCGGACGCGTCGCGGGCGTGGGCCGGGGTTCCGTAGTCCTTCTCGCTCGCCATCGGAGGAGCTCCGTCTCAGGGTTTCGTGTTGCGCGCGGCGGCCAGGAAGGCCGGCTTCTCGCCGCCCCCGTGCAGCAGCACGCTGGCGCCGCTGACGTAGCGCGCCAGCGGCGAGGCCAGGTAGAGGCAGGCGTCGCCCACGTCGTCGGGCTCGCCCATGCGGCCCAGCGGGACCGTGGCGCCGACCGCCGCGATGCCCTCCTCGTCGCCGTAGTGGAGCTCCGACTGCTCGGTGCGGATCATGCCGGCGGTCACCGCCACGACGCGCACCTTCGGCGCCCACTCCACCGCCAGGCTCTGGGTCAGGCTGAGCAGTCCCGCCTTGGCCGCACCGTAGGCGGCGGTGCCCGGCGACGGCCGCACGCCGGAGACGCTGGCGATGTTGATGATCACCCCGCCCTCGTCCTGCTCCTGCATGACCGCGTTGGCGCGCTGGGCACAGTGGAGCGGCGCCAGCAGGTTCAGGCGGATGATCGACTCGGAGAAGCGCGGCGAGGCGGTGGCGGCGTCGGCGGCGGGCGCGCCGCCGGCGTTGTTCACCAGCACGTCGAGGCGGCCGGTGCGATCGGTGGTGGCCGTCACGATGGCGTCCACCTGCTCCGGATCGCGAACGTCGCCGGCCACGAACCCGGCGCGACGTCCGCCGGCCTCGGGCAGCGAATCGGGCTCGTTGCGCCCGCACACCACCACGTCGGCGTCCGCCGCCAGGAAGCTCTCGGCGATGCCGCGCCCGACGCCCCGGCTGCCGCCGGTCACCAGCACGGTGCGTCCCGCGAAGCGGATCTCGCGACTCATCCCAGGTCGAGCCCCCGCGCGATGCGCTCCCGGTGGTGGCTGGGATCGCCGAGCAGCATCTCGCCGACCTGGGCGCGCTTGAAGTAGAGGTGCGGATCGTACTCCCAGGTGAAGCCCACGCCGCCGTGGATCTGGATGGCCTCGCCGGCGCACGCGAAGAAGGCCTCGGAGCAGTACGCCTTGGCCAACGACGCGGCGCGCGCCAGCTCCGGCGAGCCCTCGGCCGCCACGCAGGCCGCGTAACAGGCCGCCGACCGCGCCGACTCGACCCGCAGCATCATGTTTGCGCACTTGTGCTTGCTGGCCTGGAAGGAGCCGATCGGCCGGCCGAACTGCTCGCGCTCGCCCGCGTAGGCGACCGAGAGGTCGAGGCAGCGCTGGGCGCCGCCCACCTGTTCGGCGGCCAGCGCGATCGCGGCCAGGTCGAGGGTGGTGGCGAGCGCGTCGGCGCCGCCTTCCAGGCGCGCGCTCGCGGGCACGCGCACGCCGCGAAGCACGACCTCCGCCTGGCGGCGCGTGGCGTCCATGGTGGGAAGCGGCGTGCGGTCGAGGCCCTCGGCGTCGGCCGGGACCAGGAACAGTCCCACGCCTTCGTCGCCGCGGCTGCCGGGCGCGCGGGCCGCCACCACCAGCAGGTCGGCGCAGGCGCCGTCGACGACGTAGCGCTTGGTCCCCCGCAGCACGATCTCGCCGCCGTCCTCTTCGGCGGTGCAGGCGAAGTCGCAGGGGTCGAAGCCGGCGGCGGTCTCGGTGTGGGCCAGGGTCGCCACGATCTGGCCCTCGGCGATGAGCGGCAGCCACTCCTGCTTCTGGGCCTCGCTGCCGGCCACCAGCAGCGCGTTGCCGGCCAGGCACACGCTCGAGAAGAAGGGCGCGCACAGCAGGTGCTCGCCCATCACCTCCATCAGCGCCGCCAGCTCCACGTAGCCGAGGCCGAGGCCGCCGTAGGCCTCCGGGATCGCCACCGAGGTCCAGCCGAGCTCGGCGCCGACCTGCTTCCACACCTCGGGAAGCCAGCCCTGCTCGCTGTCCATCGCCTGCCGCACCTGCTCCGACGACGACTGGTCGGCCAGGAAGACCCGCGCCGCGGCGCGCAGCTCCTCCTGCTCCTCGGTGAAAGCGAAGTTCAACTGCCGTAGACCTTCTGCGGGGGCACCGCCTTGGCGATCAGGTCGGAGACGGCCGCGCCCACCTCGTCGGGCGCCCAGCGCGCGCCCTTGTCGACCACCGGCCCCTCGCGCCAGCCGTCGGCGATGGAGATGCTGCCGCCGGCCACCTCGAACACGCGTCCGGTGACCTCGCGCGACTCGGCGCTGCCGAGCCAGACCACCAGCGGCGACACGTTCTCCGGCGCCATGGCGTCGAAGCCGCTCTCCGGTTTCTTCATCATGTCGGCGAAGACCTCCTCGGTCATGCGGGTGCGCGCCGAGGGTGCGATGGCGTTCGACGTGATGCCGTAGCGGCCGAGTTCGACCGCCTGGATCAGCGTGAGGTTGGCGATGCCGGCCTTGGCGGCCGAGTAGGCGCTCTGGCCGACGCTCCCCTGGAGCCCGGCGCCGGAGCTGGTGTTGATGATGCGCGCGTCGACCGGCTCGCCGGCCTTGCTCTTCCCGCGCCAGAAGGCGCAGGCATGGTTGCTGACGCAGAAGTGGCCCTTCAGGTGGACGCGGATCACCGCGTCCCACTCCTCTTCCGAGGTGGAGACGAACATGCGGTCGCGCACGACGCCGGCGTTGTTCACCACCACGTCGAGGCCGCCGAAGGTGTCGATGGCGGTCTTCACCAGGGAGCCGGCCTGCTCGAAGTCGGCGACGTCGGCGCCGTTCACCACGGCCTCGCCGCCCGCGGCCTCGATCTCGGCCACCACCTCGTGGGCCGGGGTGTCGCTGGCGTCCTCGCCGGCCAGCGAGACGCCCAGGTCGTTCACCACCACCTTGGCGCCCTCGGCGGCGAAGGCCAGCGCGTGGGCGCGACCGATGCCGCGCCCGGCGCCGGTGACGATGACGACGCGTCCGTCACACAGGCCCATGGCTACAGCCGCTCCAGGATGGTGACGTTCGCCTGGCCGCCGCCCTCGCACATGGTCTGGAGGCCATAGCGGCCGCCGGTCTTCTCCAGGCGGTTCAGCAGGGTCGTCATGAGGCGCGTGCCCGTGGCGCCGATCGGGTGGCCCAGGGCGATGGCGCCGCCGTTCGGGTTCACCTTCGCCATGTCCGGGTGCAGCTCCTTCTCCCAGGCCAGCACGACCGGGGCGAAGGCCTCGTTGATCTCCACCGCGTCGATCTGGTCCATCGTCATGCCCGCCTTGTCCAGCGCATGGCGCGTGGCCGGGATCGGCGCGGTGAGCATGTAGATGGGATCGTCGGCGCGCACGCTGATGTGGTGCACGCGCGCGCGCGGCGTGAGCCCGTGGTCCTTCACCGCCCGCTCCGACGCCACCAGCACGCAGGAGGCGCCGTCGGAGATCTGGCTGGCCACCGCCGCGGTCAGCTTGCCGCCCTCCTCCAGGGTGGGCAGGCTCGCCATCTTCTCCAGCGTGGTGCCGCGGCGCGGACCCTCGTCGGTGGTGACGTCGCCCAGCGGCTCGATCTCGCCGTCGAAGCGGCCCTCGTCGATGGCGCGGATCGCCCGCTCGTGGCTCTCGAGCGCGAAGCGCTCCATGTCCTCGCGGGAGATGTCCCACTTGTCGGCGATCATCTCGGCGCCGCGGAACTGGGAGACCTCCTGGGTGCCGTAGCGTTCGACCCAGCCCTTCGAGCCCGAGAAGGGATCGGAGAAGCCCAGCGGCTCGGCGCAGGTCATGGCCGAGGAGATCGGGATCTGGCTCATGTTCTGCACGCCGCCGGCGACCACCAGGTCGCTGGTGCCACTCATCACCGCCTGGGCGCCGAAGTGCACCGACTGCTGGGACGAGCCGCACTGGCGGTCGATGGTCACGCCGGGCACGTGGTCGGGCAGACCCGCCGCCAGCCAGCAGGTGCGCGCGACGTCGCCGGCCTGGGGGCCGATGGTGTCGCAGCAGCCGAAGATCACGTCCTCGATCGCCGCCGGGTCGACGCCGGTGCGCGTCATCAGCGCCTTGATCACGTGGGCGCCCAGGTCGGCGGAGTGCACCTGGGACAGGCCGCCCCCGCGCTTGCCCACCGGGGTACGGACGGCGTCGATGATGTAGGCCTCGGCCATGACGGATCTCCTGCGGTTCTAGAGGAAGGTGGCGCCGGCGCCGAGGGGGGCTCCCTCGGCGAGGGCGAAGTCGGCCATGCGCTGGCGGTGGAAGCGCGGCAGGCCCCACCCGTGGTCCAGCGACGCGGCGCGGCGCATCCAGATGTGGACGTCCTGCTCCCAGGTGTAGCCGATGGCGCCGTGCACCTGGAGCGAGACGCGCGCCGCCCGCGACGCGGCCTCGCCGGCCGCGGTCTTCGCCATCGACACGTGGGCGGACCGGCGCGGACCCGCATTCGCCACGCTGTGGGCGGCGCGGTAGACCAGCGGCCGGGCGTACTCGAGCTTCACCTTGGCGTCGGCGAGCATGTGCTTCACGGCCTGGAACGACCCGATCGGCACGCCGAACTGCTGGCGCTGGCCGGCGTAGTCGACCGCCAGCGCGATCAGCCGGTCGGCGGCACCCACCAGGCCGGCGGCGCAGGCCAGGGCGCCGCGATCCAGCGCCGCGTCGGCCAGCGCGCGGGCGGCGTCGCCGTCGGCCAGGCGCGTGGCGTCGCCGGGGGCGAACGCGACGCTCTGGATGCGCCGCGCCGGGTCGTTGGCGCGCTGCGGGGTGAGCGTGGCGTCGCCGGGCGCCACCGCGTGGACCGCGCCGTCGTGGAAGAGCAGCAGCCAGTCGGCCACGTGGGCGTCGTCGACGAAGGGGCTGACCGGGTGGCCCACCGCGACGATGGCGTCACCGACGGCCAGCGGCTTGAGCCAGCGCTCCGCCAGGTCCGCCGAGCCCAGCTCGGCCAGCAGGGGCGCCGCCACCGCCGCCGTGCCGATCACCGGCTCGGCCAGCCCGGCGCGGCCCACCTCTTCGGCCAGCAGCACGAAGTCGACCTCGTCGAGGCCCATGCCCTCGTGGGCCTCGGGAACCAGCGCGCCCACCAGACCCACCTCGGCCAGCTGGCGCCACAGGTCGCGGGAGCGGCCCGTGCCCTCTTCCCAGAGCGCGCGCACGCGCTCGGGTCCGCACTCGCCCTCCAGGAAGTCGCGGACGGTGCTCTGCAACAGCAGCTGGTCTTCGGTGAACTCGAAGCGCAAGGCTACGCCCTCGGCAGGCCGAGGATGCGCTCGGCGATGATGTTGCGCTGGATCTCGTTCGTCCCCGCGTAGATCGGACCCGAGAGCGAGAACAGGTAGCCGTCGAGCCAGCCGCCGACGTCGCCGGCGGCCGGCGCCTCGGGCAGCAGCTCGGCGCGCTCGCCCAGGATGCGCAGCGCCGTCTCGTGCATCTTCACGTCCAGCTCGGACCAGAAGATCTTGTTCAGGCTGGCCTCGCTGCCGATCTTCGCGCCGGACAGCAGCCGCGACACGGTCCGGTAGGTCTCGAGCGCGTAGGCCTCGGCGTCGCGCCAGCAGTCGACCACGCCGTCGCGCAGCGCCGGGTCGGCGTCGGCGGCGTTCGCACGGTAGAGGTCGACCAGGCGCCGCGCCGTCTCCTGGAAGCGGGCCGGGCTGCGCAGCATCAGGCCGCGCTCGAAGCCGGCGGTCGACATGGCCACCTGCCAGCCCTTCCCCTCGTCGCCCAGCCGGTTCTCCACCGGCACGCGCACGTCGTCCAGGAACACCTCGGCGAAGCCGGGCAGGCCGTCGAGCTGCTCGATGGGACGCACCGTCACGCCGGGCAGGTCGAGGGGCAGCAGGATGAAGGTGAGCCCGCGGTGGCGCTCCGAATCGGGATCGGTGCGGAACATGCCGAACAGCCAGTCGGCGTACGCGCCCCGCGACGCCCAGGTCTTCTGGCCGTTCACCACGTAGTGGTCGCCGTCGCGCAGGGCGGTGGTCTGGATGTTCGCCATGTCGCTTCCGGCGTTGGGCTCGCTCCAGCCCTGGGCCCAGACCTCCTCCGACGACGCCATCTTCGGCAGGAAGCGCGCCTTCTGCTCCGGCGTGCCGTACTCCATGATGGTCGGGCCCAGCAGGAAGATGCCGTTCTGGTTGACCCGCTTGGGCGCGCCGGCCCGGTAGTACTCCTCTTCGAAGATCAGCCACTCGAGCAGGTCGCAGCCGCGACCGCCGTACTCCACCGGCCAGGGCACCATGGCGTAGCCGCCTTCGTTCAGCACGTGCTCCCAGGCGCGGTGGGCCTCGAAGCCCTCCTGCGTGTCGAAGGAGGGCAGCGGCTCGGCCGGAACGTGCTCGGCGAGCCAGGCGCGCACCTGGGCGCGGAAGGCGTCCTGCTCGGGGGTGTAGGCGAGGTCCACTCCCCTACTCCTTCTCGAACTTCGCGTCGCGCTTCTCGACGAAGGCGTCGCGCGATTCCTGGGAGTCGCCCGAGGTGTAGAGCTCCAGGGTGAAGCCCTGCTCGTAGCGGTAGCTCCGCTTCACGTCGAGCATCTCGATGCCGGCGAGCGAGGCCTTGGCGGCGCGCACCGCCAGCGGGCTCTTGCCGGCGATCTTGCCCGCCAGCTCGAGCGCCGCGTCGCGCAGCGCGTCCTTCTTCACCACCGAGAGCAGACCGCCCAGCCGGTAGGCCTCGGCGGCGTCGATCGGCTCGCCGGTCAGCAGCATGCGCCGCGCCTCCTGCATGCCGAACATGCGCATGGCGTGGGTGGCCGCGCCCATGGCGCCCCGGTCGATCTCGGGCAGGCCGAAGGTGGCGTCGTCGGAGGCGATCACGAAGTCGGAGGAGCCGGCGATGCCGATGCCACCGCCCAGGCAGTAGCCGTGCACGGCGCTGATCACCGGCACCGGGCAGTCGACGATGGCGCCGAAGGTGTCGTAGCAGCCGCGGTTCACCTCGACGATCAGCGATCCGTCCTCCGCCAGCTCCTTCACGTCGACGCCGCACTGGAAGCCGCGGCCCTCGGCGCGGATCACCAGCACGCGCACCGACTCGTCGCGACCCAGTCGCTCGATCTCGCGGGCCAGCTCGCCCCAGGCCTTCACACCCAGCGCGTTGACCGGCGGGTTGTCGATCACCAGCTCGGCGATGCCGTCGTGCAGGTCGGTGTGGAACGCCATGGGATCCTCCCGGCGCGCTAGGCGCGCACCTCGCCGCCGCCGGCCCCGGCCGGGTCGATCGTCTCGCGCAGCAGCGAGAGCTCGCGGGCGTCGGGCTCCCGCGACGTGGGCACGTCGCCCTCGATCACCAGCTCGAAGCCGGTCTGCTCCACCACCTCCTCCACCGTGACGCCCGGGTGGACCGAGCGCAGGCGCATGCGCTGGTCCGGCGTCTCGAAGTCGAACACGCCCAGGTTCGACACCACCCGCCGGATCTCGTGGAAGCGGGCCGCGACCGGACCCAGCTCGCGGGCCCGGTCGTAGCCGATGCCCGTCACCACGTCGACCTGCTCGACGAAGACCTTGGCGCTGTGGTTGGGCACCCAGTAGCTGGTGGCGTGGTTGATGGTGTTGCCCGGTGCCCCGCGCATGCCCAGCAGCTGGGCCTTGGGCTTCGCATAGCCGCCGATGCAGGCGATGTTCTGGTTGCCGAAGCGGTCGATCTGGGTGGCGCCCATCATCACGTGGCGCCGGCCCGACCACAGGTTGTCGAACACCTTGCGGTACGGGAGCCAGCCCTCGACCACCGCCTCCGGCGCGTCGTCGCCGGACACCGGCAGCACGTTCGCCACCAGGGGCGCCACGCCGTCGGTCATCAGCAGGTCGGGCTCGAAGGTGGCCCGCGCCAGCCGCGCGCCGATCTGGGGCAGCAGGCCGATCGGGCTCACCAGCACCTCGCCGTCGCCGCGGAAGGTCTCGGCGATGGCGACGGCACACACCTCGGCGCGGGTGACGTCGCTCATCGGGACCGCACCGCCTCCTGGTAGGCCTCTTCCGAGTCGAGAGACAGGTAGCGCTCGGCGAAGCTCTCCCAGGCGGCCGGGTCCTTCGCCGTCAGCGCGTACTCCTTCTGGAACTTCTCGTCGCGCCCGTAGTCGGGCGGGCACTCGGTGAAGTGGGCGCCGTTCGGCGTCTCGATCACGCCGTCGACCATGGTGCGGTTGATGAGCAGGGTGTGGAAGCTGCCCTCCTTGGTGAGGTCGGAGGTCTCGACCAGCTTCTCGCAGGTCATGAAGCGGCGCTTCGCCGCGCCGCAGAAGAGGTCGTCGAAGAAGGGATCGGGTCCGAGGAACTGGCCGTTGCCCTTCGCGTCGGCGCGGTTCATGTGGATGAGGGCCACGTCGAGCTCGATGGCGGGCATGGCCACCAGCTCCTCGCCGTCGTCGTAGGGCGAGCGCACCGTCTTCAGCTGCGGGTTCACGCGCATCACGTCGGACCCCAGGCCCGCGCGGGTGGGCAGGAAGGGCAGCCGGTTGGCCGCCGCGTACAGACCCCATTGGAACATGCCCTCGTCGAGCTCGAAGGTCTCGATCTCGCCCTTCTGGCGGGCGGCGCGGAAGTGGGGCTCGAGGGGGATCGAGTCGAGGGAGACGAAGCCGAAGGCCACCTTCCTGACCTTCTTCGTGGCGCACAGCAGGCCCACGTCGGGACCGCCGTAGGAGACGATGGTCAGGTCGCGGAGCGGCGAGCGCAGGATCTCGCGGACCAGGGCCATCGGCTTGCGGCGGGAGCCCCAGCCCCCGATGCCGATGGTCATGCCGTCGCGCAGCTCGCCGACGACCTCCGCGAGGGTCGTGCGCTTGTCCAAGGGTGGGGGGCCTCCCGTCGCTCCGGCTCCGGCTCTCGCTCCGGCTTGGGCGGGCGCGAAGAATAACGAGACGTATCGTTTCTGTAAAGCTACCTTACTACCGAGCATGCCGGAGAGCTGGAACGGACGCCTGGGGACCTCCCCTGAGGGAATGGCCCTCGACGACGGCACGCGGCGACGCAGCTGGGCCGAGCTGGACGACCGCGTCCGCCGGCTGGCGCGCCTGCTGCGCGAGGACCTGGGCCTGCGCCCGGGCGACCACGCGGCGGCGCTGCTGCACAACCGGGTCGAGTGCCTGGAGCTCATGCACGCCGCGATCCGTGCCGGGGTGTGGCTCACCCCGGTGAACTGGCACCTCACGCCGGACGAGGTGAGCTACGTGGTGCGCGACTCGCGGGCCCGCGTGCTGTTCGCCGACGACGCCCACGCCGACGTGGCCGCGTCCTGCGATCCGGGGACGCGGGTTCGCGTGGGCGACGAGCTCGACGCGTTGCTGGCGGAGGCGAGCGACGCGCCGATGGATCCGCAGGGGCCCGCCGGCGGCAGCATGATCTACACCAGCGGCACGACCGGTCGCCCCAAGGGCGTGAAGCGCCGCCACCCGCCCACCCTGGAAGCCACCCTCGAGGCCCAGCGCGCCGCCGCCGTGCCCATCGGCCTCGACGGCCAGGGTCCGCACCTGGTCACCGGACCCTGCTACCACGCGGCGCCGCTCATGTTCGCGGTCTACGACCAGCTCTCCGGCGCGCCGGTGGTCGTCATGCCGCGCTGGAACGAGCGCGAGGCGCTGCGCTGGATCGTGCAGCACGAGATCCGCCAGACCCACCTGGTGCCCACCATGTTCGTGCGCCTGCTGCGCCTGCCCGAGGAAGAGCGCGCCGCCTTCCACGCACCGGCGCTCGCGACCGTGCTGCACGGCGCCGCGCCGATCGCACCCAACGTGAAGCGCCGCATGATCGAGTGGTGGGGCCCGGTGCTGGTGGAGTACTGGGGCGCCAGCGAGAGCGGCGTCATCACGCTGGTGGGGTCCGAGGAGTGGCTCGCGCACCCGGAGACGGTGGGCCGCGCCCTGCCCGGCTGGGAGGTCGTCGCCGTCGACGAGGAGGGCCGGCCGCTCCCGGCCGGCGAGACCGGCGAGCTCTACGCGCGCCACCGCCGCGGCGGCGTCTTCGAGTACCACGACGCACCGGAGAAGACCGCCGACAGCCACCTCGAGCCGGACCTGTTCACGATCGGCGACATCGGCCGGGTCGAGGCCGACGGGCGCGTCTACCTGGCCGACCGGGCCTCGCACACCATCATCTCGGGCGGCGTGAACATCTACCCGGCCGAGATCGAGCACGTGCTGCACGAGCACCCGTCGGTGGCGGACGTCGCCGTCTTCGGCATTCCCGACGACGAGTGGGGCGAGAGCGTGAAGGCGGCGGTCGAGCTGGTGGAGGGCGCCGCGCCCTCGCCGGAGCTGGCGCGCGAGATCCTGGACCTCGCCCGCGAGAAGCTGGCCGGCTACAAGGTGCCGCGCTCCGTCGACTTCGAAGCAGAGCTGCCGCGCACCAGCTCGGGCAAGCTCTACGTGCGCCGACTGCGCGAGCCCTACTGGGAAGGCCGCAGCCGAAGGATCTGAGCGGGGCGTGCTACAAAGGACGCCCCGGAGGAGACCCCCATGAGCAAGAAGCGCGTACCCGCCATCGAGGGCTGGTTCACCACCGACGACGAGCCGGCCCTGCTGGGGCTCCACGATCCGGGCAGCGGCAGCTACTTCTTCCCGAAGGACGTGGCCATCTCGGCGGCGCCGGGTCACGCCGGCGCCGAGCTCGAGGACGCGAAGCTGTCGCGCACCGGCAGGCTGTGGTCCTACACGACCAACCACTACCAGCCGCCGCCGCCCTACGAGTCGCCGGATCCCTTCGAGCCCTACACGGTCGCCGCGGTGGAGCTCCCGAAGGAGCGCATGGTGGTGCTCGGCCAGCTCGCCCCGGGCGTCGATCCGTCGACGCTGGAGGTGGGCCAGGAGATGGAGCTGGTGATCGACACGCTGTCCGAGGACGACGAGAACGAGTACCTGGTCTGGAAGTGGAAGCCCGCGGAGGCACGGGAGTAGTCATGTCCAAGAACGAAGTCGCGATCCTCGGTGTGGGCATGCATCCCTGGGGCAAGTGGGGCCGGAACTTCGTGGAGTACGGCGTCGCGGCCATCCAGTCCGCCCTCGCGGATGCGAACCTCGAGTGGAAGGACGTGCAGTTCCTGGCCGGCGGCGAGACGGTCCGCAACGGCTCCCCGGGCTACGTGGCCGCCTCGAGCTTCGCCCAGGCCATGGGCTACACCGGCATTCCGATCGCCAGCAACTACGCCGCCTGCGCGTCCGGCGCCCAGGCCATGGAGGCGGCGCGCACGCGCATCCTGGCCGGCATGTGCGACGTGGCGGTCGTGGCCGGCGCCGACACCACGCCCAAGGGCTTCCTGGCGCCCAACAAGGGCGAGCGCGTGCTGGATCCGGACTGGCTGCGCTTCCGCCTGCTGGGCGCGACCAACCCCACATACTTCGGCCTCTACGCCCGCCGCCGCATGGACCTCTACGGCGCCACCGAGCAGGACTTCGCCGCGGTGAAGGTGAAGAACAGCCGGCCCGGCGCCACCAACCCCAACGCCCGCTACAAGAAGGTCTACACGGAAGAGGAGGTGCTGGCGTCGCCGATGGTGGCCGACCCGCTGCGGCTGCTCGAGATCTGCGCGACCAGCGACGGCGGCGCGGCGGTGGTGCTCACGTCGCTCGACTTCGCGCGCAAGCACGCCACCGACTTCGCGAAGGTCTCGGCCATCTCGACCATCACGCCGCGCTTCCCGGACACCTGGATCGACATGCCGAAGTTCTCGACCGACTCGGCGGCCGGCATCGCCGCGCCGGATCGCGGCTTCAAGGACTCGATCGCCTACGCCGCCTACGAGGAGGCGGGCATCGGCCCCGAGGACCTGTCCATGGCCGAGGTCTACGACCTCTCGTCCGCCCTCGAGCTCGACTGGTACGAGAACATCGGCCTGTGCAAGCCGGGCGAGGCCGAACGCCTGCTGCGCGACGGCGACACCACCATCGGCGGCCGCATCCCGGTGAACCCGTCCGGCGGACTCGGCTGCTTCGGCGAGGCGGTGCCCGCCCAGGCCATCGCCCAGGTGTGCGAGCTGGTCTGGCAGGTGCGCGGCCAGGCCGGCGACCGCCAGGTCGAGGGCGCCCGGGTCGGTATCACCGCCAACCAGGGCCTGTTCGGCCACGGCTCGTCGGTGATCGTGACGAAGTAGGCGCGCGCCCTACATCTTCGCGATCACCTCGTCGGCGAAGCGGACCAGGCCGGTGCGCTTGTCCCCGAGCGACTTCATGTCGCCGCCGTAGGCGAGCCAGGGGGCGGTGAGCACGTGGGTCACGCCCGCGTCCTCGGCGCGGCGGTAGGCGTCCGGGGAGAAGGCGTCGTTCAGGGGGACGATGGCGGAGAGGGGTGCCTCGGCCCGGCCCGCCTCTTCACGGCAGGCGCGGATCTTCGCCAGGCCCTCGGCAGCCTCGGCGGTGGAGATGGCGTGGGGCATCCAGCCGTCGCCCCAGCGGCCGATGCGCCGGTACGCCGCGGGGGTCACGCCGCCCACCACGATCGGGATGTCGTGGGGCACCGGCGGGCGCATGTTGAGCCGGTCGAAGTCGTAGAAGCGGCCGTGGTGCTCGACCATCTCGCCGGTCCACAGCTTGCGCATCACCTCGACCATCTCGTCGGTGCGGGCGGCGCGCGTGTCGAAGTCCTCGCCCAGCAGCGCGAACTCGTCGCGCATCCAGCCGAGACCCAGGCCCAGGGTGACGCGGCCGCGGGTCATGACCGAGGCGGTGCCCAGCGCCTTCGCCAGGTGGAAGGGGTGGCGCATGGGCACGACGTAGACGCCGGTCATGAACTCGAGGCGCGTGGTCACCGCGCCCATGGCGGCGATCGCCACCCAGGCGTCGGGCCAGGGATCCGGCGCCTCCCAGGGCCGCTGGCCGTCGGCGGCGTAGGGGTACTTCGCGTCGATCGTCTCCGGGTGGACCAGGTGGTCCGACAGGACCAGGGCGTCCCAGGCGTGCTGCTCGGCCAGCACGGCCAGCTCGCAGTAGTCGTCCGGATCGGTGAAGGCGAGCGATGCGCAGAACTTCACGCCAGGGCCTCGCAGGTGCGTTCGAGCTCGGCCGGGTCGGTGGTCGTGGGCACCAGGATCAGCTCGTCGCAGCCCGCTGCCTCGATGGCGGCCACTGCCTCGCGGAAGGCGGCCCGCGAGTGGATGCGCGGGCGATCGGCCATGGCGCGGGCCACGTCCGCGCCGAAGACCTCCAGGTACTCGAACACGTAGCGGCGCAGCCGCTCCTCGGCGCCGTCGCCCAGCGCGTACCAGAAGCCGCTGACGCGCCGCGGGCGGTCGGCGCGGCCGGCGTCGGCCCAGGCCTGGTCGGCGGCGGCGAGGGCCTGGCGCACCTCCTCCGGGTCGCCGGCCATCGAGAAGCCGCAGACACCGTCGGCCCAGCGCGCCGCCCGGCGCAGCGACTTCGGTCCCATGGCCCCCGCCCATATCGGCGGACCGCCCTTCTGCACCGGCGCCGGACCCAGCGGCGGCGCGCCCTCGAGCGCGGCCTCGCCGCGCCACAGGCGCCGCAGCTCCGCCACCTGGGCGTCGAGCTTCCCGAAGCGCCCGGCGAAGGGCGCGCCCACGGCCCGGTAGTCCTGCTCGCGACCGCCCACGCCCACGGCCAGCGTCACGCGCCCGCCGGAGAGCACGTCGAGGGTGGCGATCTCCTTCGCCACCCAGGCCGCGCTGTGCATGGGCAGCACGTAGAGCGTCGGCACGATGCGCACGCGCTCGGTCAGTGCCGCAGCGGCCGAGAGCAGCACGCGCATCTCCTGGTTGCGGAAGGCGATGCGCTCGCCGCAGGCCAGGCTCGAGAAGGGTCCCGCGTCGATGCCGCGACACCAGGCCAGCGTCGTCTCGCGATCGTAGTCCGCCGCCATCGACGGCAGCGTCATGCCGATCTTCAAGACGGGCGCCCGCGCTTCGCCCTCGCCTCGCGCAGCGCGGCGCTGGCCGCCTGCTCGTGGGCCATGGCGTCCGCCATGCTCGACGTGGCCCCGTGCTGGAGGGCGCGCTTGGCGAAGGCCAGTGCGTCCGGATCGTTGGCCGCCATCTCGGCGGCGATCTCGCGGGCGCGGGGCAGCAGCGCGTCGGGGGCCACCACCTCGTTCAGCAGGCCGATCGCCAGCGCCTCCGGCGCGCGGATCACCCGCGCCGTCAGCACCAGCTCCTGGGCCTTCGCCAGACCCACGATGCGCGGCAGCAGGTGGGTGCTGCCGAGCCCCGGCAGGATGCCCAGCTTCGTGAAGGTGACGCCCAGCTTGGCGGTCAGGGCTGCGATGCGGACGTCGCAGGGCAGCGCCATGGTTACGCCCACGCCGATGGCCGCACCGTTGATGGCGGCGACCACCGGCTTCGGGTACGCCAGCAGCTCGCCGGCGAAGCCGCGCACGAACTCCTCCTCGCCGAGCTTCGGACCGTCCCCCGCGTCCCGGCCCGCCTGCATGGCGCCCAGCGCCTCCAGGTCGACGCCGGCGCAGAAGCCGCGTCCGGCGCCGGTCAGGATCACCGCCCGCACGCCGTCGTCGCGCTCGAGCGTGTGGAACGCGTCCACCAGCGCCACGCCCATGCCCACCGTGTAGGCGTTCAGCTTGTCGGGGCGGTTCAGGGTGATGGTCCCGACGCCCTCCCCGGTTTCGACGAGCACCTCGTCCGGCATCAGCCCGTGAAGCCCTTCCAGCGCGGCTTGCGCTTCTCGACGAAGGCGACGGCGCCCTCGCGCATGTCCGGGTGGTCGCCGTGCTCGCCGATCAGGTCCCAGGCGTGGTGGAGTCCGTCGTGCAGGCCCCGGTCGAGACTCTCCCAGATGGCCTGCTTGCTGCGCGCCAGGGCGGTCGGCGAGTGCTGCGCGATCTTCGCCGCCAGCTCCTGGGCGCGGGGCAGCAGCCGGTCGGCGGGCAGCACCTCGCCCACCAGGCCGATCTCCTTCGCCTCGGCGGCGGAGAGCCGCTCGCTGCCGCCCAGCAGGGCCATGCGCAGCACCGCCTCCAGCGGAATGCGGCGCGCCAGGCCCACCGGCTCGAGTCCGGCGACGAGCCCGACCTTGACGTGGGTGTCGAAGAAGGTCGCGCTCTCGGACGCCAGCACCAGGTCGCTGTCCGCCACGAAGTGGAGCCCGCCGCCCACGGTCATGCCGTTGATGGCCGTGATCACCGGCTTCCAGCAGCGGTTGTGGATGGCCGTCAGCTTCAGGATCGGCGAGTCCTCGTAGGCGACGTTCGCCTCGCCCTCGGTCTCGCCGCCCGCCACGCTGGCCACGTCGAAGCCGGTGCAGAAGGCCTTCTCGCCGGCGCCGGTCACCACCACGCACACCACCGACGGGTCCGCCTTGATCTCCGTCCAGGCCCGGTGCAGCTCGGCGGCCATGGCCATGTCGAAGGCGTTGTGGCGCTCGGGGCGGTTCAGCGTCAGCGTGACGACGCCTTCCGCCTGCTCGTAGAGGATCGTCTCGAACGCCACGCGCGGCTCAGGCGGGCTTCACGCCGTCGTAGTAGGGATACGGCTTCTTGAACAGGCCCACCGGCTCGAGCTGGGGCTGCTGCTTGAAGAACTTCGGCATGTGCTCCCTCAGCTGCTCGACGCTCCAGCCGCCGGGCTGGAACATCCCGGTGTCGTAGGCAGGGTGGCGCATGATCACCACCCGGTCGCCGCCGGAGCCGAAGACCTGGCCGGTGATCCAGTTTCCCTCGTCGCTGCACAGGTAGGCGACCAGCGGTCCGTTCAGGTTCGGGTCGAAGTAGGGTCCCTCGTAGTCCTTGCCGTCGGCGCCCTTGGCCGACGCCGACATGCGCGTGGTGGCCAGCGGGCTGATGGCGTTCACGCGGATGCCGTAGCGCGACAGCTCGTTGGCCCAGGTGTAGGTCATGGAGGCGATCGCCCCCTTGGCCGCGCTGTAGTTGGTCTGGCCGAAGTTGCCCATCTGGGCGGCGGAGACCGTGTTCACGATGGCGCCGCCGGTCTTCTGGTCGCGCATGCGCAGCGCGCCCTCCTGGGCGCAGAAGAAGGTGCCGCTGGCGTGGATGCGCAGCACGTCCTCCCACTCCTCGTCGGTCATCTTCAGGAACGAGCGGTCGCGCACGATGCCCGCGTTGTTCACGACGGCGTGGATGCCGCCGAACTCGTCGACGCACTGCTGCACCAGCTCCCGGGCGCCCTTGCGCGTTCCGATGTCGGCGCTGCTGGCCGCGGCGCGACCGCCGGCCGCCTTCACCTCGTCGACGACCTTCTGCGCCTCCTCCGCGTCCACGTCGTTCACCACCACGGCCGCGCCCTGCTCGGCCAGGTGCAGGCAGTGGCCGCGACCGACGCCGCGTCCGCCGCCGGTGACGACGCCCGCCCTTCCCTCGAGAATGCCCATCGAAAGCTCCTGTGCTCTTCGCGGCGGTCAGGCCGTGGCCGCGATGTGGTCCGCCATGCGCTCGGCCTGCTCGTCGACCGTGCCGAACACGTTCTCGTACACCCAGGTGCGCTTCAGGTAGTAGTGGGCCGGGACCTCCCAGGTGTATCCCATGCCGCCGTGCACCTGGATGCACGCCCGTGCGTTCTTCATGGCCGCGTCGCCGGCCACCAGCTTGGCCGAGGCCGCCGCCCGGTCGACGTCGCCCACCGCCGGATCGTCGAGCGTCGCCCCGGCAGCGTAGACCGCCGAGCGCGCCAGCTCCTGGCGCACGAACATGTCGGCCAGCATGTGCTTCATGGCCTGGAAGCCGCCGATCGGCCGCCCGAACTGCTCGCGGCCCTTGGCGTAGTCGGTGGCCAGCTCCTGGGTCATCTCGGCGATGCCGAGCAGCAGCCCCGACACCAGCGCCGCGCCCTGGGTGCGCAGGGCGCGCGACGCGTCGGCGTCTCCGATGCGCTCGCCCTCGGGCAGCGACGTCACCTCGTGCACCGGCGTGTGCGGATCCAGCGGCGTCCCCACCGCGCGCGCGTCGAGAGCCCGGGGATCGACCCGGTAGACGCCGTCGCGCCGCAGCACCACCAGCACGTCGAGGTGCGGCAGGTACTCGACGACGCAGGGCCCCGTGTCCGGTCCGTGCAGGTCGAGGCCGCCCACCACGGTCTCGCCCGACTCGGCGCCGTCGATGCGTCCCGCCAGCAGGTGGCTCCAGGCCAGCGGACCCGGCACCAGCCGGCGCCCCAGCTCGGCGAACACCAGCACCGCGTCGGCGAAGCCCAGGCCGACGCCGCCCTCGCTCTCGGGCAGGCGCAGGCCGAACACGCCCATCTCGGCCAGCTCGCCCCACAGCTCGCGGTCGAAGGCGTCCTTCTCCTCCAGCTCGCGCAGGGTGTCGAAGGAGACGCGCCCCTCGCAGAAGCTGCGGATGCCGTCCTTCAGCGCTTCCTGGTCTTCGGTCAGCTGGAAGTTCATGGGACCTCGCTAGCGCGGCTCGCGCGGGAGACCGAGGATGCGCTCGGAGATGATGTTGCGCTGGATCTGCGACGAGCCCGCCGCGATCGTGAGCGACAGCGACTGGAGCGCCTGGTGCACGATGTCGCCGGCGGGCCTTCCGCCCACGTCCTCGCGGGCCAGCGCCGCGCGACCCAGCACGCGCATCGACAGCTCGCCGAGGCGCTGCTTCAGGTCGGTGTAGTAGAGCTTGATGCAGGATCCGGCCGGGCCGGGCACGCCGGTCTTGCCCGCCTCGGAGACCGTGTACTTGACCATCGCCCAGATGGCGTCGAGCTCGGCGGCGAAGTGGCCGACGTCGCGGCGCAGGGCGCGGTCCTCCCAGGCGCTGGCGTCGTCGCGGGTGATCTTCTTCGCCAGCTCCGCCAGGTCGCGCACCGACTGCTGGAGCTGGTACATGTCGCTGGCGAAGGCGGTGCCGCGCTCGAAGGACAGCGTCACGTTGGTCACGCGCCAGCCGTCGTTCTCCTTGCCCACCCGGTTCTCCACCGGCACGCGCACGTTCTCCAGGAACACCTCGCTGAACTCGCCGGAGCCGAGCAGCGTCGGCAGCGGCCGGATCTCGATGCCGGGCAGGTCCATGGGCATGGCCAGCCAGGTGATGCCGCGGTGCTTCTCGTCCGGGTTGGTGCGCACCAGCAGCTCGCAGTAGTCGGCCACCTGGGCGAAGGAGGTCCAGATCTTGTGGCCGTTCACCACGTAGGCGTCGCCGTCCAGCTCGGCGCGGGTCGAGAGCGCCGCCAGGTCGGAGCCGGCGCCCGGCTCGGAGAAGCCCTGGCACCAGACCTGCTCGCCCCGGATGATCGGACCGATGTGGCGCTCCTTCTGCTCGGGCGTGCCCTCGGCCATGATCGTCGGACCGCCGTGGAGCAGGCCCACGAAGTTCACGCCCACGTAGGGCGCCCGCGCCCGGGCGATCTCCTCGTAGTAGACGAGCTGCTCGGTGAGCGATGCGTCGCGGCCGCCGAACTCCTTCGGCCAGTTGATGCCGGCGTAGCCGGCGTCGTGGAGCTTGCGCTGCCAGCCGGTGTCGTACTCGCGCCGCACGCTCCAGTCGGCCCGCTCCGGCGACGGTCCGTGGGCCGGCACCGCCTCCTGGAGCCAGGCGCGCAGCTCGGCGCGGAACTTCTCGTCGGACTCGGAGTAGCGCAGGTCCACGGGGGGCTCCCTCGGCTGGAAAGCGGAGCGGAATCGGGGCAGTGCAGAACGATAGACGCCCGCCCGGAGAGGCTCAAGGATGGTCCGTATCGCCGACGAACGTCTATGCTGCGGCCGTGCGCTTCTCCCTCCAGCTTCCCACGGACCGGGTGGACGCCGGGCCCGAGTTCGTCTCCGGCGCCGCGGTGGCCGAGCTGGCCCGGACCGCCGAGGACGCCGGCTTCGACGCCTGCTTCGTCACCGAGCACCCCTTCCCGCCCGATCGCTGGCTGGCGGGCGGCGGTCACCACGCCCTCGACCCCTGGGTCGCCCTCTCCTTCGCGGCGGCCGCCACCACCACGCTGCGGGTGCACACCAACATCGCGGTGCTGGCCTACCGCAACCCGTTCCTGACGGCGAAGGCGGCCGCCAGCCTGGACGTGCTCTCCGGGGGGCGGCTCACCCTGGGCGTGGCCGCCGGCTACCTGGAGGGCGAGTTCGCGGCGCTGGGCGCCGACTTCGAAGGCCGCAACGAGCGCACCGACGAGGCCATCGCGGCCATGCGTCGCGCCTGGAGCGAGCAGGGCCTGGAGATCGAGGGCCGGGGCTTCCGCGCCGAGGGCAACAGCATGCTGCCGCGTCCGGTCCAGCAGCCGGGCCCGCCCATCTGGGTGGGCGGCAACAGCCGGCGCGCCATCCGCCGCGCCGTCCTGCTGGGCGACGGCTGGATCCCCTTCCCCACCGCCGGCATCGCCCCCGGCCGCGTGCGCACCGCCGCCATCGAGACCCTGGACGACCTGGCCGAGCGGATCGCCTACCTGCGCGACTACGCGAAGCAGGTGGGACGCGAGGCGCCGCTGGAGATCTGCTTCGTGCCCTTCGGCCTGTCGATGCGCGAGCCCGAGAACGTGGATGCGGAGCGCTTCCGCGACACGGTGGCCGAGCTGGCCGCGCTGGGCGTCGGCTGGCTCTCCTTCTCGTTGCCCGGCAAGACGCGCTCCGACTTCGCCGAGGGTGTGCGCCGCGTCGGCGAGGTGCTGGCGGAGACGCGCTAGCGATCCAGGAAGGCGACGTAGGAGTCGAGCACCGGCATCACCTGGTCGCGCGGCGCCGACGGCACGCGCAGCACTGCCTCGGTGACGCCCAGCTCCCGGTAGTAGTCGAGCTTCGCCGCGTCGGGCAGCACGCCCATGGGCACGATCTCGAGCGCCTGGGGGTCGCGGCCGCGGGCCTCGCAGGCGCGGTGCAGGTCGTCGAGGGCCGCGCGCATGCCGGCGCCGCCCACCGGCAGCCAGCCGTCGCCGTACTCGGCGATGTGGTCGAAGAGGGTCGGACCGGCGGCGCCGCCCAGCAGCACCTTCGGCCGCGGCTGCTGCACCGGCTTGGGCCACTGCCACGACGCCTCGAAGCGCACGAACTCGCCGTCGAAGGAGGCCACCTCCTGGCTCCACAGGGCCTGCATGGCCAGCATCGTCTCGCGCACCACGGCGCGACGGCGCTTCACGTCCACGCCGTGGCTCTCCATCTCCTCCCGGTTCCAGCCGTAGCCGATGCCCAGCACGAAGCGGCCGCCGGACAGGCGGTCGAGGGTGGCGATCTGCTTCGCCAGCGTGATCGGATCGTGCTGGGCCACCAGCGCGATGCCGGTACCCAGGGCGATCGATCCGGTTACCGACGCGGCCGCGGCCAGCACGACGTAGGGGTCCAGGGTGCGCTTGTACTCCTCGGGCAGCTCGGCTTCGCCGGTGGGCGGCGGCGTGCGGCGGCTCACCGGGATGTGGGTGTGCTCGGGGACGTAGAGGGAGTGGAAGCCGCGGGCCTCGGCCTCGCGCGCCAGCTCCACCGGATCCATCGAGCGGTCCGTCGCAAACAGGGTCACACCGAGCTTCACGCTGGGCCTCCCGGGGGCGCGAACGTATCATGCCGGTCCCGCCGGCAGGAAGGAGCGATCCCATGCTTCGTGGACCCGTCCGATCCATCGCGTTCGCCGCCACGCTCACGCTGTGCGGCTGCACGAACCTCTTCTGGGAGGCGGGCCTGCCCTGGAGCTCGGCCGACTTCCGCGTCGCGAGCGTGGACCCGCGCGGCCCCTACCTGGACGTGCGCATCTCGGGCGGTGGCACCGCCCGGCGCTTCTTCTCGCCGCGCAGCGAGGTCTGCGAGGCCATGCTCCGGGAGGGCGCCGTCGTCACCCTGAACCAGAGCGGCGGCTACGGCCCCTTCCGCAGCGAGGGCGTCGACGGCTCCGACCCGATGGAGTGCCCGATCGTCGGCATCGGCGACCTCGAGCAGTTCCGCCGCTCGCGCAGCCAGGGCGGCGGCTACGGCCAGTCGCCGATCCGGCGCGGCAGCGATCGCATCCAGGTGGTCCATCGCGACGAGGAGTACCTCTACGTGCGGGGCGGCTTCTCGATCGGCGCCATGTTCGGCTGGTCGCCGGGCCCCGATCAGGTGATCGCCCTGGTGCCGCGGGTTCCCGAGTGCCAGCGGGTCGAGCGCGGCGGATCGGTCAGCACGCTGTTCCGCCAGGCGGGCACGCCGGCCCTGGGCATCGCCGTCGAGGACGGCCTCTGCCCGATCCGCGCGCTGATCGCCATGCAGCCCGGTGAGTTCGACGGCTTCGCGGATACGCCCGGCTCCTAGCCGTCGAGCACCGCGGCGGCGATGCGCTCCTCCAGGGTCCGCGTGTCCCACCAGGAGAGCTGGAGCTGCTTGGCGCGGCGGAAGTAGAGCTGGATGTCGTACTCGATGGTGAAACCCACGCCGCCCCACACCTGCTCGCACATGGCGGTGGTGTCGCGGTAGGTCTGGCAGGCGAAGAGCTTCGCCATCGGGGCGAGCTGCTCGATCGGCTTGCCGGCGTCGCGGGCCCAGGCCGCCTCGTAGACCAGCGTCCTCGCCCCGTCGATGCGCGTCGACGCGTCGGCCAGGTAGTGGGAGATGGCCTGGAAGGCGCCCAGCGGCTTGTCGAACTGCTTGCGGTCCTTCGCGTACTGCACGGTGATCTCGAGGGCGCGGTCGGCGCCGCCCACCGCCTGGGCCGCCAGCAGGATCACGCCGTCCAGCATGGCCGTGTTCCAGGTCGACCAGCCGCTGCCGGCCGCCCCCACCCGGTTCGCCGCCGGCACCCGGACGCCGTCGAAGGCCACCCGGTACTGGGCGTCCGAGGCCATCGAGAGCTGCTGGTCGAGCTTCACGCCGGCGCTCTTCGGGTCCACCAGGAAGAGGTCGATCTCCTCGGCGCCTTCGCCGGTGCGGGCCAGCACCAGCAGTGCGTCGTCCGCCGCGGCGAAGGGGACGTGGCGCTTGATGCCGTCGAGGCGGAAGCCGTCGCCCTCGGCGGCGGCCCGCAGCTGCACGCCGCTGGCGTGCTCGCTGCGGTCCGGCTCGAGCCAGGCCGGCACCACCAGCGCCTCGCCGCTGGCGATCTTCGGCAGCCACTCGCTCTTCTGGGCGTCGCTGCCGGCGGCGTTCAGCACGCCGCCCGCCATCACGGCGCTGGCGAAGTGGGGAACCGGCGCCATCGAGCGGCCCAGCTCCTCGTAGACCACCACCGCGTCGAGCAGCGACTGGTCCGAGCCGCCGGACTCTTCGGGCAGCAGCATGCCGGTCACGCCCACCTCGCAGAGCTGCTTCCACAGCTCCGGCGGATGGCCCTGGGGATCGTCCTCGTACTTGCGCACCACGTCGATCGGGCAGTGCTCGGTCAGCAGCTCGCGCAGCATGCCGCGCAGGACTTCCTGCTCTTCGGTGAAGTCGAGATCCATGTCTTCCTCCGCCCTCAGGCCGCCGAGGCCCGGGGCTGCCAGTCGTCGCCCTTGCGCTTCCAGGGGTTGTCGCCCTCGCGGGACGGGACCGCCACGCGGGCGGTGCACACCGTCGTGGTGCGGCCGCCGGCCGTCAGCGTGAGGTCCACCTCGGCCCAGGCGCAGCCCGTGTCGTCGGTGTCGACCGCCGTCACCTTGCCGGTGAAGACCATCTCGTCGCCCGGGAACACGCTGTCCTTCATGCGGAAGCGGATCCAGCCGATGCGGCCGCAGGGCCCGGTCCAGTCGGTGACGTAGCGCTCGAACCAGGCGGCCAGGTTCGGCGTGTTCATGAAGATGTCCCTCACGCCGTTGTTCTCGGTGGCGAAACGGTAGTCGTGGTGCTGCGGACGCCAGTCGCGCGCCGCCATGGCGCCCAGCACGATCGTCAGCGCCTTGCAGTCGTGGCGCAGCTCGGGCAGCTCGCTGCCCACCTGGATGTCGCCCGCGGTGATCATGGGAATGCTCACGCCTCGTCCCTCCGGTAGCCGAAGCCGGTGTAGCTCTCGGTGCCGACCCATTCGCCGCGCTGGTTCTCGTACACCACGTCGATGTCCCAGAAGCGGCCGGTGCCGAGCTTCGTCTTCTTCGGCGACGAGACGTTGCGCAGCACCTGCCAGGTCTTCAGCCGGTCGCCGATGCGCACCGGCTCGCCGAAGGTGATGGTGTTGTCGCTCATCACCGCCTCGGGCAGCCCGAGCGTCTCCTTCAGGTCGAAGTGGACCTGGAGCGGCACGGCGGCCTCGGTGCGGCCCGGCGACCAGTCGTGGGGGCGGAACCAGACCGAGATCATCGACGGCGGCGCGATGAAGCCGTCGGTCAGGTCGTTGGCGACCTTCTCGTCCCAGAACAGCGGGTTGCCGTTCTGCACCGACGAGCAGGACGTCAGGATGTAGCCGCGCTCGACGTCGAACTCGCCGACGATCTCGTAGCGCTTCTGGCCGATCCAGCTCTCGACTTCGGCCGGCAGGTCGGACATGGGTACCTCCTACGCGATGACGCCGTCGCGGCGCATCGCCTCGATCGCCTCCGGGGCCACCCCGGCCCCGCGCAGCAGCTCGTCGGTGTCGGTGACGGAGCCCTCGCGGACGCTCACCGGCTCCGCCAGCGGGTTCATGCCGGCCAGCACCTGGGAGACCTGGCGGAACTCGCCCTCGCCGGGGTGCCGGGCCCGGGCGAAGGCCCCGCGCGCCGCGAACTGGGGGTCCGCGGCCACCTCGTCGATCTCGTTCACCGGCGCCACGCAGGTGTCGGCCGGCGCCAGCTCGGCCACCCAGTCGTCCCGGTCGCGGGTGGCGAAGGCGGCGGCGAAGTCGCGGCGGATGGCGTCCTGGGAGTCGTCGTCGAGCTGCTTCGCCAGCCACTGCTCGCAGCCGAGCGCGCGGCACAGGTTGGCGTAGAAGTGGGGCTCGATGGCGCCGACCGCCAGCCAGCGGCCGTCCTTCGCCCGGTAGGTGTCGTAGCAGGCGTAGCGGCCGGTCAGGATGTCGTGGCCGGGACCGGGCTTCTCGCCGGTCGCCAGGTGCTGGTCCAGGTAGAGGGACATGAGCGACAGCACGCCGTCGGCGACCGCCACGTCCAGGTACTCGCCCTC
This sequence comes from Myxococcota bacterium, assembly GCA_050618055.1. Classification (GTDB taxonomy): domain Bacteria; phylum Myxococcota_A; class UBA9160; order UBA9160; family SMWR01; genus CALDCK01. The sequence goes on from JBNLVK010000126.1 coordinate 34,821, forward strand.
GCCGGTCTTCTCGCGGCGCAGCAGCGCGGCGAAGATGGCCAGCGCCGCCTGCATGCCGCCGGCGGCGCTGTCGGCGACGGTCGCGCCCGGCAGCGGCGGACCGCCGTCGGCGCGGCGGCCGCTGGTGTGCAGGAAGCCGGCGACCGCCAGGTAGTTGATGTCGTGGCCCGCCCACTGGGACGCCGGGCCGGTCTGGCCGTAGCCGCTGGTCGAGCAGTAGACGATGCGCGGGTTGCGCGCGCGCACGTCGTCCCAGCCGATGCCCAGCCGCGCCGCGACGCCGGGCCGGTAGCTCTCGATCACCACGTCGGCGGTGGCGGCCAGCGCCAGCAGCGCCTCGCGCCCCTCCGGCGCCTTCAGGTCGATGCGCACCTGCTGCATGCCCCGGCCGGCCGAGTAGGCCCAGAAGGCCGGCTGCACCTGCACGCCGCTCTTCTTCGGCGGCGCCCCCACCTTCACCACCCGCGCGCCGTAGTCGGCGAGCAGGCGCGAGCAGCGGGTGGCGGGCCCGACCGTCGAGAAGTCGAGCACCGTCACACCGTCGAGGGCTGCGGGGACCGGGGACATGGCGACCTAGAAGTTCTTGGGAAGACCCAGCTTGCGGCGGGCGATGATGTTCTTCTGGATCTCGGAGGCGCCGCCGCCGATCGTCTCGACGACGGTGCAGCGGTAGGCGCCCTCGAAGCGGCCCTGGAGCGGGGCATCCTCTGTGTCGACCTTCAGCTGACCGGCCGGCCCCATGATGTCGAGCGCCACGTCGCAGGCGCGCTGCGAGAGCTGGGTGGCGAACAGCTTGTACTGGGCCGAGTCGGTGGTGGGCGGCTTGCCGCCCCCCTTGGCCGCACACACGAAGCGCACCGACAGCGCACGGGCCACGGCCGTGTCGGTCACCAGCCTGGCGATCTGCTCGCGCACCAGCGGGTCGTCCTTCAGCGGCCGGCCGTCGCGCTCGGCCGTCTTCACGTACTCGCACAGCAGCTTCGTGCGCTCGGCGATGGGCGACAGGGTGAACATGGTGAAGCGCTCCAGGTCGAGCGCCTCGGAGATGTACTGGAAGCCGCTTCCCCGCTCGCCGACCATGTTCACCCTGTCGCCCATCGCCGAGCGCACGAAGCTGCTGTGCGAGTACGTGAAGACGGCCGAGCGCGACG
>JBNLVK010000127.1:0-19275 GCA_050618055.1 Myxococcota bacterium
CGACCCGGGCAAGCCCATCACCCTGTGCATCACGGTCGAGGTGACCGGCGACAGGGCGCTGACGCTCAAGGGCCGAGTGCTCAGCACCTTCCCCGACCGCGCCGGCAGCCACACCCTCACCGCGAAGTTCGAGAAGCTGCGGCCGAAGCAGTTCGAGGCGGTGAAGGCCGTACTGAAGGCCCACGCCTCGGGACCCGCCATGTTCGACTACGAGCCGCCGCCGCTGCGCGAGCCCGCAGCGGCGCGCGACGACGGACCCGCCAGCGCGAGACCGGCGCCGGCCGCGCCCGACGTCGCCGCAGCGGCCGTCGAAGCCACGCCCGAGGCCGACGCCGCCCCCGCGTCCGAGGGCGGCGAGCGCCGTACCGCGCCCCGCCGCGCCATCGACCGCCGCGTGATCGCGCTGGGCGAAGAGGCGACCCGCGTGCTGATGGGACGCGACATCTCGATCGGCGGCATGCGCGTCAACCCGAACCCGCTGCTCAAGGTGGGCGACGACGTCCGCCTGGCCATCCACGTCGGCAACCAGGAGATCCCGCTGGTGGTGACCGCCCGCGTGCACCGCGACGACGGCGAGCGCGGCATCGTGCTGCGCTTCCACGAGCTGGACCGCGAGGCTACCCGGCTGCTCGACTCGATGCTGGACGCCCTGCCGGTGATCGAGCCGGGCGACACCCAGGCCGCCAGCGGCATGATCGTCTCGGAGATCCTGGCCGAGGCCCAGTAGGCCCCCTACCCTCCCTGCATCCCACGAGGAGGCGGCAGAGCGGCGTGAAGCCCGGCGTCCTTCGGTAGTCCGGAAGCCCATCCGTTCCGACACCCGGCCCCGCGGCGTGCCTGCGCGCACGCGCGAACGCGGTCCCGGGTTCCACCGAGGTCCGCCATGCCGCTCGCACTCGAGCTGGTGGGCGTCGCGTACGCCCATCTCGATTCCGTTCCCCTCCTCACCTCCGTCGACCTCCGGCTCTCCGCCGGCTGGACGGGACTGGTCGGCGCCAACGGCGCCGGCAAGACCACCCTGCTGCGCCTGATCCACGGCGACCTGGAGCCCCAGGCGGGGGAGGTCCGGCGGCCGCGGCGCGCGCGCAGCGTCTTCTGCCCCCAGCGGGTCGACGCCTGCGACACCGCCGTGCAGGGCTTCGCAGTGTCCGACACCCCCGATGCGGCGCGCCTGCGCGGCCGCCTCGAGCTGGACGCCGCCGCCCTCGCCCACTGGAGCCGGCTCTCGCCCGGCGAGCGCAAGCGCTGGCAGGTGGGCGCCGCCCTGGCGCAGGCCCCCGACCTGCTGCTGCTCGACGAGCCGACCAACCACCTGGACCGGCCCGCCCGCGACCTGCTGCTGGACGCGCTCGCGCGCCACGCGGGCATCGGCCTGGTCGTCTCCCACGACCGCGACCTGCTGGAGCGCCTCACCACGGCCACCGTGCGCGTGGCCCGCGGCAGCGCCGTGCTGTACCGCGGCGGCTACGGCGAGGCGCAGCACACCTGGCAGCAGGAGGAGCGCCAGGAGACGAAGCGCGCCGCGCGGCTGCGACGCCAGCGCAAACAGCTCGGCGAGCGCCTCACCGCCCAGCGCGCGCGGCGCGACCACGCCGACGCCCGCACCCGCACGAGCCGGCGCATGAAGGGTCCGCGCGACAACGCCACCGCCGGCGGACTCAAGATGACGCGCCGTCGCTCGGCGGTGAACGCCCTCGGGCGCGACATCCACAAGCTCCACGGCGCCCTCGAGCGCGTCGACCGGGAGGCGTCGGGCATCCGCCTGGAGAAGCAGCGGGGGCGCAGCCTGTTCGTCGGCTACGAGGCCGCCCCCGCCGGCGAGCTGTCCCGGGTCGACCTCGAGGGGCTCGAGGTGGGCGACGGCGCCGAGGGCCGCACCCTGCTGCGCGACGTGCACCTGGCGCTCTGGCCGACGGACCGGGTCTGGATCTCGGGCGCGAACGGCAGCGGCAAGTCGACCCTGGTGGGCCGGCTGCTGGCGACGCTGCGGGTGCCGCGGGAGCGGGTGCTGTTCCTGCCGCAGGAGCTGGACGCGGCGGTCGGCCAGGAGCTGCTCGACCACGCCCGCGCCCTGCCCGCCGACGCGCGCGGGCGCCTGCTCCAGATCGTTGCGGCGCTGGGCGTGGATCCGGATGCGCTGCTGGCGTCGCACACCCCGTCGCCCGGCGAGGCGCGCAAGCTCGCCCTGGCCGAGGCCCTGTCGCGCCGCGTCTGGGCCCTGCTGCTCGACGAGCCCACCAACCACCTCGACCTGCCCTCGATCGAGCGCATCGAGCGGGCGCTGGCCGACTTCCCGGGCGCCCTGTGCATCGTCACCCACGACGAGGCCTTCGCCGGCCGGCTCACCGACACGCGCTGGCACCTGGCCGACGGCGGGATCCGCAGCGAGCGGCCGTGACCGGCCTCAACCGCGGGGCGACTCCTTCCGATGAGACTGGAAGCCAGCCGGAGGGAAGATGCAGCAGCGGGATACGGTCGTCGTCACCGGCGCCGGGGGCTTCATCGGGGGCCACCTGGTCGCGGAGCTGTTGCGGCGCGGCGAATGCCGCGTGCGTGCCGTCGACCGCAAGCCGCTGGACGACTGGCACCAGGTGTACGACGGCGTCGAGAACGTCGTCGCCGACCTGAACCGGCGCGAGGCCTGCGAGCTGGCCTGCGACGGCGTGAGCCAGGTCTACCAGCTGGCCGCCGACATGGGCGGCATGGGCTTCATCGAGACCCACAAGGCCGACTGCATGCTGTCGGTGCTGATCAACACCCACATGCTGCTGGCGGCGCGCGACGCGGGTGCGTCGCGCTTCTTCTACGCGTCGTCGGCCTGCGTCTACGCCGCCGACAAGCAGAGCGATCCGGACGTCACCGCGCTGCGCGAGGCCGACGCCTATCCGGCCATGCCCGAGGACGGCTACGGCTGGGAGAAGCTCTTCTCGGAGCGCATGGCCCGCCACTTCCGCGAGGACTACGGGCTCGAGACGCGCTGCGCCCGCTACCACAACGTCTACGGACCGCTGGGCACCTGGGAGGGCGGACGCGAGAAGGCGCCGGCCGCCATCTGCCGCAAGATGGTCGAGGCGCTGATCTCCGGCGACCACAGCATCCACATCTGGGGCAACGGCGAGCAGACCCGCTCCTTCATGTACGTGGACGACTGCATCGAGGGGACGCTGCGCATCGCCGCCGGCGACGTCGACGAGCCCCTCAACCTGGGCTCGTCGGAGCTGGTCTCGATCAACCAGCTGGTCTCGCTGGTCGAGGAGATCGCCGGCACGACCCTCACCCGCTACTACGATCCGGACGCGCCCACCGGCGTCGCAGGCCGCAACAGCGACAACACGAAGATCCGCGAGGCGCTCGACTGGGAGCCCTCGATCCCGCTGCGCGACGGCATGGAGAAGACCTACAAGTGGATCCACGACGCCTACCTGCGTCGCTACGCGGGCAAGCTGGGCCCGCGTCCGGACCCGCCGCGCGGGGCCCACGTGAAGGCCCGCGAGGGCGCCTAGGCGGCCTATACTCGGGGGCCACCCCCCGATGCCCCACTCCCTCGGCGAACAGCGACCGTTCGGACTCGGCTACTGGCCGCTGCCCGAAGACGATCCGGGGGTGAGCCTCGGCCGCGAGCCGGTGCGCCTGGTCTCGCCCGACGGCGCCCTGGTGCGCGGCGTGCTGTGGACGCCGCCGGCCGGCACACCCTGGAAGACGGCGGTGGTGCTGTCCCACCCGCGCGGCGACTTCTCGGTCCACTACGCCTGCCCGCTGCTGGCCGCCGCCGGCTACGCCGTGCTGGGCTTCGGCACCCGCTACATGAACAACGACACCGACTGCCTGCACGAGGCCTGCGTGGTCGACGTCGACACGGTGGCCCAGGAGATGCGCCGGCGCGGCGCCGAGGCGGTGGTGCTGCTCGGCAACAGCGGCGGCGGATCGCTGATGGCGCTGGCCCAGCAGGAGCGCTCCTGCGGCGACGGCTGGATCGGCATCGCCGCCCACCCGGGCGAGGGCGTGTTCATGCTCCAGGTGATCGATCCCTCGGTGGCCGACGAGGACGATCCGGCGAGCGTCGTGCCCGAGCTCGACATGTACCACCCGGACAACGGCTGGCGGCCCTGGCCCGAGCCCTGCACCTACGATCGCGACTGGCTGGCCCGCTACCGGCAGGCCCAGCGCGACCGCATCGCCCGCATCGACGCGCGGGCGAAGCAGACCCTGGCGGCGGCGCGGCGCGCCCACACCGCCAGCCAGGCCGTCGACAAGGGCGAGCAGCCCGCCGAGTGGCGCTACTGGCGCCAGCGGGCGGTCCACACCGAGTACCTGACGATCTACCGCACGCTGGCCGACCCCGCCTACCTGGACCTGTCCATCGACCCGGACGAGCGGCCGCTGGGCTCGCTGTTCGCGTTTCCCGATCCGTTCGACGCCAACTACGGCCGCGGCGGCCTGGCGCGCACCATGACGGCCCGCGGCTGGCTCTCCACCTGGTCGGGCCTGTCGTCGAAGGCGCGGCTGGCGGACACCATGCCCCACGTGAAGGTGCCGACGCTGATCCTGCACCCGACGGCGGACACCGAGATCCGCGTGCGCCAGGCGCTGGAGATCCGCGACGCGGCCGGCGCCGAAGACGTCACCTACCACGAGATGAAGGGCGCACCCCACTACCTGGAGGGCCACCGACCCGAGGCCATGGAGCTCGTCGTCGACTGGCTGCGCCAGCGTTATCCCTGAACAAAGGAGTCCGCGATGAAGGTTGGAATGGTCCTCGGCTACGCCGGCAAGCGCGTGTCGATCGACATGGAGCCGATCCTGGAGGCCGAGCGACTCGGCTTCGACTCGGTCTGGACGGCGGAGGCCTACGGCTCCGACGCGGTGAGCACCGCGGCCTGGGTGCTGGCGCAGACCCGCACGATCAAGGTGGGCACGGCGATCATGCAGATGCCGGCGCGCACGCCCGCCTGCACGGCGGGCACGGCGATCACCCTCTCCCAGCTCTCCGGCGGCCGCTTCCTGCTGGGCCTGGGGCCCTCGGGCCCCCAGGTGGTCGAGGGCTGGCACGGCGTCGCCTACGGCAAGCCGCTCACCCGCACCCGCGAGTACGTCCAGATCATCCGCAAGATCGTGGCCCGCGAGGCGCCGGTGGAGCACGACGGCGAGCACTACCAGATGCCCTACCGCGGCGAGGACGCCACCGGCCTGGGCAAGCCGCTGAAGAGCATCGTCTACCCCGACCCGGACCTGCCGATCTACACCGCGTCGATCTCGCCGGCGGGCATGCGCTGCGCGGGCGAGGTGGCCGACGGCGTCATTCCGGTGTGGATGAACCCGGAGCGCTACGACCTGTTCGAGAAGCCGCTGGCCGACGGCTTCGCCAAGGCCGGCGGCGGCAAGGGCCTCGAGAACTTCGACATCGCCCCGTTCGTGACGGTGGTGATGGGCGACGACCTCGACGCCTGCCGCGTTCCGGTCAAGGGCATGCTGTCGCTCCACATCGGGGGCATGGGCGCCCGCCACAAGAACTTCTACAACGACTACGCGAAGCGGCTGGGTTACGAGGAGGCCGCCGAGAAGATCCAGGACCTGTACCTGGCCGGAAACAAGGGCGAGGCGCTGGCCGCCGTGCCCGACGAGCTGGTCGACGAGGTGGCCCTGGTCGGACCGCGCGACCGCATCGCGGACCGGCTGCAGGCCTGGAAGGAGGCCGGCGCCAAGGGCCACGTCGGGAGCCTGCTGGCGGCCGGGGCGTCGTCGGAGGCGAAGCAGCTGCTCGCCGAGACCCTGCTCTAGAGAGGTGGGCATGGAACACGTCGCCCCGGACGCGGCGCGGGGGCCCTGCACGGGCTTCCGCGTCGTCGACTTCTCCACCGTGGTCTCCGGTCCGCTCTGCACCCAGATCCTGGGCGACCTGGGCGCCGACGTGATCAAGGTGGAGACGCCCCGGGGCGACGTGTCCCGCTACATGGGCCCGCCCTTCCGCGACGGCGGACTGACCGGCTTCTTCGCCCAGTTCAACCGCAACAAGCGCAGCGTGGTGCTCGACCTGAAGCGCGACGAGGCGGCGGCGATCGCCCAGCGGCTGGCGCGGGACGCGGACGTGGTGGTGCAGAACTTCCGCCCCGGCGTGGCCGAGCGCCTGGGCATCGGCGACGGCGACCTGCGTCCGCAAAACCCGGGCCTGATCTACGTGGCGATCAGCGGCTTCGGCCCGGACGGTCCCTACCTCGAGCAGCCGGCCTACGACCTGGTGATCCAGGGACTGGTGGGGCTCATGCCCGCCCAGGGCGGCGACGGCGCACCGACGCTGATGAAGAGCCTGCTGGCGGACAAGAGCACCGCCATGACCGCCGCCTCGGCCGCGGTGTCGGCCCTGCTGGCCCGCGAGCGCAACGGCGGCGAGGGCCAGCGGGTGGACGTGCCGATGATCGACGCCTTCGCCGCCTACGCGCTGCCCGACATGATCGTCACCGAGTCCTTCCAGCCCGCCGAGCCCAACCCGGCCGGCCTGGACATCTTCCGCACCTGGGAGACCGCCGACGGCTACGTGGTGGGGATCGTGATCGAGGACGCCCAGTTCGCGGGCACCTGCCGCGCCATGGATCGCGAGGACCTGCTCGAGGACGAGCGCTTCGGCAGCTTCGTCGGCCGCATCCAGCACGCCGAGGAGCTGTTCGGCGTGCTGGAGCAGGAGCTGCGCAAGTGGCCCACCGCCGAGTTCGTGGAGCGGGCCCGGGCCCAGGGCGCGCCCTTCGGCCCGGTCAACGATCTCCCCGGCTTCTTCGCCGACCCCCAGGTGCGCCACAACCGGACCTGGGAGGACGTGGAGGATCCGGAGACCGGCACCACCCGCTACCTCACCCACCCGGTCCGCTACGGGAAGACGCCCGCCTCCCTGCGTCTCCACCCGCCCCGCCTGGGCCAGCACACCCAGATGGTGCTCCAGGAGGCCGGTTTCGATGCGGAGCAGATCGAAGCGTGGCGTACTTCGGGGATCGTGACCTAGTTTTGGTACTCCCCTAGGGGATAAAGGTCCCATTTCGGGTACCGAAGCGCGGTTTGGTCACCCTGGTCCGCCCGATCCCGGCCGTCACCTGATCTTGACCGCGCCCTCTCTGGTGAAGTCGGCTTCCGGCCGATACACTGGGCGACCATTCTGCCTCCAGGGACTCGATCTGGGGCAGTCGAGGAGCCCCGATGGAGCAGAAGACGCCGACCGGCGGCGAAAAGGTGATCCAGTGCCTGGAGCGGGAGGGGGTGGAGTACATCTTCGGCCTCTCCGGCGGCGCGGCCATGCCCATGTTCGACGCGCTGGTCGACTCGAAGATCGAGCTGGTGCTGGTCCGCCACGAGCAGGGCGCCACCCACATGGCCGACGGCTACGCGCGCTCCACCGGTCGCCCCGGCGTGGTGCTGGTCACCTCGGGCCCGGGCGCCACCAACACGGTCACCGGCCTGCTGACGGCGCTGATGGACTCCTCGCCCATCGTCGTGCTGTGCGGCCAGACCATCTCGCCGATGCTCGGCAAGGACGCCTTCCAGGAGGCCGACGTCACCGGCATCACCTACCCGGTGGTGAAGCACTCCTACCTGGTGAAGGACGCGGCGGACATACCGCGCATCATGCGCGAGGCCTTCCACGTGGCGACCAGCGGCCGGCCCGGCCCGGTGCTGATCGACATTCCGAAGGACGTGGGCCAGGGCCCCTGCGACGCGCCCTTCACCGACGAGCTCGACCTGCCCGGCTACCAGGTGCCCACGCGGGGCGATCCGGAGCGCATCGAGGAGGCGGCGCGCCTGCTGTCCGAGTCGAAGCGTCCGCTGCTCTACGTGGGCCACGGCGCCGTCATCTCGGGCGCCGGCAAGGCGGTGACCACGCTGGCCGAGAAGCTGCGCTCGCCGGTGGTGAACACGCTGCTCGGCAAGGGCGCGGTCGACGAGCACCACCCGCTGCACCTGGGCATGCTGGGCATGCACGGCACCGCCTACGCCAACAAGGCGGTGGCCGACTGCGATCTCATCATGGCCATCGGCGCGCGCTGGGACGATCGCATCACCGGCAAGCTCGACGAGTTCTGCACCGACGCGGTGAAGATCCACGTCGACATCGACGCCGCCGAGTTCAACAAGATCGTGCGTCCCGACGTTTCGATCCACGGCGACGCGCGGCTGGTGGTCGAGGACCTGATTCCGCTGATCGAGATGGCGGAGACCGAGGCCTGGCTCGCCCAGTGCGGCCGCTGGCGCAAGCAGTTCCCGCTGAAGTACCCGAAGAAGGGCGGGCTGCGCGCCCAGCACGTGCTCGATCGCCTGCACGCGGTGACCCAGGGCGACGCCATCATCACCACCGACGTGGGCCAGCACCAGATGTGGGCCGCCCAGTTCTGCCTCTCCCGCAACGAGCGCCACTGGATCTCCAGCGGCGGCGCCGGGACCATGGGCTTCGGCTTCCCCGCGGCCATCGGCGCCCAGCTCGGCAACCCGGACATGAAGGTGTGGGCGGTGGTGGGCGACGGCGGCTTCCAGATGACGCTGTGCGAGCTGGCCACGGCGCGCAACGTGGGCGCCAACGCCAAGTGCCTGATCATCAACAACAACTACCTGGGCATGATCCGGCAGTGGCAGGAGCTGTTCTACGAGAACCGCATCTCCGGCGCCGACCTGATCGGCAACCCCGACTTCGTGAAGCTGGCCGAGGCCTACGGCGTGAAGGGCTTCCGCATCAAGCGCGCCGGCGACGTCGACCGCATCCTGAAGGAGGCCCACGACTACGACGAGGGCCCCTGCGTGGTGGTGGCCGAGGTGGTGAAGGAGGACAACGTCTTCCCCATGATCCCGGCCGGCGCCGCGGTGCGCGACATGATCATCGAGCCTCCCAAGGAGCAGCTCGCAAAGCCCACCGGGAGTACCTGAGCATGAGCGCAGCCCAGGCGGCGGCGGTGGACGCCCCCCTGCCCATCCACACCATCTCCGTGTTCGTGAACAACAAGCCGGGCGTGCTGGTGCGCGTCGCCCTGGTGTTCTCGCGGCGCGGCTTCAACATCGAGAGCCTGGTGGTCAGCCCGGCCAGCGAGGGACGCTTCTCGCGCATGACCATCACCTGCTCGGGCCTGCCCGAGGACCTGGAGCAGGTGGTGAAGCAGCTGGCGAAGCTGGTGGACGTGGTGCACGCCATCGACCACACCGCCGACCAGGCCTACGAGGTCGAGATCGCGCTGCTGAAGCTCGAGTGCGGCCTCGACGAGCGCAACCAGATCCTCCAGATCGCCGAGCACTACAAGGCGCGCGTGGTCGACTTCGGCGCCGAGTCGCTGATCCTCCAGGCGCACGGCTCGTCCGAGAAGCTCGACGCCCTGACCGCCCTGCTCCAGCCCTACCGGCTGGTCGAGCTGGTGCGCTCCGGCAAGCTGCTGATGGCCCGAGGGCGCAGCGTCACCTAGCGGACGCCCGGCAGCGAATGCGGATCGTCTGCGCGGTACACGACTACCCGCCGCAGCGGGTGACGGGAAGCGCCCAGCTCGCGCGCCGGCTGTGCCGGGGCCTGGGCGCGCGCGGCCACGACGTCACCGTGGTGTCCTCGGCGCGCCTCCGCGAAGGTCCCGGCGACCCGCGGGATCCGGGCGTGCGCGTCGACCGGATCGGGCGCGGTCTCGCCACCGGCCTCGCCCGCCAGGTCGTCCACCCCCTGCGCGGCTGGCTCGGCAGCGATCCCACCGGACTGGCGGGCCCGCTGCACGCCGTGCTCATGCACCGCATCCGCCGCGCCCGTCCCGACCTGATCCTGAGCCTGGCGGTCCCCACCCCGGAGGTGGTCGCCGCCGCCGGCGCGGCGCGCCGGCTGGGCGTGCCGGCGGTGGCGATCCCCGCCTACCACGTCCACCAGCCCGGCTTCGTGACCCGCGAGGCGCAGTGGCTGCACACCCTGGGCGCCTTCGACGCGCTGCTGGTGGCCACCCACGAGGAGCAGGCCTTCTTCGTCGACCGCGGCCTGCAGGCCGGCCGGATCGAGCACTTCCGCATGCCGGTCGAGCCTCCCCCGCCGGTCGGCGCGGGGGCGGTCCGCGCCTGGCGACGGGCGCGCGGCATCGACGACGCGCTGCTGGTGGTCGCCGCCGGGAGCTACAGCGAGCAGAAGGGGGTCTGGACGCTGGCGCGAGCGGCCCAGGCGCTGCCGCAGGTGCGCTTCGTGCTGCTCGGCGGCGACGAGCGCGCCCGCCGCGACCTGTGCGCGGCCGTCGCCGTGGGACCGAACGTCCACTTCGCCGGCTTCGTCGACGAGACGCAGAAGGCCCACTGGCTGCACGCCGCCGACCTGCTGGCCATGCCCTCCTGCGGCGACTCCTTCGGGCTGGTCTACGTCGAGGCCAACGCCTGCGGCACGCCCGCGCTGGCCGCCGACCTGCCCGCCATGCGCGAGGTGCTGGGCCCGGACGGAACCTTCGTTCCCCTCGACGATCCGGCCGCGCTGGCTGCCGCCATCGGTGACCGCCTGCCGGCCTTCTGGCGCCGCCCCGAGGTCCGCGAGTCGGCCCGCAAGAACGCGGACCGCTACGCGCCGGAGCCGGCGGTGAGCGAGCTGGTCGACGCCCTCGAAGCCCGCGCCGCCGCGCGCTAGTCGGGAGCGGGTCCGGACGCCAGCGCGTCCCGGCGCGCGCGCAGGTCGTCGCGCGCCGGATCCACCTCGAGCGCGCGCCCCAGGGCTTCCCGGGCGCCCACCCGATCTCCCGCGCGTTCGCGGACCGCGGCCAGCCGCACCAGCGCCGGCACGTGACCGGCGTCGAGCGCCACCGCCTGCTCGTAGGCCGCCTGCTCGCCGGCGGCATCGCCTTCGCGCTGGCGCAGCATGCCCGCGAGCACCCAGGTACGCGGCGTCGGCTGGAGCGCCAGGCTGCGCTCCACCTCGCTGCGCGCCGCGGCCAGGTCGCCCCGGCGCAGGGCCCCGATCGCCAGGTTGTGGCGCAGGCTGGCGTCGTCGCGCCCCACCCAGCGCAGCCGGCGCGCCGCCACGGCCATGCGCTCGAAGTCCTCGCGCAGCTGGGCCCGTCGCACGCCCAGCTCCCGTTCGATCGTGGCGTAGCCGAACGAGAGCGCGTAGACCGCACCGAACACCAGCAGCGCCGTCCGCGCCAGCCGCCCGAAGCCCGCCGCTCCGACCTCCGACGTCGCCTCTCCCGCACGCAGCAGCACCCGCGCGATGCGCCCGTCGCGCAGCTTCCAGATCGCCCCGTCCAGGACGAAGTGGTGCAGGTTCACGGCGGAGGCGATCAGCAGCGCGAGCCCCGCGTCGTAGCCGTGGCGCCCCAGCGCGTCGGGTCCGAACACGAGCAGCGGCAGGCCGAAGGCGACGCCGCCGGCCGCGGTCGCCTTGCCCAGGTGCCGCACGCGGCGTCCGGTGTCGGCCGCGCGCACCGCGTAGTAGCTGGTCACCCACAGGTACTGGACCGCGTGGCCGATGGCGACCCACAGGAAGGCGTACTCGCGGAAGCGCGCGTCCCCGCCGAAGGGCGCCCAGTCGCCGAACACCCCGGTGGCGCGGGCCAGCACCGGCGCCGAGAACCAGAGCCCCTGGAGACCCACCAGCGCCGCCACAGGCGCCAGGTCGCGAGCGCTCGCCGTGCGCAGCAGCGAGCCGGCGACCACTGCCAGCGAGACGCCGTAGCCGAGCGCGGCGGCGAACAGCAGCCAGGCCGCCAGCGCCGGCGGAACGCCCAGCCGCAGCAGCCCGAAGGCCTCGGGCTCCAGCGATCCGGGCGCGTAGGAGTCGACGGACCCGGCGGTGTGGATGCCCAGGAAGGCCAGCACGAACGAGAGCAGGAAGCTGGCGTAGAGCCAGCGCTTCGTCTCCGGCGCCAGCGCGATGCCGCGCCGGCCCAGGAACATCATGGCGATGCCGTAGTTCTGCCCGCTGTAGTGCCAGGGACTCCAGGTGAGGTAGAGGGTCACCATCAGGCTGCCGAGGAACGGGTCGAAGACGGCGACGGCGAACCAGCCGTAGACGAGCAGCGAGATCCAGACCGCGAACAGCCGGTAGCGACGAAGCTCGCCCGGCTCCTCGTAGACGCGCAGCAGCGTCGCGCCGTAGTGCGGGATGCTGGTGACCAGCACCAGCAGCGGCATCATGGCGTGGGGCACGACGCCCTCGAAGGCGGGCCCGGCCCCCACGAGCAGCGCGAAGACGATCAGGTACGCCCCGCCGCAGCCCAACAGCAGGTCGGGCAGCGGGCCGAACAGCCAGCGGCTCGGGGTCGGGACGGTCATGGGCGCGCACCGCCCGGCCCGTCCAGCGACCGGGCGATCGCGCCATTCTACGCGTGCGGCGGACCACCGTGGCGGGCGGTTACAATGGGGCGTCCCCTCCCCGAAGGAGCCTCCCGTGTCCGGAATCCTCCGCTATGGCAGCTACGTCCCCTTCTTCCGCCTCCAGCGCCAGGCCATCGGCCCGGCGGCGGGACGCGGCGAGCGCGCCGTCGCCAGCTACGACGAGGACGCGGTGTCCCTGGCGGTCGAGGCGTCGCGGGGCGCCCTGGACGGCGCCGGCGCGCTCGACCAGGTCGTGCTCGCCACGCCCACGCCGCCCTACGCCGAGAAGCTGAACGCCGCCACGCTCCAGGCGGCACTGGGCCTGCCCGAACGGATCGCGTCGCTCGAGGTCGGATCCTGCACGCGCATGGGCCTTTCGGCCCTGCTGCTGGGCGGCGACCTGGCCAGCGCCGGCCGCCGCGTGCTGGTCGCCGCCGGCGACCTCTCGGTCGGCGCGCCGGGCAGCGCCCGCGAGAGCCAGGGCGGCGACGCCGGTGTCGCCTTCGTCACCGGTCCGGACGACCAGGCCCTGGCCCGCTTCGTCGGGCGCGCGTCGGCCACCACCGAGGTGCTGGACGTCTGGCGCCTGCCCCAGGACGAGTTCGTGAAGAGCTGGGAGGAGCGCTTCGGTGCCAAGATCCTGGGGCCGGTCGCCGCCGACACCGCGACCCGCGCGCTGCTGGACGCCGGCGTCGAGCCCACCGACCTGGCCACGGTCGTCCTCGACGCGGTGAACCCGCGGGCGATCGCCGGGCTGCCGGCCGCCCTGAAGTTGAAGCCCGAGCAGGTGGCCGACCCGCTCGCCGCCGGCGTCGGACGCTGCGGCGCCGCCCACGCGGGCCTGCTGCTGGCGCGCACCCTGGACACGGCGAAGCCGGGCGACCGCATCCTGGTCGTGTCGCTGGCCGACGGCTGCGACGCCCTGGTGCTCGAAGTGACCGACCGCATCGCCGACGCGCGGCCCGCCCGCAGCGTCGACGGCTGGATCGCCAGCAAGCGCGACGACCTGCCCTACAACACCTACCTGAAGTGGCGCGGCATCCTGCCCTTCGAGCCGCCGCGGCGGCCGGATCCGGAGCGTCCCGCCGCGCCGCCCATGCGGCGCAACGAGGGCTGGAAGCTCTCCTTCGAGGGATCGCGCTGTCGCTCCTGCGGTGCCGGACACCTGCCGCCCCAGCGCGTGTGCGTGGCCTGCGGCGCCATCGACGAGATGGACGTCGAAGGCTTCGCCCACAAGGGCTGCCGCATCGCGACCTACACCCTCGACCACCTGGCCTACACGCTCCAGCCGCCGGTGGTGGTCGGTGTGCTCGACTTCGAGGGGGGCGGCCGCCTCACCTGCGAGGTGACCGACGTCGACCCGGAACGGGTCGCGATCGGCAACGAGCTCGAGATGACGTTCCGGCGCCTCTACACCGGACAAGGGGTCCACAACTACTTCTGGAAGGCAAGGCCGCGGCGTTAGCCGCGGCCGCGCAGCGAGCCGCAGGCGAGCGAAGTCGGAAGGGAAGAAACCAGCGGAGCGGCGCAGACCTCCGCGCACGGAGAAGACACCATGGCGAGCAACGGAATCAAGGACCGGGTGGCGATCGTCGGCATGGGCTGCACGGCCTTCGGCGAGCGCTGGGACAAGAGCGCCGAGGACCTGCTGGTCGACGCCGCCAAGGACGCCTACGCCTCGGCCGGCGTCGCGCCCGACGCGGTCGACGCCTACTGGCTCGGCACCATGGGCAGCGGCACCTCGGGCCTGCTGCTCTCCGAGGCGCTGAAGATCCCCTACAAGCCGGTCACGCGTCTCGAGAACATGTGCGCCACCGGCAGCGAGGCCATCCGCAACGCCGCCTACGCGGTGGCCAGCGGCGCCTACGACCTGGTGATGGCGATCGGCGTCGAGAAGCTCAAGGACTCGGGCTTCTCCGGTCTCGCGATCGGCAGCCCGCCGGACGACGGGACCTCGCCCAGCATGACCGCTCCCGCGATGTTCTCGCTGCTGGCTCCCGCCTACGCCAAGAAGTACGGCGTCGACGAGGGCGAGCTCAAGGAGGTGATCTCGCGCATCGCCTGGAAGAACCACGTGAACGGCGCCAGGAACCCGAAGGCCCAGTTCCGCAAGGAGGTGCCGATGGAGAAGATCCAGGCGTCGCCGCGGGTGGCCGGCATGTTCGGCATCTTCGACTGCTCCGGCGTCTCCGACGGCTCGGCCGCCGCCATCCTGTGCCGGGCCGAGGACGCGCACAAGTACACCGACTCGCCGATCTACATCAAGGCGCTGTCGTTCGCGTCGGGTCCGGCCGAGGGCAGCTACAGCCAGGACTACGATTTCACCACCTTCCAGGAGGTGGTGGAGAGCGCCCGCGACGCCTACGAGCAGGCCGGCGTCACCAACCCGCGCGAGGAGATCAGCATGGCGGAGGTGCACGACTGCTTCACCGCCACCGAGCTGGTGCTGATGGAGGACCTGGGCTTCTCACCGCGCGGCCAGGCCTGGAAGGACGTGAAGGACGGACGCTTCGACGGGGACGGGCCCCAGCCGGTGAACCCGGACGGTGGACTCAAGAGCTTCGGCCACCCGATCGGCGCCAGCGGCCTGCGCATGATGTACGAGATGTGGCTCCAGCTGCGCGGCGAGGCCGGCGAGCGGCAGATTGCGGACCCGAAGCTGGCCTCACCCACAACCTGGGCGGACAGCCGGGACGCTGCGTCAGCTTCGTCTCGGTGGTCGGGAAGTAGCCGACGGACTAGGCGGAGATCGCCGCGTCGATCTCCGCCTCCGACAGCCCCGCGTCCCGCAGCACGTCGCGTCCGTCGGCGCCCAGCGCCGGCGCCGGCCGGCCCGGCATGGCGTGGCCCGACAGCCGGATCGGCGCGGCCACCGTCTCGTAGCGTCCGGCCACCGGGTGGTCGAGCTCCTCGAACATGCCCATCACCCGCGCCTGCTCGTCGCGCAGCGCCTCGGAGAGCGTCTTCACCGGCGACCAGATGAGCCGGTGGGCGTCCAGCGTCTCCTGCCACTCGGCGAGGGTCCGCTCGGCGAACAGCCCGGCCAGCAGACCACACAGCTCCTCGCCGTTGCGGTAGCGCGGGATGGCGTCCTCGAAGCGCGGGTCGTCCACCCACTCGGGCCGACCGATCGCCTTGCAGAAGGTGGGCCAGTAGCGCTGCGACTCGATCATCACCAGGAAGAGCCAGCGGTCGTCCCTGGTGCGGTAGTGGTTCCACAGCGGGTTGCGCGCGCGGCGCCGGTCGTGGCGGGGCGGATCCTGGCCGGTGGCCAGCGCGTTCGCCACGTCGTTGCCCAGGATGTAGAAGCCGATGTGCATGAGCGAGACGCCGACGGTCTGGCCCTCGCCGGTGCGATCGCGCACGCGCAGCGCCGCCAGGATGCCGGTGCACAGCGCCAGGGAGGCGGCGTGGTCGCCCACCCCGCCGCGCAGGAAGGCCGGCGGTGCGTCGGGCTCGCGCAGCTGGTCCATGAAGCCGGTGCGCGCCCAGTAGGCGGCGTAGTCGAAGCCGGGACGATCCTTCTCCGGACCCTCGGTGCCGTAGCCGGTGAGCGTCGCCAGGATCAACGCGGGTCGCTCGCGTTCCAGCGTGGCCGCGTCCAGGGCGAAGCGCACCAGCCGCTCCGGCAGCAGGTTCGTGAGCAGCACGTCGGCCCGGTCGAGCAGCCGGTCGAGGGCGGCGCGCGCCTCGGGCCGGGTCAGGTCGAGGGCCAGCGAGCGCTTGCCCCGGTTGTCCATCTGGAAGTGGGCCGCCTCGGGGAACCCGCTCTTGTACCCCAGGCGCCGCGGAATGCTGTGGCGGTAGATCTCGCCCGCCGGGATCTCCACCTTCACGACCTCCGCGCCCAGGTCCGCCAGCAGCGCTCCCGCGGCCGGCGCGGCCACGTAGCTGGCGATCTCCACGACCCGGATGCCCTCGAGCGGTGCAGTCAACGCATGCCTCCAGCGACGATCCGCGCCCATTCTACGCGGAAGGGGGGCGTCAGGCGCCGAAGTCGCTCGGATCGAGCGCCGACGTGTCGACGCGCCGGCCCGCGGTCCAGCCGCCGTCGACCACCAGCGCGTGGCCGGTCACGAAGGAGGCCTCGTCGGAGGCCAGGAACAGCGCGCAGCTGGCGACCTCCTCCGGCCGGCCCAGGCGACCCAGCGCGTGCCAGCTCTGCATCGCGTCGCGCACCGGCTTGAAGGCCTCCATGCCGAGCGGCGCCGTGAGCGGCGTCTCGATCAGGCCGGGGCACAGGCAGTTCACGCGGATGCCGTGGGCGGCGTAGTCGAGGGCCATGTTCTTGGTCATGAGCACGACGCCGCCCTTGGACGCGTTGTAGGGAAGCGACCCGCTCATGCCCTCCAGCCCCTCGACGCTCGCCAGGTGCACGACGCTGCCCGAGCCCTGCTCCACCATCCGGGCGAGCACGTGCTTCGCCACCAGGAACGAGCCCTTCAGGTTGATGTCGACCACCCGGTCCCACTCGGCCGCGTCCAGCTCGTGGGCCGCACCGCCGCCGCCCACGCCGGCCGCGTTCACCAGCACGTCGATGCGCCCGAACGCGTCGGCCGCCGCAGCCACCGCCGACTCCACCACGGCCTCGTCGCGCACGTCGACGCCGTCACGAAAGGTCGAACGGGGCGACGCCGCCAGCACCTTCTCGAAGCCGTCGTCCACCGGCTTCTGGAGGTCGACGCCGGCGACGATGGCGCCCTCCTCGGCGAAGCGCGCCGCGCACGCCGCGCCGATTCCCGACGCTGCGCCGGTGATGAAGGCCACCCGATCCCGAAGCCTGCCCATGCCGTCCTCCTGCGTGAGGGGGCAGCTTGGCGCGACCGCCCGGCCCTGTAAAGCGGGCTACCGTCGGAGCGTGGAGATCCGCCGGCACGCAGGCCCCCTGTTCGAGGAGGGCGACGACGGCGACGGCGACGGACGCCTCGCCGGCGGCCTTTCCGACCTGCTCGACGCGCGGGACACGCTGGTCGAGATCGATCGCGGCGACCCGCCGCGGGTGGTGCTCGGTGTGCCGCACCACGCGGCCCCGGGCGTCGACCGCATCGCCGAGCGCCGGCCCGAGGGCGGTCGCGTCGCCGACGAGAACGCGGCCCTCTACGCGCTGGTGGCCCTCGGGCGCCTGGCGTCGCTCGGCGTCCCGGCGCGCCTGCTGGTGGCCGCCCACGCCACCGACCACGATCCCAACAAGTCGGCTCGCAGCCCCTACTGCCGGCGCGTGCTGGACTGCCGGGCGGAGCTGCTGATCGAGTGCCACGGCGCCGGCGCCCGCGCGCCCCACGACCTGGAGCTCTCGGCCGGACGCAACGCGCTGGCCGATCCGCTGCGCTTCTCGCGCGGACTGCTCGATGCGCTCGGACCCGGCTTCCACCTGGCCGCCCAGAGCCTGCCGGGCCAGCGCGCGGCGGTGCTGATGGACGCCCGCGGGCGCGAGACCGGGGCCGCCGTGCTGCGCTTCCCGGCGCTGCGCACCCGCTCGCTGGCTGCCGCCGGCGAGGTGGGCATGGCCGCGCTCCACCTGGAGGCGAAGCCCCGCTTCCGCAGCCGCGTCGACGGCCGCGCGGGCCTGCCACCGCCGGGTCGCCGCCTGGGCGAGGCGCTGGCTCGGGCCGCCGCCGCCTACCTGGCCGGCTAGCCGGAAGGGCTAGCTCCACATGGAGCGCAGCCGCGCGCCGACGTCCACCCGGGTGGCCGGGCGGGCATCGGGCCGGTCGGGCGCGGCCACCTCGCCGTGGCTCGCCGCGACGAGCCGCTGCTGCACGGCCGGCGAGAGGAAGCGGCAGCGCGGCGCGAAGACGTGGCGATCGCCGTGGCGGTGCTGCTGGCGAACGTAGAAGCGCAGCGGCTGGACCAGGTGCAGGTGATCCCGCGCGCGGCTCATGGCCACGTACAGCAGGCGCCGCTCCTCCTCGATCTCGTCCGGTCCGCCGCTGGCCATGTCCGAGGGGATGCAGCCGTCCACCACGTTCAGCACGAACACCACGTCCCACTCCTGGCCCTTCGCCGAGTGGATGGTGGACAGGATCAGGAAGTCCTCGTCCAGGTGCGGATCGCCGGCCTCGTCGGCGGTCGCCCCCGGCGGATCGAGCGTCAGCTCGGTCAGGAAGCGCTCGCGGCTGGCGAAGGTCCCCGCCAGCCGCTCCAGCTGCTCGAGGTCGGCGGCGCGGACGTGGGGCGCCTCGTGGATGCGCTCCAGGTGGGGCTGGTACCAGTCGCGGACCGCGCGCAGCTGGCCCTGCCAGTGCGTGCCCCCCTCGCGCAGCCCGCGCAGCAGCGCGCACAGACCGGGCCAGTCGCTGCGCGCGGCCGCGGGCACCGGCGCCCGCCCGAGCGCTTCGAAGGCGAAGCGCTCCTCGGCGTGACGTGCGAAGACCGAACGCGCCGTCGCCGGACCGATGCCCGGCAGCAGCTGGAGCACGCGATGGGCGGCCAGCTCGTCCTTCGGGTTCTCGGCCCAGCGCAGCAGGCAGACCAGGTCCTTCACGTGGGCGGCCTCCAGGAACCTGAGCCCGCCGTACTTCACGAAGGGCACGTTGCGCCGCGACAGCTCGACCTCCAGCGCGTCGCTGTGGTGGGCGGTACGCATCAGCACCGCCTGGCGCTTCAGCGGAACGCCCTGCTCCCGGTGGTGCAGGATCGCGTCCACCACGTAGTCGACCTGGCTGAGCTCGTCGGCGGTCGACACCAGGGCGGGCCGCTCCTGGGAGGCGCGCCGCGAGTGGAGCCGCTTGGGGACGCACTGGGTCGACTCCTCCATCAGCGCGTTGCAGGCGGCGAGGATCGGCGAGGTGGAGCGGTAGTTCTCCTCGAGCTTCACCACCCGCGCCGGCGGATCGAAGCGCCCGGCGAAGCCCAGGATGTTGCGCACGTCCGCCGCGCGGAAGGAGTAGATCGACTGGGCGTCGTCGCCCACCACCGTGAGCCCGCGACCCGTCGGCGCGAGCCCCAGCAGCACCGACGCCTGGAGCGCGTTCGTGTCCTGGTACTCGT
>JBNLVK010000128.1:0-8265 GCA_050618055.1 Myxococcota bacterium
AGGGCGCCGACGACGAGCTCGACCAGCTGCGCCAGCAGGTGCAGGAGTGGCGCTCGCCGGTCGACGCCGCCGCCAGCGCGCCCTTCCGGCTGTGCTTCCGGCTCGAGGAGCCCGCGGCCGGCAAGGAGGAGCCGCGGCGCCAGAACGGTCGGCGTCGAAACGCGGGGCGCGGCCGCAAGGGGCGCGACGCGCCGCGGCCGGGTCAGCGGCGCTGGTACGTGCGCTTCCTGCTCCAGTCGTCCGAGGACCCGAGCCTGCTGGTGCCGACCGCCGACGCCTGGATCACCCGTGGCCGCAAGGCGGCGTCGCTCTCGCGCATGGGTACCGACGTCCACGAGGCGCTGCTGGCGGCGCTGATGCAGGCGGCCGGCGTGGCGCCGCGCATCGAAGAGAGCCTGCGCCAGCGCAAGCCCTCGGGCTACTCGCTCGACGCCAAGGGCGCCCACGAGTTCCTGACCGTCACCGCGCCGGCGCTGGAGCAGGCGGGCTTCGGCACGCTGCTGCCCGAGTGGTGGACCGAGTCGGGTACCGCCCACCGGCTGTGCGTGCGCGCGCGCGTGCGCACGCCCGAGCTGTCGGAGCTGGGCGAGTACGAGCGGCCGCGCCTGGACGAGACGGTCACCTTCGACTGGGAGATCGCGCTGGGCGGTCGCGCGCTGTCGGGCCGCGACCTGGAGGAGCTGGCGCGGCTGAAGGAGCCGCTGGTGCAGATCCGCGGCCAGTGGATCGAGACCGGCATCGACGAGATCCACGCCGCGCTCGAGTTCTGGAAGAACCGCAAGGCCGGCTCGGTGACGGCGCGCGAGATCGTGCGCATGGCGCTGGGCTCGGCCGACACGTCGGCCGGCATCCGCTTCGAGGGCGTGCGCGCCACCGGCTGGCTGGGCGAACTGCTGGCCTGCCTGGAGGACAAGACCGCCATCGAGGCGCTGCCCACGCCGAAGGGCTTCGTCGGCGAGCTGCGTCCCTACCAGCAGCGCGGCTACGCCTGGCTCGACTACCTGCACGAGTGGGGCCTGGGCGCCTGCCTGGCCGACGACATGGGTCTCGGCAAGACCATCCAGACGCTGGCGCTGGTGGAGCACAACCGCGAGGAGGGCGAGGACCGGCCGGTGCTGCTGGTCTGCCCGACGTCGGTGCTCACCAACTGGCAGCACGAGGCCCGGCGCTTCACGCCGAAGCTGCCGGTGACGGTCCACCACGGCGCCGGGCGTCCCAAGGGCTACGAGTTCAGCCAGCACGCCTACGAGCACGGCATCGTGTTGACCAGCTACGCGCTGCTGCACCGCGACCTGGAGGACCTGGCCACGGTGCAGTGGGCCGGCATCGTCCTGGACGAGGCCCAGAACATCAAGAACCCGGACACCAAGCAGAGTCAGGCGGTGCGCGAGATCGTGGCCGACTACCGGGTGGCGCTGACCGGCACGCCGGTGGAGAACCACGTGGGCGACCTGTGGTCGATCATGGACTTCCTGAACCCGGGCTTCCTCGGGTCGCAGGAGGAGTTCAAGCGCACCTTCTTCGTGCCGATCCAGGCCTACCGCGACAAGGAGGCCGCCGAGCGGCTCCAGGGCCTGTCCGGTCCGTTCATCCTGCGGCGCCTGAAGACGGATCGCTCGATCATCTCCGACCTGCCCGACAAGCTGGAGATGAAGGTCTTCTGCGCGCTCACCGCCGAGCAGGGCCGCCTCTACACCCAGGTGGTCGAGGAGAGCGAGAAGAAGATCCAGGACGCCGAGGGCATCGAGCGCCGCGGCGTGATCCTGGCGACCCTCACGAAGCTCAAGCAGGTGTGCAACCACCCGGCCCACTTCCTGGGCGACCAGTCGGAGATCGAGGGACGCTCGGGCAAGCTCACGCGGCTGACCGAGATGCTCGACGAGCTGCTCGAGGCCGGCGACCGCAGCCTGGTGTTCACCCAGTTCGCCGAGATGGGCCACCTGCTCCAGTCGCACCTCCAGGAGGAGCTGAACCGCGAGGTGCTGTACCTGCACGGCGGCACGCCGAAGCGCCGCCGCGACGCCATGGTCGAGCGCTTCCAGTCCGGCGACGACGACGCGCCGCCGGTGTTCGTGCTGTCGCTGAAGGCCGGCGGCACCGGTCTCAACCTGACCGGCGCCAACCACGTCTTCCACTTCGACCGCTGGTGGAACCCGGCGGTCGAGAACCAGGCCACCGACCGCGCCTTCCGCATCGGCCAGACGAAGAACGTGCAGGTGCACAAGTACGTGTGCGCCGGCACGCTGGAGGAGCGCATCGACGAGATGATCGACAGCAAGCGCTCGATCGCCGAGAACATCGTGGGCACCGGCGAGAACTGGATCACCGAGCTCTCCGACGACGAGCTCCACGACATCTTCGCGCTGCGCAAGGACGCGGTGCGCGACTGAGGGACATGGGCGAAGAGAACGAGACACGACGACGCCGGCCGCGCCGGCGACGCCGCTCGGGCCGCGGAGGCGGCGGCGGCAAGCCCGCCGGCGACGACAAGCCGGCGAACGGCGGCGAGGGCGCGGAGACCCGCGCCCAGTCGCGCGGTGAATCGCGCGCCGAGTCGCGCGGCGACGCGCCGCGCCGCGGCCGGCCGCGGGGCAAGAAGAACGGCCGGGGGCGGGGCCGCTCCGCCCGCGGGCGATCGCGGCCGCGCCGCGAGAAGCAGGCCGAGAACTGGTGGGCGCGGCGCTGGATCGAGGTGCTCGAGAGCTTCGACGTGGGCCGCCGCCTGGGCCGCGGACGCTCCTACGCGCGCCAGGGCCAGGTGGTCGACCTGGAGCTGGGCAAGGGCTTCGTCACCGCCAAGGTGCAGGGCTCCCGCGACGCGCCCTACCTGGTGCGCATGCGCCTGTCGATGCTCTCGTCCACCGACTGGAAGAAGGTGACCCGCCGCATCGCCGAGGATCCGGAGCTGGTGGAGTCGCTGGTGCGCGGCCAGATTCCCGAGGACATCGAGGAGACCTTCGCGCCGCTGGGCCTCTCGCTGTTCCCGACCGTGAGCGGCGACCTGAAGACCGCCTGCTCCTGCCCCGACCAGGCCAACCCGTGCAAGCACGTGGCGGCGGTCTACTACCTGCTGGGCGAGGAGTTCGATCGCGACCCGTTCCTGGTGTTCCGCCTGCGCGGCATCGACCGAAGCGAGATCGTCGAGGCGATCGGCGGCAGCGCCGCGCTGCGCGGTCCGCTGATCCCGGCGCCGGAGCGCCAGGAGGCGCCGGCGCCGCCGGAGCCGGAGCCCGAGGCGGCCGCCGCCGACGCGGACGAGGAGCTGGAGGAAGAGGCCGAGGCGGAGGAGACGCAGCCCCAGGAGCGTCCGCCCGAGCCGCTGCCCACCGAGGCCCACGCCTTCTGGGCCGGCGAGGCGGCGGGCGACGGCGGCCGCGGCGAGGTGCGCATTCCGCTGCTGCCCGGCGCGCTGGCGCGACGGCTGGGCGGCTACCCCTTCTTCCGCGGCAGCGACGACTGCGACTCGGTGGTGCAGCGCGTCTACAAGAACGCCTCCATCGCGGGCCTGGACGTCTACCTGGGCGAGAGCGAGTCGGACTGACCGCTCAGGGCTCGCGCGGCGTGGCCACCACCAGCAGCTGCTGACGCCACGCCAGCCAGCGCAGCGGCAGCGCGTAGTGCGGCTTGTTGCCCGGGTAGTACTGGAAGTGGCGGACGTCGAAGCCGTGGCGATCCAGCAGGTGGAGCAGCGTGTGCCGGTCGTGCCACAGCGCGTGGGTCGGGTTCGGCCGCAGGAAGACGGTCGGCCACTTGGCGTTCGGCGTGGTGAGCAGCAGCTCGCCGCCGGGCGCGAGGTGGCGGCGGCAGTTGTCGAGGAACCGGCCCGGGTTCGACATGTGCTCGATCACGTCGCCGGCCACGATCGCCTGGAAGCGCTCGGAGAGGTCGTGGTGCTCCATGTCGCCGCGGCGGATGCGCGGGTCGGGCTCGGCGCCGGACGGACCGCCCAGCGCGGCCAGCGCGTCGTCGGGCAGGTCGATGCCGGTGAGCGATGCGGCGCTGGCGTCGAGCACGTCCCACAGCCGGTAGGCGTCGGTCTGGCCCAGGCTTCCGACGTCGAGCACCTTCTTCCCGCGCACGCGGTCGGCGATCACGGCTTCGCGGATCATGCCCGGCCGATTGTACGCAAGGCGTCCCGCAGCTCGGCGACGCGCAGCTCCCGCGAGCCCAGCATGAGCAGCAGGAAGACGCCCACCAGGGCGGCGTCCTCGAGGAGCAGCCAGGCGCCGTCGGACGGGATGGCGCGCGCCAGCGCGGCCACGGCGACGCCGCCCGCACCGACGCGAAGCGCGGTCAGCGCCCCCACCGGCGGACCGAAGCGGCGCGCCAGCACGGCGCCGCAGAGGACCAGTCCGAGCACGAAGGCTCCGCTCACGCCGATGGCCGCGCCCGGCGCGCCCCACAGCGGTGTCAGCGCGCGCACCGCGAACCAGGCCACGACGAGGGTCGCGCCGGCGATCGCCGCCGAGAGTCCCGGCCGGCCGTCGGCGGTGACGAGGGTCGTGCTGGTGAGGAACAGGGCGCAGGGCACGTAGCCCACCGCCAGCCAGGCCAGCGCACCGGACGCCGCCGCCGGTGCATCGCCCGCCGCCAGCAGGCTGCGCTCGAGGGTCGGGAACACGAGCCACAGCGTCTCCCCCGCGTTGGCCGCCAGCAGCGCCGCCGCCGGCACCCTCAGCAGCAGCAGCGCGCGCATGCCCTGCCGCACGACGGCGCGGGCGCGGGCGTGGTCCGACGCGACGTAGGAGAACATCAGCGTCGCCAGCGCCAGCACGATCGACAGCGGCACCTGGGCCAGCTTCTGGGCCGCCGTGTAGTAGCCGGCCAGGCGGTCGGCCACCGCCGGGTCGGGCGAGGCCAGCGCCTTCACCGCCAGCAGGTCGACGTGGATCAGGTACTGGGTGGCCAGCGTCACGGCGATCACCTGGGCCTGGAAGGTGAGCACCCGACGTGCGCCGGGCAGCGCGCCGGCGGCGCCGTCGGGATCGCGCGCCGGACGCACCCACACCACCGCCACCGCGGCCATCGCCGCGGCGGCCGCCACGACGCCGCCGATCGCGCCGAAGGCGCCGTGGCCCGCCGCCGCGGCCGCCAGCACGAAGACGAGACGCAGCACGGTGGCGCCCATGTCGAGCAGCGCCTGGTCGCGGAAGCGGCGCGTGCCGTTCAGGTAGCCCTCGTAGAGGGCGCGCAGCGCGTAGAGCAGCGGAATGGCCGCCGCCAGGCGCAGCGGCGTGGCGTAGGCGGCGTCGTTCAGCACGCTGCGCGCGACGAAGCCGGCGGCGAGCTCGAGCGCCGCGAAGATGGCGACCACCAGCAGCAGCTGGGTGCGCGCGGCGTGCCAGAAGACGGCGCCGGCCGGACCTTGCGCCCGGCTCGCCACCAGCCGCGACATCATCTGCATGGTGCCGGCGGCGGCCATGCTGTTCAGCGGGTTGATCACGCCGAAGGTGGCGCCCCACACGCCGAAGGCGGCGGCGCCGGCCACCTCGCCCAGCGACGCGCTGAAGACGTGGGCCAGCAGCCAGTAGAGGGCGAAGCCGCCGACCACGGCGACGAGCTTCGCCAGCAGCAGCAGCGTGCCGCCGCGGAGCAGTCCGGCGTCGCTCACGCCTGGACGGGGGCGAAGGCCACGACCGAGACGGCCACCGCCGGCCGGCGCGTCGGGTTGCGGTAGCTGTGGCGCTGGTCGCCGCGGAACACCAGCGCGTCGCCCGCCTCGAGGCGGTGCACCTCGCCGGCCGCCGCCAGCTCGACCACGCCCGACTCGCAGGTCAGGTACTCGCGCGTGCCCGGCGTGTGCGGCGTGCCCTGCATGCTGCCCCCCGGCGCCAGCTCCATGCGCGTGATGTCGAGCCCGGGCAGCGACTCGGGCACCAGCGGCCGCACCTTCGCGCCGCCGCGCTTGCGCACCACCGCCTCGGCCGCCGGAAAGAACTGGCAGGCGCTGCGCGGCGGTCCGATCAGCTCCTCGATCGAGACCTGGAGCGCCGCCGCCGCCTTCGAGAGCACGGCGAGGGTCGGGTTGGCGCTGCCCGACTCGAGGCTCGCCCAGGTCGGTCGCGGCACGCCCGAGAGCTGCGACATCTGCTGCTGCGAGAGCCCCCGCTCCTCGCGCAACCGCCGCACGTTGTGGGCCAGGTGGTTCGCCGGCTCCGCCATGTCGACAAAATAGCAGCCCCGTCAATCGCGTAGCGAAAGGAACGCCCCCGCCATCCGCGGACCCGCGCCTTCGTCCTCGTGCTTGAAGAACACGAAGGCGTCGCTCCAGGAGAGGGGGGCCAGGCGAGCGCGCCAGGCGGTGAGCTCTTCTTCGGTGTAGTCGCCCTTGCGCAGGCGCAGGTAGCCGAAGGGGGCGGTCTCGTGGAGCTGCGGCGGGCCGCTGTCGTCGGTTTCGGACGCCACCAGCGCCGCGCCGTGGGCCGACAGGCACGCCAGCACCTCGTCGTCGTCCCAGGTGTCGTTGCGGAACTCGAAGGCGGCGGGGACGCGGCGGTCGAGCAGCGCCAGGAAGCGCTCGAGACGCGGGAGGTCCTTCTTCAGGTTGGGGGGCAGCTGGAACAGCACGACGCCCAGCTTCTCGCCCAGCACCGCCAGGTTGTCCAGCAGGAAGCCCGTCTCCTCCACCGGTTCCTTCAGCCGCTTCATGTGGGTGATGCGCCGGCTGGCCTTGATCGAGAAGCGGAAGCCGTCGGGCACCTGCGACGCCCAGCCCTCGAGCACCTCCTTCTTCGGCATGCGGTAGAAGGTGTTGTTGATCTCCACCGAGGGCAGCCGCTCGGCGTAGTACGCCAGCATGTCCGCGTTCTTCAGGTCCTCCGGGTAGAAGGGACCCTTCCACTCCTTGTAGTGGAAGCCGCTGGTGCCGACGTGGAGCTTCACCGCGCGGCCCACGTCGCGGCGTCGATGGCGTAGAGGAGGACGCGCTTTCCGGAGAGCTCGATCTCGCGCTCGCAACGCTCGCCGAGCTTCTCGGCCACCCGGATCGACGCCGCATTCGCCGGCTGGATCAGGCTGATCACGCGCGGGGGCGCCAGCGTCTCGAAGGCCCAGCGAAGCGCCGCCTCGCCGCCCTCGGTCGCGAAGCCCTCGCCCTCGCGCCTGCGGTCGACCAGCCAGCCCACCTCGAGCCCCGGCCAGCCCTCGGGCCGGTAGAGCCCGATGCGACCCACCAGCGCGCCGCTGGTCTTCTCCTCGGCGGCCCACAGGCCGAAGCCGCGCATCTCCCAGTGACCCAGCAGGTAGGAGAGCGAGCGCCACGCCTCGTCGCGGTCGAAGGGGCGGCCGTCGCCGATGTAGCGGGTGGTCTCCGGATCGGCGGTGATGCGCGCGTAGGCGTCGAGGTCGTCCTCGCGAAACTGGCGCAGGCGCAGGCGACCGGTCTCGAGCTCCGGACGCGGCGACGTCACGACGTGGCCCGTCACGACGTCGCGAAGTGGGGCTCCGGCGCGTTCGAGACCCACGGCGCCACCACCGACACCTCGAGGCACACCACCGGCAGGCCGCGGAAGGCGTCGGGCACGTCGCGGTCCGGCGACGAGAAGCCCACGGCGATGCCGCCGCCGGCCGACTCGCGCGAGCAGCACAGCTCGCCGCCGGCGCGCGCGACGGTGGTGGCGGGACCCTGCGCGATCTCGCCCACCAGGTAGAAGCAGGCGGTGTAGCCGTGGCGACCGTCGCCCAGGCAGGCGTCGTGGGAAACGCCGGCCTCGAGCAGCGGATCCACCCCCAGCAGCTCCAGGAACTCCAGCACCTCGGCGCTGTAGAGCAGGTGGCGCGTGGTGGCGAAGTTGAAGCACGCCTCGCAGCCGCACAGCTCGGCACCGCCGCTGTCCATCAGCGCGTAGGCCTCGCGCGTGAGATCCGGCTCACAGCGAACCGACCACTTGCGCAGCTCGACCAACTGCATGGCTCCATCGAAGCACATCCGCCGCGGCTACGGGAAGGAAAAGCGTCGACGTTTCCCGGGATCCGATAGGGTGTCGCTCCGTGAAGGCTCCGCTCTCCGAACGCGCCGTGCGGGCCGCGTGCCTGGGCTTCGCCCTCTGGACGCTGTGCGCCCACGCGGTGGTGCTGGCGGGCGGATCGCTCACGGGCCTGATGGGGCTGTTCGCGGCGGTGGGGGCCGCCGTGCTGTACGTGCGGCGGCGGCTCGCGCGCATGCCGGACGCGCGCGGCGCGGAAGGCGCCGGCGCGCAGCCCGCCGGGCCCGAGCCCGCGCCGGAGCCCGCCTGGCTCCAGCCCGCCGCGCTCGCCGTGGCCCTC
>JBNLVK010000129.1:0-23384 GCA_050618055.1 Myxococcota bacterium
CTGACGGGTGGACGCGCTCTGGCGGCTCGCCTATCGCCTGGCCTTCCGGCTCCAGCTCGTCTACTGGCGGGTGCGCCGGCCGACGATCCGCGGCGCCTACGTGGCGGTCTGGCGCGGCGACGAGCTGCTCTGCATCCGCAACTCCTACCGGCGCAGCTACTCGCTGCCGGCGGGCGGACTGGCCCGCGGCGAGCAGCCGATCGACGCCGCCATCCGCGAGCTGCGCGAAGAGGTGGCGCTGGTGGCGGCCCCCGACGAGCTGCACTTCTTCGGCGAGATCGTGAGCCACGCGGGAAACGCCGAGGATCACGCCCACTTCTACGAGCTGCGCCGCGACGGCGACCTCGACTTCCGCGTCGACGGACGCGAGGTGGTGTGGGCCGGCTTCCTGTCGCCGCGCGAGGCGCTCGACCGCGGCGTCGTGGACGTGGTGCGCCAGTACCTGGAGCGGCACCTGCTGGTGCTGCTGGCCCTGGCGAGCCTGGCCTGTGGCGCCCCGGAGCCGCCCAACCTGGTGCTCGTCTCCATCGACACGCTGCGCGCCGACCACACCCAGCCCTACGGCTACGCGCGCGAGACCACCCCGACGCTCCAGCGCCTGGCCGACCAGGGCCTCGTCTTCGAGCAGGCCTACTCGGCCAGCGCCAGCACCGGACCCAGCCACGCGACGCTGTTCACCGGAGCCCACGTGCTGAGCCATGGCCTGGTGAAGAACGGCCTCGACCTGATCCCGGAGAACGAGACCCTCGCCGAGACGCTCGGCGCCGCCGGCTACCAGACCGGCGCCGTCGTGGGATCGTTCGTGCTCGACGCGAGCTTCGGCTTCGACCAGGGCTTCGACCGCTACGACGCCGAGTTCCGGCGCAAGATGGGCGGGGCCGGCGTCTGGAAGGCCCACAAGTTCGAGATCTTCGAGCGGCGCGCCGACGAGGCCACCGACGTCGCCATCGAGTGGCTCGACACCCTGGCCCCCGACCGCCCGTTCTTCCTGTTCGTCCACTACTACGATCCGCACGCGGGCTACGACCCGCCGGGCGACTGGCTCACGCGCTTCGGCGACGACGTCGGACGCTTCACCGCCGAGCACCGGGTCGAACGCTACGACGCCGAGATCGCCTGGACCGACCACCAGCTCGAACGCCTGCTGGCGCGGGTCGAACAGCTCGCGCCGCCCGAGCGCACGCTGGTGGTGGTGACCGCCGACCACGGCGAAGGCCTGGGCGACCACGGCGTGCCCGGGCACGGCGTCGTGCTCTACGAAGAGGCGGTGCGCGTCCCGCTGGTGCTGCGCTGGCCCGGGCGCATCGACGCGGGGCTGCGCATCGCGGCGCCGGTGGGATCGATCGACGTGATGCCGACGCTGCTCGAGCTGATGGGCGTCGACGCGCCCGCCGGCGTGCAGGGCCAGAGCCTGGCCGGCGTGCTCTGGGGGGCCTCGCCGCCCTACCGGCGTCCGGTCTTCCTGGTGCGACGTCACTACAAGCGCGGCTACGCCGGACTGGTGCCGGTGAACGGCTACCAGTTCGGCGTGCGCAGCGGCCGCTGGAAGTGGATCGAGGATCCCAACCGGGGCACGCGCGAGCTGTTCGACCTGGAGCACGATCCGAGGGAGCAGTCGAACCTGGCCGACACCCTGGTCGAGGACGCGGCCCAGCTGGGCGCACTGGTGGCCGACTGGCGCGCCGGCATCGACGGTCCCCCGGAGGTGAAGGCGCTGGAGGCCCGCGACCGGCGCGCCCTCGAGGCGCTGGGCTACGTGGAGTAGGACCGCCCCGGGTGGCTGGAACTCCCCACACCGGCTGGTGACGGGCGTCACATCCGGACC
Organism: Myxococcota bacterium; assembly: GCA_050618055.1. Lineage (GTDB taxonomy): Bacteria > Myxococcota_A > UBA9160 > UBA9160 > SMWR01 > CALDCK01. The sequence goes on from JBNLVK010000129.1 coordinate 1,826, forward strand.
GCCGCACCCGTGGAAGACTATCCCGCGGGTGAGAGGTTGGATTCGGAAGAGGCCGCCCCTGGGAGCGCAGTGGGCCACGATCGCGAGCGGGGGCTTTTGCGATCGACCCGGGGGCGGCTCTTTCTCGCGGGCCCAGGCCTACTCGGCGTAGCCGAGGGAGCGCAGGCGCTCCAGGATCGCCGCGTCGTCGGCCGCTTCCTCCGCCGCCGGGGCCTCGGGGAGCGGGGGCAGCGCCTCGGCCGGCACGCGGCGCACCGGGTGGGCCGCCAGCCAGGCGGGATCGAGGAGGTCGCTGCGTAGCTGGCCCTCCAGGTCGTCCGGTACGGGCTGGCCGGCCAGGTAGAGGAGCAGCGGCGCCACGTCGAGCACCGACAGCGCGGTGCGCTCCGGGCGCCGTGCGATGGCCGGACCCGCCGCCAGGAACACGGCGGTCGGGTGGTGGGTGCCGCTGAACTCGTGGGGATAGGCGAACCCGGCCAGCGGAACGGTCTCGTCCCCCAGCCGGATCTCGCCCTCGGGCCAGAGCGGCAGCAGCACGTCGTCGCGCAGCCGGCCGAACGCGTAGGCGTGGGCCGGATCGTCGAACGTGACCCCCATCCACCACAGGAAGGCGCGCACCCGCCACTGGCGCAGGCGGTCGAGAAGCGAACGCTCGTGGCCGGGCGGACGCTCCGCCACGTCGAGCACGTTCACCTCGAGGAGCGGCTCGCCGCCGAGCGTGCGCGCCGACCCCAGCTGCGCCGTCACGCGTTCGAGCGTCGCCTCGCGGGTCGCGAAGTCGCCGGGCAGCACGCGCACGACCACGAAGACGAAGCCGCCGCGGACCTCGATGCCGTCGCGCGCCGCGTCGAAGCCGGAGCGCTCGAACCAGCCGGCGGCGTCGATCTCCCAGCGGCGGCCGATCTCGTCGTCGGCCTGGAAGCCGTGGTCCGAGGCCAGCAGCAGGTGGTCCGCGGGTCCCAGCGCAGCGGCGATCGTCGCCAGACCGGCGTCGACCCCGCGGTAGACGTCGTCGATCTGGCCGGCGTGGCGCGGGTCGGGTCGCGCCACGCCCGACGGGAACGCCTCCGGGAAGGCGTCGTCCCAGAAGCGGTGCGAGGAGGCGTCCACCGAGTAGAAGCTGACGGCGCCCACGTCCAGGTCGAAGGCGCGGGCCAGCGCGTTGAAGGTGTCCGGCTTGTGCGCCAGCTCGCGGCGGCAGTTGTCGACGAACTGCTCGGGGGTGCGGGTCGTCTCCATGCCGTAGCGGTAGGGGGCGACGCCGGCGCGCGCGTAGACGTCCGGCGGGTGGACCGACTCGTCGAGCCGCAGCCAGCCGGGAATGGAGAAGCCGCCCGGATAGGCGGCCGGCGGCCAGCCCACCAGCCAGTCGTAGACGCCCACCCGCAGGCCGGCGGCGGCCAGGCGGCTCCACACCGTCGGCACGGCGATGTGGGTGCGCTGCGCGTAGAAATGGGTGATGCCGTGGGCGTCCGGGCTGCGCCCGGTGGCGATGCTGGTCCACACCACCGGCGAGATGACCGGCTCGACCGTCGCCAGGTCGGCGGTCACACCGCGCTCGGCCAGCGCCGCCAGGGCGGGCAGCTCGCCGGCCGCGAGCATCGGATCGATGCGGCTCCACGACGCCCCGTCGACACCGACCACCACCACGCGCGCATCGCCGGCCACGGCCAGCAGGAGCGAGAGAGCGATCAGCAGCACGCGCGCCATGGCCTACTCTAGCCGAGATGGCTTCGCGCTGGCTCCACGTCCACGCGGGCGACGCCTCGCGCGCGGTGCTCGAGCGATCGGGCCTGCCGGGCGAGCACGTGGTGTGGGCCGAGACGCTGCACGAGGGGCCGGTGCGCGGGACGCTGCCGCGCCCGGTCTGGCGGGAGGATCGCGCGCGCTTCTACGCGTCGCTCGGTCCTGCACCGCCGGGCCAGCCGCCGGCCGACGCGCTGCTCGCGCGCTGGGACGCCGGCCTCGAGCGCCACACCGAGGCCGACGAGGTGATCCTCTGGTTCGAGCACGACCTCTTCGACCAGCTCTGCCTGGTCCACCACCTCGACCTCTACGCCGGCCGCCAGCTGGGCACGACGGCCCTCTCGCTCGTCTGCATCGGTGAGCATCCCGACGTGCCCGGCTTCCGCGGTCTCGGCGAGCTGTCGCCCGACGCGATGGCCGCGCTGGTGGAGACGCGCCGTCGGGTCACACGGGAGCAGGAGGGGCTCGCGCGCCGCGCGTGGCGCGCACTGGTGGCCGAGGATCCGGGCGGCCTGGTCGACCTCGCCCGCGACGACACCGGTGCCCTGCCGTTCCTGGGCGCCGCACTGCTGCGTTTCCTGGAGGAGTACCCGTCCCTCGCGAACGGACTCTCGCGCACCGAGCGCCAGGTGCTCGACGTGCTCGCCGACGGCGCCTCGTCCTGCGGCGCCCTGTTCGCCGCGAGCCAGGACCGCGAGGAGAGTCCCTTCATGGGCGACCTGCTCTTCTGGGCCGTGCTGACGCGACTGGCCGCGGGCGATCACCCGCTGCTCGTGCTGGGTCCGGGGGAGCGCATGGCCGCGCGCGAAGCCCGCCTCACGTCCGACGGCGAAGCCGTACGGTGCGGCGAACGCGACGCCGTCGCGCTGCGCGGCATCGACCTGTGGCGCGGCGGCGTCCACCTGGAGGGCCGCGCCGGCGTGTGGCGCTGGGACGCCGACGTGCGCTCGCTGGTGCGCCGCTGACGGCACATGCGTCCCCGCGCGCACGCACCGCGTGCGCAGGCAGGCGGCAGCGACGGAGGGCTAGCACCGGACCGCACCGCGTGCGAAGCTGACCGGGCCGCTCTCGCTGTCGAAGATGCCGGCCTCGAAACCCGGCCCCCTTCGGTGCCACGCTGGAGCGCGCATGCGTCGGTCCCTCTTCCTGCTCTTCCTCTCCCTCCTTCTCGCCGGCGCGGCGCACGCGGCCCAGAAGACCGTACGCGTGACCGGCACGGTGACCTACGTCGAGGGCAGCTACACCGGCGACTTCAGCGTCGGCCAGGCGTTCGGCGGAACCTACGTCTACGACACCGACGAGGCCCAGGCCGACCCGGGGGCCATCACCACCCCGTCGACGGTGCCAGGGCACGAGTTCTCCTCCTTCTACGAGTTCACCGGTCCCCCGTACCGCGGGCGCCTGTCCTTCCCGGCGATTCCCGGGACGTTCGCGGTGGACCGCGTGGCGGTGGTCGTGAACGACGACCTGGCGCTCACCAGCGACGAGACCAACGGGGCCGTGCCCGACGGCACCTACGACTGGATCGAGCTGCTGGCGTCGAACACCATCGGCATCTGCCTCGAGCCCGGCGGCGTCTGCGATCCGGATGAGTTCTCTCCCGCGGACGGCGAGGAGTGGACCGTCGCGCTGATCGGCGACACCAGCTGGATCAGCGACGGAAGCCTGGTGCCCGACGACCTGCCGGCGAGCCCCACCGCCCTGCTGGTCGGCCTCGAGTTCGACGCGGCCGGCAACGAGACCGGGGTGGTGTTCGGCACGGTCACCGCCTCGGCGCCGGCGGTTCCGGCGCTGGGCCCCGCCGCGGCGGCCGCGCTCACCGCCCTCCTGCTCGGCAGCGCGCGGGGCTGGCTGCGCCGGCGCGCCTAGAAGGCGCCCCACACGGCCGGCGCCCGGAAGTCCTTCGGGACCGGACCCGGCTTGAGCGGCGGCACCGCCGCGTCCTCGTAGCGCTGGAGCACGGCGCGCAGGCGCGCCGCCACCTCGGGGCGCTCGGCGGCCAGGTCGCGGGTCTCGCCCGGATCGCGGGCCAGGTCGAAGAGCTCGACCGTCGGCTCGCCGCCGCGCCGGCGGCGGGGACCGTGCTTCACCACCAGCTTCCAGTCGCCGCTGCGCAGCGCCGCCATGGCCGGGCTCGCGTTCACCAGCAGGTCGCGGGGCGGGAGCGGCTCGTCGCGGGTCAGCGCCGGCGCGACGTCTACGCCGTCCAGCGGGAGCGCCTGGTCGAGGGATCCGCCGGCCAGCTCCACCAGGGTGGGATACAGGTCGACGACGTGCAGCGGGTGGGCGTAGTGGCGTCCGCCCTCGAGCGCCGCGGGCCAGCGCACGAAGGCCGGCACGCGCACGCCGCCCTCGTAGACCCGGTACTTGCCGCCGCGCAGGGGTCCGTTGTCGCCGCCGAACGACTCGTTGGCACCGTTGTCCGAGGTGAACAGCAGCAGCGTGTCGTCGGCCATGCCCGCTTCCTCGAGCGCCGCCGCGATCTCGCCCACCGCGTCGTCCATGGCCGTCACCATCGCCGCGAAGGTGCGCCGGCCGCGGCGCTCGACGTCGGCGTAGCCGGCCAGGTAGTCGGGCGGCACCTCGAGCGGCGTGTGGGCAGCCAGGAAGGCGACCTGCAGGAAGAGCGGCGTCGCCGGATCGTGCGCGCGCACGATGCGCGCCGCCTCCGCTCCGAGCAGCGTCGTCGCGTAGCCCTCCTCGCGCACGACCTCGCCGTTGCGCTGCCAGTCGAGACCGCCGTTGCGCAGGTGGGTGAAGTAGCCGATCTGGTCGTTGTAGTGGCCGTAGTGGTGGTCGAAGCCGCGCGCCAGCGGCAGCAGCTCGGGACGCGCGTGGCCCAGGTGCCACTTGCCGACCAGCGCGGTGCGGTAGCCCGCCTCGCGCAGCGCCTCCGGCAGCGTGCGCTCCGCCGCGTCCAGGCCGAAGGTCGCGTGGGGCTGGACCGAGCTGGCCTGGAGGCCGTAGCGGATCGGGTAGCGGCCGGTGAGGAGCGCTCCTCGCGTCGACGTGCACGCCGGCAGCACGTAGAAGCGGTCGAGGACGACGCCTTCGCGGGCCAGCGCGTCCAGGTTCGGCGTACCGATCTCGCTGCCGTGGAAGCCCACGTCGTTCCAGCCCAGGTCGTCGGCGATCAGCAGGACGACGTGGGGACGCGGCGGGGGCGCCGGCGCACAGGCGAGCAGCGCGCCGATCGCGAGCGCGGCACAGGTCGACGCGAATCGCTGCAACCGGGACATGCGGCGCGCATGATCGCACAGCGCCGGGCCCCGTATACTGCAGCCGATGTCGCGCGCCCCGCTGCTTCGGGCCCGCCTCGAGGCGGGGATGCGGCATCCCTGGGGCGCGACGGCGGCTCTCGTGGCCGGCGCGCTCGGCGCGGCGACGGGCGCGCTGCTCGCCGAGGCGGTCGTCCGGGCGCTGCCCCTGCCGACCGGCGGCCTCGCCGCGGCCCGCGCCGCCGGCGTCCACAGCATGACCACCTGGGCCGGCTACCCGAAGTCGGCCGAGCTGCTGTTCCTGGCCGTCGGGCTGGGGGTGTCCTGCGCGGTGGGGCTCGCCGCGGCCGTCGCGGCGCTGTCCCGGCTGGGTCGCGATGGGGGGCGCGACGCGCCCGCGGCGCGAGATCCGTCCGGCGGCGGACCGCTGCCGCGGGTGCACGGCTGGGAGTGGCTCGTGCTCCTCGCCCTGCTCGCCTACGGAGCCCAGCCGACGCCGCTCGTCACCCTGGGGCGTCTCTACCTGATCCTGGCCGAAGAGGGCGCGCACCTGCTGGCGCTCACCACGCTGCTCCACGGCGGACGCCTCTCCGAGGACCTGGACTACATCTACGGACCGCTGCTGCTCGCGCCGCTGCTGCCCGCCCACTTCATCGAGCCGTCGGTGGCGGGCGTGCGCGTCGCCACGTTGCTGCTGCACGGGCTCGGGCTGGCGGGCGTCGCCGCCCTGGCGCGACCGCTCTTCCGCACGCGCGCCGGCTGGATCGCGGCGGCGCTGCTGCTCGCCTGGCTGGTTCCGCTGCCAGCCCCGCGACTGCACCTCACCGCGTACCGCAGCGCGCTGGCCTTCGCGCCCTTCCTGTTCCTGCCGCGGGCGCTGGCCGGCGGGCGCGGCGGCTGGCTCGGGGTGGGCGCCGGCGTCGCCGCCGCCGTGCTGACCAGCCCGGAGCTGCTCACCCCCTCGCTGGCCGGGCCGCTGGCGGCGCTGGCGCTCGCGGCGCAGCGGCGCATCCGCGCCGTCGCCGAGCTGGCGGCGGGACTCGCCGGCGGCCTGGCGATCGGACTGCTGCTCTTCCTTCCCGTCCTCGACCCGCTGGGCTGGCTCCAGTCCACCGTCGAGAAGCTCGACGCCGTACGCCTGGGCTTCCTGGCCCGCGTGTACCCGGTGCCCTGGGGCGCCGACCGCCTGTGGCGGGGAGCGCCCTTCGGTCTGGAAGCCGACGTCGACCGCTACCTCTGGCAGGGCAACGCGGTGCTGGCGATCGCCGCGGCCGGGTGCACGATCGCCGCGTTCGGCTGCCTGCGCCGACCGCGCGATGCGAACACGGCGCTGCTGCTCGGCTTCGCCCTGTGCGGTGCGCTGCTGCTGCCCAAGCTGGTGAGCCGCCCCGGCGTCTACCAGTTCGCGAAGGTGCTGCCCGGCGTGCTGCTGGTGACGGCCGCGCTGGCCGAGGCGGGAGCGCTGCGCTGGCTGCGCACGCGCGGCGCGGCCGACCTGGTTCCCGCGCTGCTGGGTGCGATCGGCCTGGCGACGCTGGCCGTCAGCGTGCCGCTGCGCGCGGGACTGCCGCGCGCCGCCCCCCGGCCGCCGGTCCACGACGCCACGCTGGGAGCCATCCTGCTCCAGCCGGGACTGGCGTCCTTCATCGCCAGGGTCCGCGAGGCGGTCGATCGCCGGCTGCCGCCCGGCGCGCCCGTCTGGTCGGCGCCGGCGGCGCCGGGCTGGAACTACGTGCTCGACCGCCCGCCGGCCAACCCGCTGTCGATCTGGTTCGTGACCACCGGCCGCGCCAGCCGGGAACGCCTGCGCGACCAGCTGGCGGCGGACCCGCCGCCGCTCGTGCTGCGCCACACCGACCGCCCCACCTTCGAAGGGGTGCCGCGGCGCGCCTTCCTGGGCGTGGCGGCCGACTGGCTCGACGAGCGCTACGCGGTCGTCGAGGTGGTGCGCCACGGCGCCTACACGATGGAGCTGCTGGCGCCGACCCCGCTTCCGGCGGCGGAGCCCGTTCCGGCGGCGGAGCCCCCTCCGGCGACGGATCCCTGAGTGGCGCGCCCGGCACGACTCGAACGTGCGACCTCCAGGTCCGCAACCTGGCGCTCTATCCAACTGAGCTACGGGCGCCCGAAATCAGGGAGCCGCAGGGTAGCGAACCCGCCGCCGAACGCCCCGGCCCCTTCCCGGGGCGCAGGACGCTATCCGGAGACCCCCGCCCGGACCCGCCGACCCAGCGCCCGGTGCCGCTCGGCGAGGTCGGGTCTCCCGCTCGCGTCGTGCACGTCGGCGGCCGCCGCGTGCAGCGTGGCGCGCAGCGCCGGATCGTGCGGCACCTCGTCGGCGAGGCGCAGGGCCACGCGCAGGTGGGAGAGCGCCGACTCGTTCCGGCCTTCCTGCCGGTAGGTCGCCGCCAGCTCCGAGAGCACGCGCGCCTGCTGCGTCGAGGGGTTGACGCCCCGCGAGAAGAGCTCGAAGGAACGGGTGAGCAGCTTGCGCGCGGACCCGTAGCGGCCCCGGCTGGCGTGGAGCCTTCCCATCTCCTCCAGCAGGCGCGCCCGTTCGTGGCTCCGGCCCTTCGCGTCGCGCGCCCAGGGATCGGGTGCGTCGTGCGTCGGCCCGCTTCCCTCGAGCAGATCCAGGGCGTGGGCCAGGTAGTGCTCGGCGGAGCGCAGCCTTCCCTGCGCGTGGAGGACCGCTCCGACGTGACCCAGCGCGCGCACCGCGTTCGGGTGCTCGGAGCCGTGGGCCTGCTCCTGGATCGCCAGCGCGCGACGCGCCAGCCCCAGCGCCTCGTCCAGCCGCCCCTCGCGCCGTCGCAGCTCCGAGAGATGTTCGAGCGTGAGACCCACGCGCGGATCGTCCGCGCCGAAGGCGGACGTGCGGATGTCGAGAGCACGCTGCTGGTAGCCGACCGCCCGCGGAAGTTCGCCGCGCTCCAGCGAGAGCAGCGCCAGGTGGTCGAGCAGGCCCGCCACCGCGGGATGTGCGGGGCCCAGGGAACGCTCCGCCAGGACGCGCCCGCGCTCGAGACAGTCGAAGGCTTCCGCGTGACGTCCGTGCATGCGGTGGAGCACGGCCAGCCGCGACAGCGCCTCGGCGGTGTCGGCGTCGTGGATCGACGACGTCTCCGCCGCTCTCCGAAGCAGCTGCTCCGCGGTCGCACGGGCGCCCAGCGTCTCGGCCGCCCGCGCGCCCAGGATCCCGAGGCGCGGCGGCACGCCGACGGTGGCGAGACAGGTCACGCACGCCGTCAGCAGGATCAGCAGCAGCTCGCGGCCTCCGATCCACATGGCTCCTCCTCCGCGGGCTACGGGGTCGAGGCCCGCTGGATCGAGGCCCGCTGGATGGGCCAGCCGACGTCGTCTCCGCCCGGTTCGACGAGGGGCGTGTCGTCCGCGAGCGGGGTATCGAAGGTCCGGTTCGGACCCGCCGACAGGCAGAACACGGCGTGGCGCTCCGTCTCCAGCCGGCCCACGCCGGGCAGCCGCGCCCCTTCCAGGTGGCGCGTGTTGCAGACGAAGGGCCCACCCCAGGGATCGAGCGGAACGGAATCCAGGTAGGGTCCGTTCCAGCCCGGACGGTCGGGAGCGGCGTCGCTCGGCGGATGGATCGGCGCCAGGCCCGCCCGCGCGTTGCGGATCAGGTGGTCTTCGATCGACGCCCGGGCCCAGTCGCGCGCACCCCAGTCCGGGCGGTCGAGAGCCTCCGACTCCCCGGGCAGCCCCACGAGCAGGGAGACCTCGCCGGTGGCCGCGTCTGCGTCGTCGTTCACCGGCCAGCCGTTGGTGTCCAGGTGGAACGCCAGGATCGCTCGTCCGAGCGTTCTCGAGTCGGACATGGCGCGCTCCCGCTTCTCGACCCGGTGGTGGGCGATCACCAGTGGGGACGTCAGCACGAACAGGACGACGAGGATCGTCGCGACGACCGGCGCGGGCGCCCCCGCCGGCTGCTCCTCCACGTGGGTCTGCTCCTCTGTCCGCACTGCGACCGACCTGGCCTTCGTATCGGAACGCACCGGGCGCCCTTGACGGACGGCGCGATCCGACGGTGGGTTCTACCCAGGCGTCGCTGCGTGGTTCAGGGGCTCAGCAGACCCTCGCGGATCGCGTAGCGGACCAGACCCGACACCTTGTGGATGCCGAGCTTCTCCATCACGCGCGCGCGATGGCTCTCGACGGTGCGCGTCGAGATGTTGAGCGACGAGGCGATCTCCTTGCTCGACAGCCCCTCGGCGACGAGCTGGAGGATCTCGCGTTCCCGGCTGGTCAGGTTTCCCGCGCCTCCTTCGTCGCAGGCGTCGTCCGATGCGACGATCTCGATGAGATGGTGCGCCAGCGACGGGGACACGTACCTGCGTCCCGCGGCGACGGCCTCGATGCCCTCGATCAGCTCCTCGGACGGGTCCGCCTTGCTCAGGCAGCCCGCGGCCCCCGCCGCCAGGGCCTGCTTGAGGGCCGGACCGCCGCCCTGCGCCGAGAGCACCAGCACGCGTGGGACGGACCCGCAGCGGGCCAGCCGGCGCGTCACCTCGATGCCGGACAACCGCGGAAGCGCGGCGTCGAGCAGCACGATGTCCGGCTTCAGCTCCGGGATCTGCGTGAGCGCGGTCGGACCGTCCGCGGCCTCACCGACGATCTCGAAGCGCGTTCGCTTCTGAATCAGCTCAGCGACGGCATCGCGAAAGATCGCGTGCTCGTCCACCAGGAAGACGCTCGGATGCAATGGTTCCACCCCCCCTGTCGATTCACCGTAGCGAGATCGTGGGGGACGGGTATCGGATAAACGCTGACAGGGCGGTGGGCGCGACTACGTGCCTTCCACGAGTCCGGTCGAGGCGGCGTAGCGAACGATCTCGGCGTTGCTCTGGAAGCCGGTCTTCTCCAGGATCCGCGCGCGGTGCGTGCTGACCGTCTTGGGACTGAGCTCGAGACGCGAGGCGATGTCGGTGACTCGGAGTCCGGCACCGAGCAGCAGGAACACCTCGAACTCGCGTGGGGAGAGATGCCCCGTGACCGAGTCGATCCGGGTGACCTCCCGCTCGCAGGCGGCGCGCGGGATGGCGCGACCGCCGAAGTAGCAGTCCCCGGCGCCCACGGCGCGGATGGCATCGGCCAGGTCCTCGCTGGAGCGCTGCTTGTTCAGGAACCCGGTGGCCCCTGCCTGCCGCACGCGGACCGCGAACGCCTCCTCCTGGTACGCGCTCAGCACGAGGACGGCCGGCCGCGGCTTCGCCTTCCGGATCTCCTCCAGCAGCTCGAGGAAGCCCGGACCCGGCATCGAGATGTCCAGCAGCAGCACGTCGGCGGCGACGCTCTCGAGGCGCTCGACGACCTCGAACCCGCTCGCGATCTCGGCGACGACTTCCAGGTCGTGACAGGCGCTCACGATGCGATGCAGCCCGTCGCGAACGATCGGGTGATCGTCGGCGATTGCGACTCGCAGGATGCGTTCTGCCATGCGACTTCCGTACGCGCGTGCAACGAGTTGCCCGCTTCATGGGAGCACACGAACGATACGAAGTCGACGTTATTCGACCGTGCGGGTTCCCGCACGTCGGACCGTGCAACTACGCAGACCCGGGGCAATGGATACCTGGCGCTCCAATGGGGTGAAAAAAGAACGGTGATCCCGACTTTGGCCCGATCTCGACGGATCTTCCTCGTTCCGACGAGTCCGTGCAGAAGATCGGAGGGATCGTCATGTCTGCACGGGTTCTGCTTGCGACCGAGTGTCACGTACTGCGCGACGGCCTGACGTCGTTGCTGGAGCGCCAGGAGGGCATCCAATCGGTGACGCCCGCGGCCGACGCCGAGGCCGCCATGCGCGCCCTCGAGTCGGGCGCGGTCGACATCGCGGTCCTGGACGTGAGTCTCCACGGGCCCGGCGCCGACGTCACGCTGGTCCGACCACGGGGCCGTCGCACGCCGCTGCCGTGGATCGCGCTGACCGGATCGCTCTCGCGAACCAGCATCGAAGAGATCATGCGCTCCGGCGCAGCCGGCATCGTGTCGAGCTGGAGCTCGGCGCGCGCCCTGGCCGAGTGCATTCGCCGCGTGCACGCCGGCGCATCCTACGTCGCCGTGGAGGTGATGGACGCCATGGCACGCGTGCCCCTGAACCGCAGTGCCGACTCCGGGTCGGGGGCGAATGCACTCACGTCCCGCGAGATCGAGGTGCTGCGACTGATCGCCAGCGACTACTCGAGCCCCGAGATCGCCTCGCGCCTCGGGCTCTCGCCCCGGACCGTCGAGACGCACCGCTCCAGCCTCATGTCGAAGCTCGAGCTGCGAAAGACGGCCGCCCTGGTCCGCTACGCGGTCCGCGAGGGCCTGGTGACCGCCTGAGCCGCCCACGCGACCGCCAGTCACACCGACGGGACCTGCAACGGCGCCAGGGCCGCAAGCTGCCTTGCGGTCCGTTTACCACTCCCGCTCGCCGCGCTAAACCTGTTTGGCGGGCGAATGAGCGGACTCGTTCGCCGCGCTGGGGTCCGCGTGGATCGCTCGAACGAGATCAGGGAGCTGGAGGCGCGATTCCGCCTGATCACCGAGGATCTGGAAGACGTATTCGCGGAGACCGTCGAGGGCGGTCGCTTCACCTACGTCAGCCCGAACGTCGAGCGCCTGCTCGGCATCGGCTCCAAGGAGCTGATCGGGCGCTTCTTCCACGAGTTCGTCCACCCCGCCGACCTCGAGGGCATGCGGGAGGCCCTGTGGACGCCCGGACCCGTGGCGAGCGGGAGTGTAGGCTTCCGGATACGTGCGGGTGATGGACATTGGCGTTGGGTCGAGTCGCGAGGTCTGGTGTACACGGCACCGAGCGGCGAACAGCGCAACATCGGCATGACGCGCGACGTGACCGAGCAGCGCGAGGCCGCGCAGCGACACGCGCTGCTCGAGCAGCGCGGCAGGGACCTGCTCATCGACCTCGACGCGAACGGTGTGCTCCACTACGTGAGCCCGAACCACGCACCGCTGCTGGGCCACGCCCCCGATACGCTCGAGAGCAGGAACCTGCTGGCGATGGTGCATCCCGACGACCGGCCGCGGCTCGAGGCGTTCCTGGCGACCGGCGACGGCCAGGCGTCGGTCGAGCTGCGCTTTCGCCTGCGCAACGACGGCGCGCAGTGGCGCCTGTTCGAAGCCCACGGCAACTCGTACTTCGGAACCGACGACGAGCCCCGCTTCCTGCTGCTGTGCAGCGACGTCACGGAACGGGAGGCGGCGAGCGCCGCGCTCGCCTATTCGAAGGCGCGATCCGAGCAGCTGGCGCGTCGTCTCGAGGTGGTTCGCGAGCGCGAGCGCGCGGAGATCGCGCGCGACGTCCACGACGAGCTGGGGCAGGGCCTGGTCGGCCTGCGGCTCGTGCTCTCCACCATCCGCGCGGCGTGCAGCGACGATGCGGCGCGGGAACGCCTGGAGCAGTCGGAGGAGAACGTCGACCGGCTGGCCGATTCGCTGCACCGCATCGTCGCGCGCCTGCACCCGCCGACGCTCGACCTGGGCCTGGGCGCCGCGGTCGAGGCGGTGGCCCGCGATCTCGCCGAGGCGGCGGGCTGGGACCTGAAGGTGGACCTCGCCGTCGACGAGCTGAAGCAGGACCTGGCGTTCGACGCAGCGGTGTTCCGGATCGCCCAGGAGGCGCTCACCAACGTGGCCCGCCACGCGGACGCGGAGCACGTCTCGGTGGTCCTGCGCGTGCGCGGCTCCGAGCTCCAGATGACGATTCGCGACGACGGCCGCGGCGTTCCGTGGCAGGCGTCGCAGACGAACCGGCTGGGGATCGGTGGCATGCACGAGCGCGCGCTGGCGTGGGGCGGACAGCTCCAGGTGCTGGGCTCCCCCGGACGCGGCACGGCGGTCCACCTCGAGCTTCCGCTCGACGCGGGCCGGAGCGACGACTCCTAGGCCAGGCGGCTCCGCCTCGCCAGCGCCAGCCCCACCAGACCGAGCACGAGCTGGGCGGCCGTCACGGGCTCGGGCACGGCGATGGGCGACGTGGCAAAGGACCCGAGGGTCAGGTCGAGCTGCGGGTCGAGGCTGCCGTCGACCAGCAGCGTGATCGCGCCCACGTTGGTGAAGTCGGCACCGGAGCCGGTCGGAACGAAGTCGGCGTAGGCGACCATCAGCGTCTGCGACGGGCCGGAGGGGATCCCGCCCGGGGTCGCCACCGTGATCGCGGAGAAGTCGCCGACGCTGGTGTAGACGGTCAGCACCAGGTCCGCGACGAAGTCGTTGGAGAGGATCTCGATCGCGAAGTGGGTGTGCGATCCGCTCTCGGTGAGGTCGACGCCGCCCAGGCCCGTGGCGTCGAGCGCCGGGCTGCCGTCCACGCCGTCCCACACCAGGAGGGCGGATCCGGTCGCGTTGAGCGCTCCGTACGAGTAGTCGCCGCCGCTGGCGCCGGCCAGGATGCCGCCACTCGCGCTGGTGTTGCTGATGGTCTCGTCGCGTTCGCCGCCGAGCATCGAGTCGGTCACCTGGCTGTCGTTGCTGCTGGACGCCGAGACGAATACGAGGGAGCCCGCGCCGAAGTCGTCGATGGTCACCGCCTGTGCGGCGCCGGCCAGCAATACGACGGCAAGACACGCTACGAGCCTGACCGCGTTCGTTCCGTACATTGGGATCCCCCCTGGCTGCTGGCGCCCTGCGCCAACGCGGGTCGTGTTTCCAGGAAGGTTCGGAGCGCGAATGCCAGGCCTTGAGAAACGTCGGGCGAATGCCCTAGGCCGGAGCGTCGGCGGCGTCAGGCCTCGACGATCCGCTCCCGGATCGCGTAGCGGACCAGCTCCGACGCCTTGTGGGCGCCCACCTTCTTCATCAGGCTCGTGCGATGCGTCTGGGCCGTCTTGACCGAGACGCCGAGCTCTTCGGCGATCTGCCGGGTCGAGAGACCCTCCGCCACGAGCCGCAGGACCTGGAGCTGCCGTCGGGTGAGCGGTGCGGCGCCCGCGTCCGGCGGAGACTCGGCCAGCACGCTCCTCAGGGACGACCCGTCGTGGCCGGAGAAGAAGCGGCCGCCGGACCGGCTGGTGGCGATGGCCTCCAGCAACTTGGATGCAGAAGCGGACTTCGGCACGAAGGCCGAGGCGCCCGCCAGCAACGCCACGCGCACGAGCCCCGGCGAGTCGGAGCCGGAGAGCAGGACGAAGCGCGGTCGCGCGCCGTTGCGACGCACCTCGCGGAGCGCTTCGACGCCGGAGAGCTCGGGGAGCTGGGCGTCCACCACCGCGATGTCCGGATCGAACTCCCGGCACACGTCGACGAGCTGCCGGCCGTTGCCGGCCTCGCCGACGACGACGCAATCGCCCCGCGACTCCACGAGGGAACGCAGGCTCTCGCGCACGAGCTTCTGTCCTTCGGCAATCACCAGGGAGCAGGGCATGAGCACATCTCCTGGAGGGAGTATCGGCGGCGCAGGGAGCCGGCGAGATGCGTGGAACCCCCGCTTCTTCGGGCGGGGATCCTGTACGGCCCTGCGTGGAAACACGGGGGCCCTTCGCGCGAAAACGGGAACCCCGGTGGGCGACTTCGCTGCCGCCGGCTGCATTCCGATCAAGTGCGCGTGCGCTGTCATCCGATGGTCACCGGTGTTGGAGGAGCCTGCATGACGGATCGCACCAGTGTCCCGCGCGTCTTCATCCAGGAAGACACGCCCTTCGGCGACAGCACGCTGTCCAAGATCGTCGCCCAGGCGGGCTGCGAGACGATCCTCGACCCGGGAGCCGAGGATCTCCACCGCGCGCTCGACGCCGCGTCGCCGCCCCTGGACCTGCTGGTCCTGGTGCTCCACTCGTCGTCGGGCCTCAAGCCGATCGCCACGCTGCGCAAGATGGGCTGGCTCTCCACGATCCCGATCCTGATCGTGAGCGAGCTGGACGTGACCGAGCTCGATCTCTGGCAGCTGCGCGCCCTGGGCGTCGTCGGGCTGATCAATCGCGGCGCTCCCGCCGAGCACGTCCACTTCCGCGTGAGCCAGATCGCCTACTGCGGTCGCGACGGTCGCCGCTTCGAGCGCGCGCCCTGCTGCATTCCGGTCGAGGTCCGTGCCGGCGGCAAGACGTCCACCGACTACGCGGTGAGCATCTCGGCGGGCGGCCTGGGGCTGGCGGTCTCGCGTCACATCGAACCGAACACGGTGGTGAACCTGCGCTTCTCGCTGGCGGAAGGAGAGGAGCCCATCGAGGCCTCCGGTCGCGTCGTCCACATCCGCGAGCGCCGGCGCGAGGGAGCGAACTACGAGGCCGGCATCTTCTTCCACCGTCTGGACGAAGCGCTCCACAAGCAGCTGCGGGTCGCCGTCCATCGCCTGCTGGCGGCGTGGGACGCCATCGGCAGCAGCGACATCACCCGGGGCTGAACCCGGGCCGCGGCCGGCTCAGACCGGACGCAGCGCCACGTCGCGACCCAGCGCCCCCAGGCGCTCGGCGAGGGCGTTCGCCAGCTCGCGCCGCAGCCAGCGATCCGCCTCGACCGGCAGATACCAGACCGCTTCGAGCTCGCGGGTGGGGGTGCGCAGGCGGAGCCGCGTGTAGCCCCCGTCGCGCTCGAACTCGACGCCGGTCAGGCGCACCAGCGGCAACGCCGCCGACGCCGTGCGCCACTGTCCGGGCACGAGTCCGTGGCGCAGCACGGGCAGCCGGCCGAGCGCCGCCAGGTCGCGTCCGAAGACGCGTCCCGACCGGGCGAAGGTCGCATCGTCGAGGGACAGGCGCTCGCGCCCGAAGACCAGGAAGAGGGCGATGCCCAGCACGAAGAGGGCGATGCCGAACATCATGGCCGCGGCGAACAACGTCCAGAGCGTGAGCCCCCAGGCGCCCTCGGGCGTGTTTCCCGAGATCCAGAGGCAGGCGACGCCGAAGCCGCCGAAGAAGACGACGTTGGCCGCCAGGCCCAGCGCGCCAAACCAGCCGAACGGACGCGCGCCGCCCCGGATCTCCCAGTGCTGCTCGTCGGACCGGCCGCTCCGGCGCCGTCGCGACGCCACCGCGCTGCGGTCCGGCGCGCGGCCGGGCGTGCCGGAGACGATCTCCACCAGCGGCACGACCAGCGGCGGCCAGTGGAGCGCGCGGCTTCCCACCACGAAGCCGGCGTCGCAGTAGGGACAGGTGACGCCGCCCTCGGCGTGGGCGCCCAGCCGCACGTCGAGGGGCGCCCCGCAGCCCGAGCAGCGGGGGCTCTCCGCGCACGCCTCCGGATCGACGGCGCGCCGGACGAGGGTCGCCACCCAGCGGGCCTCGCGGGCGGTCGGCACCAGCAGGTCGGCCAGCGTGCGCTGCGTCTGCGGGTCGCGCAGGCGCACCCGGTGGCGTCCTTCGGAGACGGTCTCCACCGGGACGTCGGTGTCGATCTCCAGACCGCCGCGCAGCGCGTGCTCCGCCTGCCGGAAGCGCCGCGCGCCGACCGTGCGATAGGTGACGAGCCGGTGCGGATTGATCTCCAGGTGCTGGACCCCGCTCCACAGGCGCACGAACAGCGCCGACACCGTCACGGCCGCGAGCGCGCACAGCAGCGGACCGAGCCAGCGCCAGGTGCCGTGGGGATCCGCCTCGATCTCGAAGGCGCCGGCAGAGAAGGCGGCGATGGTGTTCAGGATGAACAGCCACAGCGCCAGCTCGAAGCCGCGCAGCAGCGTGCCGCGGGGCACCAGGAAGTGGGCGCGGCCGCGGCGCTCGAGCACCACGGTGCGCGCGTGGGGTCCGTCGAAGGCCTCCCAGTCGGACCAGGGCGCCACGATCACTTCGCCGCAGTGGCCGCAGCGCTGCCAGCCGTGGACGCGGGCCGGGGCGCGGGTGGCCTCGCGGCTGCCGCAGCTCCGGCAGCGCAGCACCCGGGCCCGGGGCCCCTCGGCGATGGCGCCCTCGGCGGCGCTGCTGGCGGTGGCGGCCGACATCCCCCCTGCATCGTCGCCCCGGCGGGTCGGGCTGAGCCCGGCCGGCTAGACTCCTGGCGAGGAGGACCGATCCGCATGATGCGTACCCTCACGTCCGCTGCCATGTCCCTGGTCTTCGTGCTCGCCGCGGCGGCGGCCCAGGCCGCTCCCGCCACCTGGGTCCTCGAGACGCCCGGCGTCGTCTGAGGCGGAACCTCCGCGAGGGCCCGTGGGGCCGTCGAGCAGGTCGAGCACGTCACGTCCGTCGCGTCGGACATGAATGCCCACACGGTGACCGTCACGTTCGACGACGAGAAGGTGGGCCTCGACGCCATCGTCGCCGCGCTGAACGACGCCGGCTACGTGGTGAAGGAGCAGCGCAGGCTGGAGTGATACGCCCTTCCCGCGATCAGGGCCTGCGGCGCATTCCCAGGGCCACCAGACCCAGGCCCAGCAGCAGGCCCGTTCCCGGCTCGGGGACCAGCCGCACCAGGAAGTGTCCCGCAGTGGCGTCGGTCAGGTCGAGGTCGGCGGTGAGGCCGCTGGTCGTGGCGTAGGAGCCGCCGAGCGGTCCTTCCTTGTAGAAGGCGCGCGTGTAGGTGCCGAGCCCGTTCCAGTCGGCGAAGCCCCGGCCGGTCCCGTTGAGATCGGCGACCCCGCAGAACTGGGTACAGCCGAGGAAGCTCAGCAGGAGCGCCGCGGCCGCGTCGTTCGACGCATCCTGCACGCTCGGACCCGTTGCGAAGCCGGCGTTGATGAAGAGCGACAACACCTGCTCGTCGGTCGCGTGGACGTAGCCGTCGACGGTGACGAAGTTCGAGGCCAGCACCTGGTTCACCGACAGGCCCTGGGTTTCGGGCAGGTCGAGCCATTCCAGGTTGGTGCCGGTGTCGATCATGCTGGTGCCGTTGTCCACCAGCGCGGCCGTGACCGGCAGTGCGACGAGCAGGACGACGAGCGCAAGAGTCAGGCGGCGCAAGACAGCAGAGAGCATCGGTATCCCCTTCCTTGTGGCGCTACGCCCCAGGGACGGTGTCGCGCCATCCTTCCACGACACTGGAATGTGCAACCCGCATGCCGTCGCACACGGATCCCGCCATGAATCCGAATCGTCAATGACGACAGCGAGTTGCCGAAGACGGCAAGACACCTTGCGGTGTCAACCCGGGAGTGACCGTTTTATGTGTCGGTCCGGATTCATGCCGGACCCGGGAGTCCGTGTGAGAGGTGTCTCCGTACGAATCGCAATCATTTCGGTGTATCCGGTAGTGGGAAGAATCGTTCCACCAACGCTCCAATGTCGTTCCCACGGATGGAGCTCGTCGTGACGGAGAGAACGCAAACGACCGGCAACGTTGCGTGTCCTCCAAACAGGCGTTTCGAATGTCGCCGCGAGTTGCGATCCTGTCGGGTGTACGCGCCGGGGACGGCAACGTGGAAGAGGAAGACGAAGACCTGCTGAGTCCGGACGAGGTCGCCGCACTTGCCAAGGCCTGCTCTTCGAGCTCTTCCTCCGGAATCCGGAATCGCGCGCTCGTCGCCATGCTCTACCGGAGCGGACTCCGCGTCGCCGAGCTGATCGCGCTCGACGTTCCCGACATCGATCGCGACGAGCGCGCGCTGCGACCGCGCGGATCTCCCGGCCGCGTCGTCTGCATGGACGCGGGCTCCTTCTATCTGGTGGAGCGCTGGATCGAGCGCCTCCAGGAGATCGGCCTCGAGGCGACCGGGCCTCTGTTCCCCACGCTCCAGGGGCGGCGGTTGAGCCCTTCCTACGTGCGGAACCTGCTCACACGGCTCGCCCGGAAGGCGGGGATCGAGAAGCGGGTGTCCTCGAAGGTCCTGCGACGGACCCTGGCCCTGGAGCTGGCGCGCGAGGGCTTTCCGATCGGCCTCATCCAGGCGCACCTCGGCCACGCCAGCGTCGAGTCCACCCGGCGCCTCCTGCTGCAGATCGCACCGGAAGAGCTGGCCGAGGCCTTGCGCGGCCGGAGCAGCTTTCGCCCGTAGGCCCGACGATCGCAGCGGCGCCCGACGAAGCGATCGCGGCGGGTCAGAGCTTCTCGGGCGGCTCGAAGCGCATCGTCATCCGGCCCACCCAGGTGGTCATCAGCGGCTTCTTCGGCAGCCCGAGGGAGCGGAGATCGTCTGCGATCGGGTGAGGGCCCAGGCTGATCTCGACGTCCTTGCCGCCGCCGGCCCCCATCTGCGATGAGGTCTGACTGAAGCGCGTCGCGTGCGGAACGCCTTCGATGTAGCTGTAGGCGACCGCGGTGCCGGCGGGCCGCTCCTTGTCGCCGCCGCGGGGCATCTCGATCTCGAAGACCTTCTGTCCGTCCATCTCCAGGCGGCCGCGGAAACGGCCCTCCTTCGAGTAGTCGAAGTCGATGCGCTCGACCGTCTTCGGGAAGCCCCAGATCAGGGCCCCGGCGTCCCGGGTGAAGGACTGGTTCACCGGCATCTTCCAGCTGTAGGAGGGGAGGCCGCCCCTGGCCATGCCGAGCCAGGCGCCGAGCCAGGGAAGCCCGCGCGACGCGCCCTTCTTCCGCACGGAGAAGTTCATGGCGACCTCGTCGTAGTCGCCCAGGTCGTTGTCCTTGTAGTCGATGCAGCCCAGCATGAAGAGGGTGCGGCCGGGCAGGAAGTCGACGACCTCGAAGGCGTCGCCCACCAGGCGGCTCGCGGCCCGGCTGGACACCAGGAAGCCGGCGATGGCTCCGGAGGCGTCGCGGACCTCGACGGGGAAGGTGACCTGCCGACCCTGGATCTCGTAGGCGGGGGCTGCTGCCATGGGGATCTCCTCTGTTCAGCCGCGCGGGGCCAGCTCGTGGAGCAGGGTAGCCTCGAGGCGCGCGAGGGCGCGCCCGGCGCGTCCCCGCCGTCCCTCCAGGATGTTGGTCGTCGCCAGACCGGACAGCACCGAGACGGCGTAGCGCATCAGGTCCGCGGTCTCGCGCTCGTCGAGCGGGCTCTCCGGGAAGTACTGGCGCCAGATCTCCTGCCACGTCCCCAGCACCCCCGGCGCCCAGGACGACTCCATCTCCGGCGGCAGGTTGAGCAGGATCTCGAAGGTCGTGCGGTAGTGCGGACCCCCGAAGTGCTGCCAGGCCCGCTCGATGAAGGTGGAGACCCGCGCTTCCAGCGGAGCGTCCGCGTCGGGCCGACCGAGGGTGGCGGCGAGGCGGTGGAACGACTCCTCGAGCACCGCGGCCAGGATGCCGTTCTTGTCGCCGAAGTGGTGCTGCACCGCACCCCACGAGATGCCCGCCCGGCGGGCGATCTCGGTGCCGGTGGTGCGCTGGAAGCCCAGCTCGGCGATGCACTCGACCACCGCGTCCAGCACGCGCCGGCGGGTCTCGGCGGTGCGCTCGGCGTGGCTGCGCCGGACGGGTCTGGGAGCGCGGACGCGGACTTGCGAGGCCACCGGGGTCCTCCGGGGTCGGTCCAGCGAGGCTAGCACTATTTACATTGACGGCAAATTGCAAGTGCCGTACGCTGGCTTCGCACGCTGGCAGGAGGCGCCCCCATGACCGCCACGGCCGAGCCGCTCGCGGCTTCCCGCCCGACCGCGTCCCACCCGGGCACCCGGCCGCCGGTCCTCTCCGGCGGCTGGCCGTTCCTCGGTCACCTGCTCGAGCTGCGTCGCGACCCGCTGGCCCTGATGCGGCGGCTGCGCGCCGAGTGCGGCGAGATCGGCGAGTTCCGGCTGGCCGGCCACCGCATCGTCCTGCTCACCGGCGCCGAGGCCCAGGAGGCCTTCTTCCGCGCACCGGACGAGCAGCTCGACCAGGCCGCCGCCTACCCCTTCATGAAGCCGATCTTCGGCGAGGGCGTGGTGTTCGACGCCACCCCGGAGCAGCGCAAGCAGGCGATGCGCAACCAGTCGCTGCGCGACAGCTTCATGCGTGGCCACGCGGAGAAGATCGCCGCCGAGGTCGAGCGCATGACCGCCGACTGGTCCGAGCAGGGCGAGGTCGACCTGCTCGACTTCTTCGCCGAGCTCACCCTCTACACCTCGAGCACCTGCCTCGTCGGCCCCCAGTTCCGCGACGAGCTGGGGCCCGAGTTCGTTCCGCTCTTCATGGATCTGGAGCGCGGCACCGACGCGCTGGCCTACGTGAACCCCTACCTGCCGATCCCGGCGCTGCGCGCCCGCGACCGCGCCCGCCGCGAGCTGGCGGCGAAGATCGAAGCCATCTTCGAACGCCGCGAGCGCAGCGGCGGCGAGTACACGGACCTCTTCCAGATCCTCCACGGCCTGCGCGACGAGAAGGGCGAGCGTCGCTACAGCGACGACCAGATCACCGGCATGTTCATCTCGATGATGTTCGCCGGACACCACACCTCGTCGGTGGCGTCCTCCTGGGGAATGATCGACCTGCTCCAGCATCCGGAATGGATGCGGAAGGTGACCGGCGAGCTCGACGAGATCTACGCCGACGGCCGCGACGTGAGCTACCAGGCGCTGCGCGAGATCCCGCTGCTCGAGTGCGCCCTCAAGGAGACGCTCCGCCTCCACCCGCCGCTGGTCATCCTGATGCGCAAGGTGATGAGCGACTTCCACTACGAGCAGTGGACCGTTCCGGCGGGTCACCTGGTGGCCGCCTCCACCGTCGTCTCGAACACCATGCCGGAGCACTTCCCCGACCCGGAGCACTACCTGCCGGAGCGCTACCTGCCCGGCCGCGAGGAGGACCGGCAGAGCTTCGCCTGGATCCCCTTCGGC
>JBNLVK010000130.1:0-12498 GCA_050618055.1 Myxococcota bacterium
GCCTCGACGCTGTCCATCAGCTTCGCCAGGTCGCCCTCGTCGAGGGTCACGCAGGGCAGCCCCAGCGCGGTGCAGTTGCCGAAGAAGATCTCGGCGAAGGAGCCGCCCACGAAGGCCCGGAAGCCGCGGCGCATGAGCGACTGGGGCGCGTGCTCGCGGGAGGATCCGCAGCCGAAGTTGCGTCCGACCACCAGGATGCTCGCTCCAAGGAAGCGCTCCGCATCGAGCGGGTGGTCGCCCTTGGCCTGCTCCCGGTCGTCCTCGAAGGCGTGCTCGCCGAGGCCGTCGAAGGTCACACAGCGCAGGAAGCGTGCCGGAATGATCCGGTCCGTGTCGATGTCGTCCCCGCGCAGCACGCAGGCGGTTCCGGTGACGCGCTCGATGCGATCCATCTAGAGCACCTCCCGCACGTCGGCGACGGCGCCCTCGAGGGCGGCCGCGGCGACCATGGCCGGCGACATCAGCAGGGTGCGGCCCTGGGGCGATCCCTGCCGCCCCTTGAAGTTCCGGTTGCTGGAAGACGCGCACATCTCGCGTCCCACCAGCTTGTCCGGGTTCATGGCCAGGCACATGGAGCAGCCGGCCTCGCGCCACTGGAAGCCGGCGGCGCGGAAGACCTCGGGCAGGCCCTCCTCCTCGGCCTGGCGGGCCACCGCCATCGAGCCGGGCACCACCAGCGCCTTCACACCGGCGGCGACCCTGCCGGTCTTCGCCACCCGGGCCGCCTCGCGCAGGTCGGAGATGCGTCCGTTCGTGCACGATCCGATGAAGGCCACGTCGATCTTCGTGCCCAGCAGCTTCTCGCCGGGCGCGAGGCCCATGTACTGGTAGGCCTCCTCCAGCGAGGCGCGCTCGTCCGCGGGGGCGTCGGCCGGCCGCGGCAGGGTCTCGTCGACGCCGATGTTCTGGCCCGGGTTGATGCCCCAGGTCACCGACGGCGCGATCTCCCCGCCGACGAGCTCCACCCGGTCGTCGTAGCGCGCGTCGGCGTCGCTGGCCGTCTGGCGCCACCAGGCCTCGGCCTTCGTCCAGGCGTCGCCGGTGGGCGAGAACTCGCGGCCGCGCAGGTACTCGATGGTGGTGTCGTCCGGGTTGACGTAGCCGCAGCGCGCTCCGCCCTCGATCGACATGTTGCAGACCGTGAGGCGCTCTTCCATGGACATGGCGTCGAGCACCGGGCCGGCGTACTCGTAGGCGTAGCCCACGCCGCCCTTCACGCCGAGGCGGCGGATGATCGCCAGGATCACGTCCTTGGCGTAGACGCCGCCGGCGAGCTTGCCGGTCACGTCGATGCGGCGGACCCGGGGGCGCGCCAGGTTCAGGCACTGGGTGGCCAGCACGTCGCGCACCTGCGAGGTGCCGATGCCGAAGGCCACCGCGCCGAAGGCGCCGTGGGTGCTGGTGTGGCTGTCGCCGCAGGCGATGGTCATGCCGGGCTGGGTGAGGCCCATCTCCGGACCGATCACGTGCACGATGCCCTGCTGGCCGCTCGCCAGGTCGTAGAGGCGGATGCCCGCCTCGGCGGTGTTGCGCTCGAGCGCGACCAGCATCTCCTCGGCCAGCGCGTCCTTCAGCGGGCGCGCCTGGTCGTGGGTGGGGATGATGTGGTCGACCGTCGCGAAGGTGCGCTGCGGGTAGCGGACGGAGACCCCCATCTCCCGCAGCATGGCGAACGCCTGCGGGCTCGTGACCTCGTGGATCAGGTGCAGCCCGATGAAGAGCTGGGTCTGGCCGCCCGGCAGCTCGCGCACCGTGTGGGCGTCCCAGACCTTGTCGAGAAGGCTCCTGCCTGCCATGGGGCAGAGGGGATAGCACACGGGCGCACGCGCCGACGCACAGCGAGTGGGCGTCCCTGCCCACCCCTTGGGCAGGCCGCCGGGCGCTGCGGGCCGTGGCCGCCCGGCGTACGCCGTGGCGTGGCACGGCGCTTGCTCCCCGGAGGTGGCGATGGACGATGCGAGGCGGTCCGAGCTGCTCCGGGTCCTGCTGATCGAGCGGCGCGCGCGGAGCGTTCCCGACCTGCGCCGCAGCCTCCAGGCCGCAGGCTGCCGGGTGATCGCGGCCGACGGCGGCATCGATCCGGGCGCGCTGGCGCCGGACCTGATCGTGTTCGACCTGGAGCGTCCCGACCCGGGCGTGCTCGGCGAGCTGGCGCGGCTCTGCGATCGTCAGGCACGGCCGGTGATCGTGTTCGCCGACGAGAGCGACGTCGCCTCGACCCGCGTCGCCGTCCAGGCGGGCGTGTCGGCGTACGTCGTCGCCCGGCGCGAGCGTGTGGGCGCGGTGCTCGACGTGGCCATCGCCCGCTTCGAGACCCGGCAGTCGCTGCTTCGCCGGCTCGACGACGGCTAGCCCCTCCCCGTGGCGCGCTGCACCGCCCGGTGCGAACGTGGAAGCGCTGCTAGCGGAGAAGGGGAGATCGACGTGAGACGCTGGATCGGGGCGGTGGGGCTCCTGCTGCTGCTGGGGGCTCCGTCGCATGCGGAGCCGGCGGAAACGGCAGAGCCGGCGGACTGGGAGCGCTTCCTCGACAACGACTGGTACGAGGTGTCGCTCGACCTGCGCAACCGCATGGAGCTGGCGAACTTCGAGGGTCCGACCGACCTGTCGCGCGCGTTCACCTCGCGGCTGCGCGCCGGCATCGGCAACGAGCCCTGGTTCGGCCTGTCGGGCTACGCCGAGCTCGAGAGCAGCTGGTCCTGGGACAACGGCGCCTACTGGGACGTGGTCACCGTCCCGAACCGCGAGGGCCTGACCCCCGTCGCCGACCCGCGCAAGACCGACCTGAACCAGCTGTTCCTGAAGTACGAGAACCAGGACTTCCTGGGCGTATCGGCCATCGCGGGGCGCCAGCGCATCATCCTGGACGACGCCCGCTTCGTCGGCAACGTGGGCTGGCGGCAGAACGAGCAGACCTACGACGCGGCCCTGGGCCGCACCAGCCTGGGCCTGGAAGGCCTCGTCGCCAGCTACGGCTACCTGCGCAAGATCCACCGCATCTTCGGCAACAAGGGTCCGGCGGCCAACCGCGACTGGAGCTCCGACTCCCACCTGCTGAACGTCACCTGGACCGGCTTCGAGCCGCTGGCGGTGACCGCCTTCGCCTATCTGCTCGACTTCAAGAGCGACTCGCCGGGCAACTCCGCCAACAGCTGGGGCCTGCGCGCCCACGGCGCGACGAAGCTCTCCGAGGACTGGAAGGTCGCCTACGCCGGGTCCTACGCCTACCAGGAGGACACGGGGCAGAACCCGGTGAACTACCGGGCCGACTACGTGGCCGCCGACGGCAGCCTGGGCTTCGCGCCGCTGGGCACCTTCGGCCTGGGCTACGAGCTGCTGGGCAGCGACGGGGGGAACGCGCGCTTCGTCACGCCGCTCGCCACCGCCCACAAGTTCAACGGCTTCGCCGACGTCTTCGTGAACAACGGCGGTCCGGCGGGCCTCCAGGACTTCTACGTCTACCTGGCCCCGAAGCTGCCGTGGAAGCTCTCGGGCCGGCTCGTCTACCACCACTTCTGGAGCGACGACGGCGGCACGGTGCTGGGCGAAGAGTACGACTTCGTGCTGTCGCGCCCGATCAACCGCTGGGTGTCGGTGCTCACCAAGGGCGCGCTCTTCGAGAGCAAGACCCGGACGCTGAACGACGGCTGGCGCTACTGGCTCGAGTTCACGGTCGCGTACTGAGCCCGTCCGGCGGCGGGACCGCTATGCTCCGCGGCCCATGGAGCTCCTCTACACGGCCCACGTTCCCGACGGCGACGGTCCCCATCCGACGGTGCTGCTGCTCCACGGCTGGGGGGCCAGCGCCCACGACCTGATCGGGCTGGCGCCCATCCTGCACGGCGGCCGCGCGCTGGTGGTGTGTCCCCAGGGACCGCTGGCCTTCCAGGCGGGTCCCGGGCAGGTGGGCTACGGCTGGTTTCCGCTCACCCAGGGCGGACCGCCCGATCCGCAGGCCATCGAGGCGGCGCTCGACCAGGTGCTGCGCTTCCGCGACCAGGCCTTCGAGCGCTACCCGGTCGATCCGCACAAGGTGGTAATGGCCGGCTTCAGCCAGGGCGGCTTCATGGCCTATCTGCTCGCCCTGCGCGATCCGGCCCGCTACGCGGGCCTGCTCGCCATGTCGTCCTGGCTGCCCCAGCAGCTGCTGGCGGGGGTCGAGCGCACGCCGGACCACGAGGCGCTGCCGGCGCTGGTCGTCCACGGCAGCGACGACCCGATGATCGGCATCGACCGGGCCTACGCGTCGCGCGACGCGCTGCTCGCGCTGGGCGTCCCCACCACCTTCCGCGAGTACGCCATGGGCCACGAGATCCGGCCCGAGGCCCTGCGCGAGATGATCGCCTGGCTCGAGGAGAAGGTGTTCTCGCCGGTCGCGGTCTGAACGCGACGCGCTAGCGGGCGACCGCGGCGGGGCGTCGCGGGGGCCGGTGCACGTGGGTCGGACGCGGCCGCGGCACGTCCAGGTGCTCGGCCGGCATGCGCTCGATCCAGGCGCGCAGGCGCGGCGCCGGATCCTCGCCCTTGAACCAGCCGCACAGGGCGCTGCGGCCTTCGCGCATGGCGGCGCGGCCGTGGGAGGTCTGCGCGTGGGTGCGGACGTGCCGGTGTACGTGGTAGGCGCGCAGCCGGCGCACGCCGTAGGCCCGGCGCAGGAAGCCCAGCTCCAGGCGGCGGCGTGCGCGCGGGGGCAGGTGGGTCCACTCGGACGCGGCGTCGATGGCGCCGAACACGAACAGCGCGCTCACCAGGTGGTCGTCGGCGCGCTCGGGCAGGCGCTTGGGCTCGAGCCCCGAAAAGGCGGCGCGCACGAACAGGCGCAGTCCGCGGGTGGTGTTGCGCCAGAGCAGCGGGTCGGCACCGACGAACGGATCGAGCAGGCGACGACGCACCCGGCGCCGCACGCTCGGCCGCAGGGCCAGCGTCCGGGCTCCGAGGCCCTCGCAAGGAACCCGCCCGTCCGGCTCGCGGACGACGGACGCGTGAAGAATGGAACGCGCGCTTCGCATCGGCTCCCCTCGGTCCCTGCGGACCGTCCCCACCGCCGCTGCGGTGCGTCTCACCCCAAGACGCTCCCAGAGGATACCCCCCTGCATCCGTGACCTGCGTCACTTTCTGGTGCGCAGCCCGGGGTGGATACCCGCGAGTACCGTGGGAACGCGTCTGCGGGCGCCGGTGTTACTCTTGCCCCTTGGATTCCCCGGGGAGCCGTGGGTTCCGCCGGTCGGGGTGTAGCTCAGCGGCCAGAGCCTGATCTTTGGGGGGTCAGCGTCGTGGGTTCGAATCCCACCACCCCGACCAACTCGTGCTCCGAGTTGCGCATCGATTGCCGCCCGCGCGGCCGTGCCGCGCCGCCTCAACGTGCGTCCGGGTCGCGTCGATAGACAGGGGATGCCCCCGAAGCCCCGCATCCTGGTGGTCGACGACGAGCCCCAGGCCGTCGACCTGGTAGCGCTCGCGCTGCGCCGTTTGGCGGAGGTCGAGCGGGCGGGCTCGGGCGACGAGGCCTGGGAGAAGGCCCGGTCGGGTCACTTCGACCTGGTCATCTCCGACCACCGCATGCCGGGGATGGACGGCCTCGAGCTGCTGGGGCGGATCGCGGCGCGCGGCATCCGCATCGGACGCGTGCTGCTCACGGCCTACTCCGAGATTCCGGAGACGATCACCGCGATCAACGAGGGACGCATCCACGCCTACCTGAACAAGCCGTGCAGCCCCGACGAGGTTCGGGCGACGGTGCGCTCGGTGCTCGAGCTGGTGCGCCGCGACGACGTGCCGCGGAGCCCGCTGATCGGCGAGAGCCGGGCGATCCGCGAGCTGCGGGCGCGCGCCGCCCGCGTCGCCCACGCCCGGTTCCCGGTGCTGATCCTCGGCGAGACGGGAACCGGCAAGGAGCTCGTGGCGCGCAGCCTCCACGAAGGCAGCCCCCGCGCGGACCGGCCCTTCGTCGCGATCAACTGCGGGGCGCTTCCCGAGTCGCTGCTGGAGTCGGAGCTCTTCGGGCACGTGCGGGGCGCCTTCACCGGGGCGAACGCGGACAAGCCGGGCCTGTTCGAGCAGGCGAACGGCGGGACGCTCTTCCTCGACGAGATCGGCGACACCTCTCCCGCGCTCCAGGTGTCGTTGCTGCGGGTGCTCGAGACCAGCGAGGTCCGCCGCGTGGGCGACTCCCGGACCCGACCGGTCTCCGTGCGCCTGGTCTCGGCGACCCATCGCGACATCGAGTCGATGGTGAAGGAGCGGGAGTTCCGCCAGGACCTCTACTACCGGATCAACACGATCGTGCTGCACGTCCCACCGTTGCGCGAGCATCGCGAGGACATCCGGACCCTGGCGCGGCACTTCGCGTCGGAGTGCGCGCGAGCCCAGGGCACGCCGGTGGAGCTCGCCGACGACTTCCTCGACGCGCTGGGCGGACTGGACCTGCCGGGCAACGTGCGGGAGCTTCGCGGGATCGTGGAGCGCGGCATCGCGCTGGCGATGCCCGACTCGGTGGTGACGGCCGCGCACATGCAGGCGAGCGCCGATCCGGTGCCCGCCTTCCCCCCGTCCGGGATCGAGCCATCCGGCATCGAGCGTCCCGACGACACCGGCTTCCGCACGCTGCGCGAGCGCGTGGAGGAGGTGCAGAGCGCCGCGGTGATCGAGGCGCTCGCGCATTTCGGCGGCAACCGTACGCAGGCCGCCCGCGCCCTGGGGCTCTCGCGTCCGGGCCTCACGAAGATGATGCGGCGGCTCGGAATCTCCGCGCCGGGCAAGGCGTAACCGGAGCTTCCCCCCGTAGCTGCGGTTCCGGCCGGGGTTCCCCAAGCGCGAGCAGCAGCTCGGGCCGGGAGCTGCGCGCGGCCTGCCGCCGGGCGACACCACGGGGCGTTCCCCGGGTTTCGGGGGCCGAATCGCCAACCCATTGATTTTGCTGGATTTCTGGTCGGCATTCCGGCTGGCACACGACTTGCTCCAACAGGGGGCCGAGGCCGCGCACGAGCAAGCCGGCCCCAGCAGGAGCGATCCCATGTCCCATCTGACCCACCTCTCGACCCTCGGCGTCCTGGCCGCGGTACTGCTGCTCGCACCGACCCCCACCTGGGCCGGCTGCGGCTGCGACCATCCGCCGCCGGACTGGGCCCAGGTGATGCCTCCGTTCGGTTCGCCCGGGCGCGTCCTCACCCTCACCGCCGACGGCTTCGCTCTCCAGGTGGGCGAGCCCTACAAGGTGGACTTCGGCAGCGCCGACGTGACGGTCGTGGCGCAGCACGACGACCGCCTCGAGGTCGCCCTTCCGTCCACCGTCGGTCCCGGCCCGGTCGAGATCAAGGTGATCGGACCCGGCATCGACCACACCTACCCGGACAGCCTCTTCACCGCCCTGCCGCCGGCACGCCACGTCGAGGAGCGGAGCGGTCTGTTCGCGGCGTGGGACTACGAGGCCGCGATCGGCGCGGACGGCACGCTCTACCTGGCCCTCGACGTCTCGGACGTGAAGGACGCCATGCAGTTCACCTTCGCGCTCCACGAGCTTCCGCTGCACTTCGAGCACGACGACGTGGTCATCTACAACGCGGACGGCGTCGACCTGACGCTCTTCACGCTGGAAGTGACCGATGCCACCGAGCGCCAGTGGGGCAGCTACTACGGCTGGAGCGTCGAGAGCGACGCCGGGCTGCACCACACCTGGTACGTGCCCAAGTCGATGCGGCCCAGCAACGCCGACGAGGCGAGCAGCGTCTTCACCTACTGGCGCCACGAGTTCCACACCTACGCCGACGCCCACGCGCCGGGCGGAAGCCACGAGGTCGACGCGAACGGCCTGCATCCCGACGGCACGCGCCACGTCGACCACGACTCGCTGATCATCGCGATCCAGGGTGCGGAGCGGGACACGAACGACCCGCTGGACCGCTCGAAGGACCAGCCCCTGAGCCCGGGCAAGCGCCAGGTCGACGTGGGCTGGCTGTCCTTCGAGACGTCCGGGCCGCTCGAGCTCGACCTGCTCGCGCCGCTGGTGGCGAGCCAGCTCTCTCCCGATCTCGCGCGCCTCCTGGAGCGCCACCGGGACGACGACTAGGCCGGCCGCGGTCGAGACCATGCCCACTGGTCAACCCGAACCTCCCAACAGTGAGCAGACGATGTCGAATCCCAATCTCCGCACGCAGGCCACCCGATCGCGAGGCACCCTCGCCGGCGTCGCCGCCCTGCTGATCGCCTTCACGCTGATCGGCGTCACCAGTGCCGTCGAGTGGATCGGCAAGCCCTTCGCCGGCTTCCTCGTGCTGGGCAACGGCGTCGTGGCCTCGGCGGGTCTGCCCGGCTGGCCCGCGACCCGCGACGGCGAGATCTTCCAGCGCACGCTGGTCTCCATCGAGGGTCGCTCCATCGACGGACCCGAGGAGCTGCGGGGCTGGCTGGCGACGCGCCCCGAGGGCTCGACGCTCCACTACCGGCTGGCCGGCGGCGAGGGCGAGATCGAGCGCGACATCGCGATCCGGCGCTTCGAAGGCACGGACGCCGTGCTGCTCTTCGGCACCTACCTGTTGAACGGGATCCTGCTGGGCGCCCTCGCCCTGTTCCTGATCGCGCGGCGCGAGCTGGACCACGGGACCCGCTCGGCCGCTCCCTTCCTGGCCTGCGGCGCGCTCTGGGGGCTCTCGGGCATGGACCTCTACGGGGCCCACGTGCTGTTCCGCGCCCATGCGCTGTGCGAGGCGCTGCTGTTCGCCACGGCCCTCCAGATGGCCCTCGAGTTCCCCACGCGTCTCGTCGGCGCCGCGGCGACCCGCAAGGCAGTGCGCTTCGGCTACGCCGTGTCCCTCGCGCTGGCGCTCTACTACCAGGCCGTGCTCTTCGACCCGTCCGGCTACGTGCGCGCCCACCTGGTCGCGACCTCCCTCGGCGGCGGCGCGCTGGTGCTGGTCGTCGTCGGGCTCGGGGTCCGCTATGCGCGGGCCAAGCGGGTCGCGCCGCACACCGCGCTGGGCGTGCTGGCGGCGGGGGCCGCGATCGCCCTGCTCCTGCCGGTGGCGCTCACCATTCCCGAGGCCGCGACCGGCGGCCGGGCGCCGCAGAACCTGGTCGGCTGGACCGTGTTCGTGTTCCCGCTGGCCGTGGGCTACGCGATCCGCCGCCGGCCGTCGCTCTCGGAGCCGCGCGCGTCCTGCACGTGAGCGGGGCGCCGGCGAGCCGCGAGCGCCGCACGGCGCGCGGCGGGGAACGCACAGGCCAGCACGCAGCCGATCGCGAACACGTCGCCCGTCTGCGCGTAAAGGGAAGGCGGCAGCGAGGGCCAGGCGACGCGCGCCCGCAGCACGCCGGCCGTCGCCTCGGGCAGGCGCGCCTCGACCGCGCCGCCGGGCGAAAAGACGGCGCTGATCCCGGTGGGCGTCGCCCGCAGCAGCGGCCTGCGCGTCTCCACCGCGCGGAAGACGGACTGCGCGAAGTGCTGCTCCCGGCCGCCGGGGCCGGCGAACCAGCCGTCGTTCGACAGGTTGACGAGCAGCTCCGCGCCGTCGCGCACCGCGTCCCGGGCGAGCTCCGGGTACAGCGCCTCCAGGCAGATCAGGACGCCGAGCCGCCGGCCGTCCAGGACGAACACGCCGGGCTGCCGCCCCGCCAGCCACTGCTCCGCGTCGAGGTCGCCGCGGGGTCCGAGGCCGGGGAGGGCGCCCAGCGGCCGCGTCTCGCCGAAGGGCAGGAGCCTTCGCTTGTCGTAGGTGGAGACGTGGCCGTCGCGCTGGATCAGGTGCGCGCTGTTGAAGCTTCCCGCGAGGTCGCCCGCACGCTCGGGCCGCGGCGCGCCGAAGAGCAGCGGCGCCCCGCGCGCCAGGGCAAACAGCGGACGCGCGTAGGTGGGATCGTCGACGGGCGTCTGGATGGCGTTCTCGGGCCACACGACCAGGTCCGGTCGCGGGCGCTCCGAGGCGCCGGGGCCCACGCCCGCGATCGCGTCGCGGGTCAGGCCGCCGTAGCGTCGCAGCACCCGCGAGGACTGGCTGCGCCGCCAGCGCAGCTCGCTGCCCAGGTTTCCCTGCACCAGGGCGACCTCGAGCGCCGGCGCGTCGCTGCGCGCCCGCGCGTCCAGCGCATCGATGCGCCACTGGCCGTAGAGGAGCGCGAGGAGCAGCGCGACGGCGGCGGCGGCGAGGCTGCCGCGTCCGCGCCGCGCGCGCCTTCCGGTGAGCGCCGCCGCGAGTGCGGCGCTCACGAAGGCGACCAGGGCGCTCACGCCGTAGACGCCGGTGAGGTCGGCGATCTGCCGGATGCGCTCGGCCGGCGCCTGGCTGGCGCCGAGCGGCGCCCAGGGCGACTGGAGGCCCAGCTGACCGCGCAGGAGCTCCGCGGCCACGAAGGCGGCGGCGAACAGGGCCGGCGAGAGCGGTGCGCGGGCGCCCAGGCGCGCGAGCCCGAAGGCCAGGGCGAAGAAGGGCGCCGCCGAGACGGCGGCCAGCCCGACCAGGAAGCCCAGCGACGCCGCCAGCGACCACTCGTAGTGACCGTGGAGCGTCGGCACGATCCAGCGCACGACGCACAGGGTGGCGACCGCCGCCCAGAGCGCCGCGAGGGCCGCGGCCGCGCCGGGACCCCGGTCGCGCAGCACCAGGTACAGCAGCGCGGGAGCGATCCAGGCCAGCACGAGCCCGACGCCGGACGGAGTCGGCGGGAAGCAGGCCGCGTAGAGCGCCCCCGCCACGACGACCCGCGCCGCCGTGCCCGAAGCTGACGCTCGGGACACGCAGGGCTTCGCCATGGGGCTGGCATCGGCGGGCCCCCGGCGGGCCTTGAGTGCGGCAGGCAGCGAGCCGATGTCCCCTGGAATGCGGCGGATTCGCGATCCGATCCTGGTGCTGGGCCTGGCCTTCACGCTGGCGGTGGCCGCGGTCGTGTGCGCCAGCAGCCTGTCCTGGATCGGGCGCACCTTCCCCGGCTTCCTGGTGATGGACAACCGGGTCGTCGCCTCGGCGGGTTTGGCGCACTGGCCCGCGGCCCGCAGCGGCTCGATCTACCAGCAGGAGCTGGTGAGCGTGGCCGGCGAGCCCCTGCGCGCAGCCCGGGACCTCCCCGCCCTGCTCGACGCCCTGCCCCGCGACGAGCCGGTCGAGTACCGGCTGCACAGCGGCGGGCACACGAGCGTGTGGCACGACGTTCCGAGGACGTTCACCGTCACCGACTACTTCCTGCTGCACGGGACCCTGATCTTCTGCGGCATCGGCCTGGCCGGCATCGCCCTGGCGATCCGCTTCCTGCGCGGCAGCGATCGGGTGGCCGACGCCACCTCGCTCTCCCTGCTGATCGTGGGCCTGTACGCGCTCACCGCCGCGGACCTCTACGGGCCCTATCGCTTCTTCCGGGTCCACGCGTTCCTCGAGTGCCTGCTCTACGCCACGGCCTTCCACTACGCGCTCGTATTCCCCCAGCCGGTCCGCCTGCTCGGGCGCGCGCCGTGGATCGTCCAGGCGCTCTACGGCAGCGGCTTCCTGCTGGCCGCCTTCATGCAGGTGAGCCTGTACGATCCGGCGGCCTACGCGCTGCTGCACCGGATCGCGGTGAACGCCTTCGCGCTGGCGCTGCTCGCCTTCATCGCGCGTCAGGTCCACGCGTTCCTGCGGCCGCCGAGCTTCGACGCGCGACAGCGGGTGAAGGTCGTGGCGCTGGGCACGGTCGCGGCGCTGGTGCCCCAGGTCGGGATCATGCTGGTGGCCGCCACCAGCGGCGGTCGCGTGCCCGAGAACCTGATGAGCTTCAGCGGCATGCTCTTCCCGATCTCGCTGTCCTACGCCGTGCTCCGCCAGGACCTCTTCGGCGTCGACATCTTCCTGCGCAGGACGCTCAACTACGCGCTGCTCACCGGGCTGGTCGGCGCGGCCTACGTCGGTCTCGTCGTCGGCCTCGACTTCGTCTTCCCCGGCAGCGACGACGCCGGCGCCCTGCGGATGCTCTCCGGCGCGATCATCGTGGTGGCGCTGCTGCCGCTGCGCGACCGGGTGCAGAACACGGTGGACCGCCTGTTCTTCCGCTCCGCCTACGACTTCCGCCGCCTCATCGAGACCACCAGCAGCAAGCTCGCCTCGGTGCGCAGCCTGTCGGTGATCGCCGAGGAGCTGGAGCGCCCGCTGCGCGAGTCGTTCGAGCCGGAGTTCGTGGCCCTCGACGTGCGTCGCGGTCCCGGCGGCGCGCTGGAGCGCGTCCTGGACGCCGGTGCGCCCCCGGCCCTCGACGCGGCCGGCGTCTGGTCGCGCGACCTCCCGGAAGAGCCGCTCGAGCTGGAGGGCGGGGGACTGGCGGTGCCCTTCCGCGTCGACGGACGCCTGGTGGCGCTCCTCACCCTGGGCCGTCGTCGTTCCGGTCGCTTCTACGGCGGTGACGACCGCCGCCTGCTCCAGACCCTGGCGAACCAGGGCGCGGTCGCGTTCCAGAACGCCATCGCCCTCGAGACCCTCGCCGACATGAACCGCAGCCTCGAGGAGAAGGTCGCCACGCGCACCGGCGAGCTCGCGCGCACGCTCG
>JBNLVK010000131.1:0-7748 GCA_050618055.1 Myxococcota bacterium
CGACTTCGTCGACACCACGGGCCGCGTGGGCGGGGAGAAGTACTTCGGCGAGCGGACCGCCGTCAGCCTGATCGGCTTCCGGGCGCAGCTCGAGAGCGACTCCACGAGTCCGTCCTACAACCTGTTCGGCGGCGCCGAGGCCAAGGTCCGGCGCGCGCTGTCGCGCAACTTCCAGGCGTCGCTCGCGTACCGGTTCTGGGAGAACGCCGGCTCCTTCAGCGGCGACAACATGAACCAGAACCGGCTGATGCTGACGCTCACCTATCGACGCTGAGCGGGTCCGATGAGCGCCGTGAACTGGATGGTCCTGTCGCTGGTGTCCGCGTCGGTCGCGCTGGGCGTGAGCGACGCTCCCGGGCTGCGGGCGCTGCTGGCGCTGGCCGCCGGCGGCGTGGCGGCGCTGGCGCTGCTGCAGCGGTCGCTGCGACCGCTGTCGCGGCCCGCCGCCGGGGTCGTGATCGGCTGGGTGGTGCTGGCCTTCGTCCAGGCCCGCTGGGCGCCGACGCCGGGGGAGGGCGCGCTGTCGGCCGCGGGCCTGCTGTCGGCGCTGTGCCTGTTCCTGGTGGCCCACACCGCCGTGCCTCGGGGCGAGCGCGAGCGGCTGATCGTGGGCCTGGGCCTCGGCGGGACCTGCGTGGCCGGCGTGGCCCTCTGGTTCACCGTGCCCGGCGGCGCGGCCAGCTTCCCGCTGGCCACCCCGGACCGCCTGGGCGGCTTCCTGGTGCTGCCGGTGATCCTGGGGCTGGCGGCGCTCTGCTTCTGCGCGCCGGACGGCCGCAGCGCGCGCTGGACCATCGCCTGGTTCGCGATCGTGACCCTGTGCGCCGCCGGCCTGGCGGCCACCCGCAGCGGGGTGGCCGTGTTCGCCGGCGCCGTGGCGGCGGGCACGTTGCTGGCGCTGTCGCGTCTGCCGTCGCGCCG
Organism: Myxococcota bacterium; assembly: GCA_050618055.1. GTDB lineage: Bacteria > Myxococcota_A > UBA9160 > UBA9160 > SMWR01 > CALDCK01. The sequence continues at coordinate 922 of JBNLVK010000131.1, forward strand.
GGGCTTCGCGGCCGCCGCAGCCCTGGCCGGCCTGGCCCTCGTCTCGATCGCCCCGGTGGTCCAGGCCCCGGACGGAGCGGGCCTGGCGCGGGCCGGCTTCCTGCCCGCGGACTTCGCCGCCGGCTGGAACGGCGAGCTCCAGCTGACCCGCGTGGCCGTGCTGCTGCTGTCGGCCGCCGTCGTGCTGCGGCGCATCCGGCCGTTGCGGCCGCTGCGACCGCTGCGTCGGGGACGCGCTTCGCTGGCCGCCTGGGGCGGGGTCGGCGCCGTCTTCTGCGTCGCTCCGCTGGCCCTGGTCGATTCGTCGCTGGAGGTCCCGGCCATCACCTCGACCGCCGCCGTGCTGGCGGGTCTGGCCTGGCCGGCGGCGGCTGCCCCGCCGGGGGAGCGTCCGGCCGAGCTGCGGCTCACCCGGGGCCTGCTGGCCGCGCTGTGCCTGGGCATCGCCGTCGCGCTGGCGGCGGGGGGCCCCTGGGTGCTCGTCGCCCCGCTGGGGTGAGCTGGCCCCGCTCCGGCCCGCTGGCAGCTCGACGCTTGCGGCCTGCGCTATCGTCTGGGTTGCGCGAGCCAGAAACTACTCGGTTGAAAGGTGCGCTTTCGCATCGTTTTCCAGGGCCGGGAAGCGTAGACTGGTAGTCGACCGACCCGAGTGACCGTGCACCCGTCGCAACCGTGGATGCGGACGCGGAGGAGCCGATGAAGCCGCTCATCATGGCGATCGTTCAGGCTCTGGTGGACAAGCCGGAAGAGGTCCAGATCAAGGAGGTGATCGGGGAGCACGCCCACGTGCTGGAGCTCCGCGTCGCCAAGGAGGACCTGGGCAAGGTGATCGGGAAGGGGGGCGCCCACGCATCGGCCATCCGCACCTTGATGGCCGCGGCGAGCGGCAAGGAGAAGAAGCGCTACATCCTCGAGATCATCGAGTACTAGGCGCCCGTCACCCCCCACTTCCGGGATCGCCCCGGGATACGGACTTTCCTCCGCGACGCGCGGGGTTGCGGGCCTGATCCGGAGAGCCCCCGTGTCCCTCACCCCCGTCATCGAAGCCCCCCTCACGCTCCCCGCCCAGCTCGACGCCCGCGCCGAGCACCCGGAGGTCGCCGAGCGCCTGGTGCTGCGCCAGGGCGATCGCAGCCTGACCTACCGCGCCTTCCGCGACGAGGCGGTCCGCACGGCCCACTTCCTGCTGGGCCGGCTCGGACCCATCGACGAGCGCCGCCCCGGGCACGTGGCCATGCTGATGGAGAACCACCCGGAGCTGATGTCGCTCTACGCCGGCTGCGGCTACGCCGGCACCACCCTGTTCGGCGTCAACACCGGCCTGCGCGGCGACACCCTGGCCGGCGTGCTGAACCAGTCGCGGGCCCGGGTGCTGGTGGTGGACGAGCGCTTCTGGCCCGAGGTCGAGCGTGTGCGGGACCGGCTCGAGCACGTGGCGCCGGAGAACGTCTTCGTCCGGCGCAGCGGCACCGACGCCATCGACGCCGCCGACTGGCTGGCCAGCCTGGACGAGCAGGCCAAGCCGGGCGAGAGCCTCGACACGCCGGCGGTGGATGTGAAGCCCGAGACGAACCTGATGGTGATCTACACCTCGGGCACCACCGGCCTGCCCAAGGGCATCAACAACAACCACCTGAAGCTGCTGGCCATCGGCATCCGGGTCTCCAGCCTGATCGAGCTGGGGCCCGACGACGTGGGCTACGCCTGCATGCCGCTGTTCCACAGCAACGCCATGTTCCTGGGCTTCCAGCCGGCCTTCCAGGTGGGCGGATCCATCGCCATGCGCGAGCGCTTCAGCGCCAGCCAGTTCGTGCCCGACGTGCTGCGCTACGGCGTCACCTACTGGAACTACGTGGGCGAGCCGGTCCACTACATCCTGGGTGCCATCGACAAGGAGTACGGCGGCGACGAGGCGCGCATCGTCGCCGAGGTGGCCGGTCACCCGGACAACCGGCTGCGCTACGCGCTGGGCAACGGCGCGGCCCCGCCCGACATCGACCGCTTCATCCGCTACCTGGGGCTCGAGGACATGTTCGAGCTCTACGGCTCGACCGAGGCGGCGATCAGCACCTTCCGCAAGAAGACGGATCCGCGCGGGTCGGTGGGCGAGATCACCGACGACGCGGTCAGGATCCTGGACGAGAACGACCGGGAGTGCCCGCCGGCGGAGCTGGACGCGGACGGCAAGCTCACCAACTACGCCGAGGCGGTGGGCGAGATCTGCCGGGTGGCGCCGGATACGGCGCTGTTCCAGGGCTACTTCGACAACGCCAAGGCCAACGAGAGCAAGTACCGGTCCGGGGTCTACCACTCGGGCGACCTGGGCCACGTGCTGGTCCAGGACGGCCGGCGCTTCCTCTACTTCGACGGCCGGACCGATGACTGGATCCGCAAGGACGGCGAGAACTTCTCGGCGGCCCAGGTGGCGCGCCTGCTGTCGGAGCACGAGGACGTGGTGCTGGCGGCCGCCTACGGCGTGCCGTGCCCGGTGTCGGACGAGTGGGTGATGGCGGCGCTCAAGCTGCGCGAGGGCGCCGCCTTCGACCCCCAGGGCTTCTTCGACTACTGCGAGCACCAGGTGACCCACGGCAGCATGGACCGCAAGTGGTTCCCCGACTTCGTCCGCATCGTGGACGAGTTCGAGTACACCCAGACCCAGAAGGTGCTGGTGCGGAACCTGAAGAAGGTCCACTTCGACCCGGCGCGCGTCGGCGACCCGGTGTTCCACCGGGGCCGCGGCGACACCGCCTACCGGCCGTTCACCGCCGAGGACTACGCCGCGCTGCGCGGCGACTTCGAGCGGGCCGAGCGGGCCGAGCTGTTGGATCGCTGACGCGCCGGTTACCAGCTGGTAACCCGGAGTACGAGATCGCGCCCCGGACGCCCTGCGGCGGCGTCCGCCGCCCGCGCCGGATCCCGCCGGTGCGCACCGGTGTTGCGCGGTCCCCTGCGCACCCGCTGCACACGGCACGGGCCTTGCGTTGCAGGAGGGGACGATGGACGCGACGCACACCGCAGAAGACCACTACCGGCGCGGCGTCGAGGCGCTCTCGGCGGACCGGGGCGCCGAGGCCCTCGCCCACTTCCGATCGGCGCACCGGCTCGAGCCGGGCAGCGCGGTCTACGCCTCGCACTACGGGCTGGCCCTCGGCCTGGTCGAGCGACGGCTCGACCGCGCGCTGGCCCTGTGCCGTGAGGCGGCGAAGGACGAGTTCTTCAACCCGGTCCACTACCACAACCTGGCGAAGCTCCACCTGGCCTTCGGCTTCAAGGCCGAGGCCGTGCGCTACCTGCGGCGCGGGCTGATGATCGACCCGGACAACGGGCCGATCCTCGACGAGGTGCGCGCGCTGGGCGTCCGGCGGCGCCCGCCGCTCGGCTTCCTGCGCCGCCAGAACCCGCTGAACCGCTGGGTGGGGCGGGTCATGCGCGGAGCGGGAATCGGCTCGGATCCGGCGGAGCTCACCGCCCTCGGCGGCTAGCGGGGCTACTTCTTCCGCTTGTGCCGCGCGCGGCGAAGGAGCTTCCGCTTCTTGTGCTTCCGCATCTTCTTGCGCCGCTTCTTGATGACGTTGCCCAACCGAGTCTCCCGCGCGTTCCAGGTCGTGTTCCGGCTGCGTCGAGGTCTGCCCCTCGGGGCGGTGCGTGGTGCGATTCCCGACGCAGCCCGGGGACTTGCAGCGCGGAGTGAGTAGTCGTTCGGCGCTGCGAAGTCAACTCCAGCCGGCGCTCGGCACCACGTCGTTCGGGCTTCGAAGGCGAGGCGAGTTCGGGCCCGATTCGATTCATCGCCCGCAGTTGTGCGTCGCAGATCCTTGATTTTTTTGTGGTTGTGTCTTGACGAGCCCGAAAAAACGGGGTTAGGTTCATCCGCAAGAGTTGCTCTAGTGCTGCGGTTTCTGTTGAAGAACGGGGGCAGATTGCCTTCAAGTCGCACATCCCGGCCTCCGATAGGGGGCGTGAGCACCACCGCTGATGGTGTGTTTGCCGCTCGTGGGCAGGGAACTGCCCGGATCGACGGGGGATGTGCATTCTGTCGGTGCTCGAGCAAACGAACAGGGGGGTAACCCAGGAATGGCAGCTCGACGAAAGAAGGCCACGAAGAAGAAGGCCACGCGCAAGAAGGCCACGCGCCGCAAGGCGACGAAGAAGAAGGCCACGCGCAAGAAGGCTCGCCGCAAGAAGGCGACCAAGAAGAAGGCCACGAAGAAGAAGGCTCGCCGCAAGAAGAAGGCGACCCGCCAGAAGGCCACGCGCAAGAAGGCTCGCCGGAAGAAGGCGACCAAGAAGAAGGCGACCCGAAAGAAGGCCCGTCGCAAGAAGGCGACGAAGAAGAAGGCCACTCGGCGCCGGAAGAAGGCCTGACCGCCTGATTCCATCGGTCTTCGGATCGGAGAGACCCCGGCCGGCTCTGCCGGCCGGGGTTTCTTTCTATCCGGCCAGGGGTCCGGCCTGCTGGCCGGCGGATCGCGGCTGGACTAGCCTAGGCAGCCGCATCTCATTCCCCACGGGGGTCTCCGCACATGGCGCGAATCACGGTCGAGGACTGCACCGACAAGGTGCCGAACCGCTTCCATCTGGTGCAGATGGCCTCCATCCGCACCAAGCAGCTCAAGAAGGGCGCCCGCCCCCTGGTCTCCTCCGAGGAGAACAAGGAGGTGGTGGTGGCGCTGCGCGAGATCGCGGCCGGCTACATCAAGCCGGACTACCCGGACCTGGAAGAGGGCGAGGGCGCGGAGTAGCGCCCGGATCCCGGCGGACCCGACGGACTAGGCGGACTGGACGGGGACCGAGAAGGTCACCGTCGTTCCGCGCCCGACGTCGCTCGAGATCATCACCTCGCCCTCGAGCAGGACCACCAGGTCGCGCACCAGGGTCAGGCCCAGGCCGGCGCCGCGGTACTTCTGGCTCGACGGCTCGTCGACCTGGAAGAACTCGTCGAACACGAACTGCTGGTCGTCGGGGCAGATGCCGACGCCGGTGTCGCGCACCGAGCAGACCAGCCGGCCCTCCTCGATGCCGCCGGTGATCTCGATCTCGCCGCTGCTGGTGAACTTCGCGGCGTTGTCGAGCAGCAGGAACAGGATCTGGCTGACCTTGGCCAGGTCGGTGCGGACGCGCGGGAAGGGCTCGGCGAGGTTCGGCTCGATCCGCAGGTCCTTGTCGCCCAGGCCGTCCTGGATGCTGAAGATCGCCTCGTCGACCAGCTCGCGGAAGTTCACGTCCTGGATCTCGACGGGCAGCTCGCCCTGCTTGATCTTCCACAGGTCGAGGATGTTCTGGAGCGTGCGCAGGAAGGACGTGCCCTCGTCCAGGGCGGTGCGCATGGCGGCCTTCGACGACTCGGAGATGCCGTCGTTCTCGGTGGTCATGACCGAGATGATCGTCTCGATGTTGCTGTTGAGCGGCGTGCGCAGCTCGCGGGACATCTTCTCGATGTAGTCGTTCTTCAGCCGCTCGATCTTCCCCAGCTTCTCGTTGGAGCGCAGCAGCTCGATGTCCTGGGCGAAGAGCGCCTCGGAGAGCTTCAGCACCTCCTCGCTCTTGTCCTCGCCGAAGCCCTCGGTGCTGCCCGCGATCGCCTGGGTGCGCAGGGCCTCGGCCTCGGCCGCCAGGCGGTCGTGATCCAGGCGCAGCGACAGCGACTCGCACACCTGTCCCGCGACCTCGTGCATGGCCGGCGTGAACTCGCTGGGAGCCCCGACCAGCAGGGCGCCGTGCACCGACTCGCCCTCGCGCATGGGCAGGATCCACAGGCCGCCGCGGGCGCGCTCGCCCAGGGCCTCGCCGTCGGTCTGGCGCGGCTCCTCGGAGGAGAGGGCCTCGCGCACCTGGGGCAGCAGGCTGGTCGCCGCCTCGCGGGCGTCGTCGGCGGTGGCGAAGCCGGACGCGGCGCGCAGCCGCAGGTCGATGGGCGATCCGCTGCCGGTGGCGAAGACCAGCGCGACGCCGCCCTCACCGATCTCGGCGGCACGCGACGCCGCCGCCCGCAGGGCCGCAGCCAGTCGCTGGGTCCGTTCGGCCGATTCGCCGGAGAACGTGCCGCTCACCGCGCCACCCTCAGAACCGCTCGTCCGACTCGATCTCCATCGGCCCGATCACCTTCTCCACGGCCGCGGAGGCGTCGGGGTCTCCACCCTCCAGCGCCAGCTTGGTCTTGAAGTCGGTGGGGTTCGAGGCGGCGGCCATCGCCGTCTCGACGGAGATCTTGTTTGCGCGGAGCAGGTCGAGAAGATGCTGATCGAAGGTCTGCATGTTCTCGGGCCGGCCCTTGGCGATGAAGTCGGTGAGGTCCTGGGTCTTGGCGGGATCGCGGATGCACTCCTGGATGGAGCGCGTCGACCGCATGACCTCGACGGCGGGCACCCGCGCGGTCTGCTTCTTGTTGGGAAGCAGGCGCAGCGACACCACCGCCTTCAGGTTGTCCGCCAGCCGGCTGCGCACCTGGTGGTGCTCCTCCGACGGGAAGAACGACACCAGCCGGTTCACCGTCGAGGCGACGTCGCTGGTGTGGATGGACGAGAAGACCATGTGCCCGGTCTCCGCCGCCTTGAGCGAGGTGTCGACCGTCTCGAGGTCGCGCATCTCGCCCACCATGATCACATCCGGGTCCTGGCGCAGGGCCGCGTGCAGGGCGTCCGGGAAGCCGTCGGTGTCGGTGCCGATCTCGCGCTGGGTGATGATCGACTTGTCGGGCTTGAACACGAACTCGATCGGGTCCTCGATCGTGACGAGCTTCGCCTTCCTGGTGAGGTTGATCTCGTTCATGATCGTGGCGAGCGTCGTGGACTTGCCCATGCCCGTCGCGCCGGTGACGAGCACGTAGC
>JBNLVK010000132.1:0-8984 GCA_050618055.1 Myxococcota bacterium
CCGCGCGGACGCTCGAGACCGCCGAGGACGAGGAGGTGGTGGCGCTGCTGGCGCGACATCCCGCCGAGCGGTCGGCCCGGGTTATGCGCAGGCTCACCCCGGACCGGGCGGCCCGCCTGGTGGCCGAGTTCGAGGCGCCCCTGCTGCGCAGCGTGCTCGGCGCCCTGGAGCCCGGCCGGGCGGCGGGCCTGGTGGCGCGCCTCGACCCGGAGCAGCAGGAGACCGCCCTCGCTCCCCTCGACCCGGCGCTGGCCGGGGAGCTGCGCGCCCTGGCCGCCTACCCGCGCGACTGTGCCGGCGGCCTGATGGATCCGCGCATCACCACCTTCCGTCCCGACACGCTGGTGCGCGACGTGATCCGTCGCATGCGCAGCTTCCGTCGCCGCCGCGTACAGGACGTCTTCGTCGTCGACCCGGACGACCACCTGCTGGGGGGCGTGAGCCTCCAGGAGATCGTGCTCGCGCCGTCGGACACGCTGCTCGAGTCGCTGATGCGCCCGGTGCCGTCGGTCTCGGCCACCGCCTCCCGCGACGACGTGATGGCGCAGCTCGCCGAGCGCCGGGGCTCGAGCCTGCCGGTGGTGGACTACGACGGGCGCGTGCTCGGCGTGCTCCGCCAGGACGAGCTGCTGACCGTCGCCCAGGAGGACGCCGCAGCCGATGCCGTCGCCATGGTCGGCGCCGGTCGCGACGAGCGGGCGCTGTCGTCGCCGCTGTTCGCCGTGCGCAAGCGGCTGCCCTGGCTCCAGATCAACCTGCTCACCGCCTTCCTGGCCGCGTCCGTGGTGGGGATCTTCGAGGAGACCATCGCCGCCTTCACCGCCCTGGCCGTGCTGCTGCCGGTGGTGGCGGGGCAGTCGGGCAACACCGGGGCCCAGGCGCTGGCCGTCACCATGCGCGGCCTGGCGCTGCGCGAGGTCCGCACGCGCCAGTGGCTGCGGGTGGTCGTGAAGGAGGTGCTCGCCGGAGCGGGCAACGGCGTCGCCGTGGCACTCACCACCTCGGTCGCGGTCTACTTCTGGAGCGGCTCGACCGGCCTGGCCCTGGTGATCGGCGTCTCGATGGTGCTGTCGATGACGATCGCCGGGCTGTCGGGCGCGGCGATCCCGATGGTGCTGACGGCCCTGCGCCAGGATCCGGCCCAGTCGTCGTCGATCATCCTCACCACCGTGACCGACGTGGCCGGCTTCTTCAGCTTCCTCGGCATCGCCACGCTGTTGTCGGGGATGCTCTAGCTTGGCCGGCCTCGCGCTCGAGGCCCTGCTCCTGGTCCTGGGCATGGGGCTGCTGATCTTCGGCGGGCGCGCGCTGGTGAGCGGTGCGTCCCGGCTGGCGGCGACGCTCGGGGTGTCGGAGGTCGCCATCGGCCTGACGGTCGTGGCGTTCGGCACCAGCGCCCCCGAGCTGGCGGTGAACACGCTGGCCGCGCTGCGCGGCAACTCGGACATCGCCTTCGGCAACGTGATCGGGTCGAACATCGCCAACGTGGGCCTGGTGCTCGGCGCCTGCGCCGTGACCCGGGTGCTGGTGGTCGAGAGCGTGATCGTCTCGCGCGAGATCCCGATGATGCTGCTGGCCACCGCCGGCACGATCGTGATGGGCCTCGACCGCATCCACGGCGCGCCGGCGGACGGCTTCGACCGCGCCGACGGCCTGCTGCTGCTGCTCCTGTTCTCGATCTTCCTCTACTACTCGGTCGCCGAGGTGGTGTCGAAGCGGCGCGCCGACCCGGTGGCCGCCGGCGCGGCGGCCCAGGCCGGGGGCGGCGAGACGTCGCGGGGGGGCAGCGCGGTCCTGCTCGCGCTCTGCGGCCTGGCCCTGCTGATGGTCGGCGCGCAGGTCACGGTCACCAACGCGGTCTCGATCGCCGAGTCGCTGGGCGTTCCCAGCGTGGTCATCGGGCTCACCCTGGTGTCGCTGGGCACCAGCCTGCCCGAGCTGGCCACCAGCCTGGTGGCCACCTCCCAGGGCCGCACCAGCCTGGCGGTCGGCAACGTGGTGGGCTCGAACGTCTTCAACCTGCTGTTCATCCTGGGCACCACCGCGACGATCCGCTCCGTCGAGGTGCCGTCGCCCCACGGCGCGGGCGACCTGGGGGCGCTGGCCGCCTTCTCGGCGGTGCTGCTGGTCGCCTCGCGCACCGGTGGCGCCAGCCTGGGCCGCTGGCACGGCGTGGGGCTGATCGCGGCCTACGGCGGCTACGTGGTCTGGCGCTTCGCGGGCTGAAGGGCCCTAGAAGTCGTCGTCGGCCAGGTCGATGAAGACGAAGCCCAGCAGCAGGTCGAGCACCTCGATCGGGTCGACGCCCACGTCGACGCCCACCAGGGCGGCCTGCACGCCCGCGCCGACCTCGCCCATTCCGTATTCGGGACCGAAGCTCTCGGTGCTGAAGCCGAACACGCTGACGTCGGCGCCGGCGTAGTTCTCCACTCCGACGGGCCAGGGGATGCTGGCCTCGCCGCGGGGTCCAGGCAGGCCGGCGAACAGGCTGGCGTAGAAGCCGGCGGTGACGCTGACCGGCTTCGTCACCCGCGCGCTCACGCCGATGCCCGGCCCGATGCGCACGCGCGCCCGCACCAGGTCCATCACGTCGAAGACCCGGTTCGGCAGGTAGAAGAGGATCGGGTGCTTGTTGCGCTCCTGTTCTTCGACGACCTCCTCCTCGGCGAAGGCGGGGACGGAAAAGAGCGAGACGGTGAGCAGCAGGACTGCAATCTTGTGCATGCCTCGCATTCTACCAACGCATCCGTCCTCTGGAATCAGGAGAAGTCATGAAAGTCTTCGGACCCGCAACGATCCTGCTCGCCGCGTTCGGCCTGCTGGGCCCGCCGGCCCCGGCGTCGGCGCGCGGACCCGCCGACCAGCCGCCGCTGGCCGTGGCGACCTTCGGCGGCGCACTGATGCGCAGCCAGATGCGTGCCGTCGTCCGCCCGTACCGTGCCGAAAGCGGCCGCTGGGTGCGCGTCGTCGAGCACGACGGCAGCCTGGCGCCGGTGGCGCGGCAGGTGCAAAGCGAGAACGTCGTGTGGGACGTGGTGAACGTGAACCTGTCCGAGGCCCGACGCGGCTGCCGCGACGGACTCTTCGTGCCCATCGACCCCGGCGCGCTGGCCCGCGGCGCGGACGGCACGCCGGCCCGGGACGACTTCTACCCCGACGCCCTCGGCCGCTGCAGCGTCGGCCACAACGTGTCGGCCACCGTGGTTGCCTACGCCCGGGGCGCCTTCGACGACCCGCCGACGCGCCTGGCCGACTTCTTCGACACCGACCGCTTCCCGGGCAACCGGGGCCTGCGGCGCGATCCGCGGGTGGCGCTGGAGTGGGCGCTGCTGGCGGACGGCGTGCCCCGCGACCGGCTGTACCCGACGCTGGCGACGGAGGAGGGGCTCGAGCGGGCGCTCGACCGGCTCGACCGCATCCGTGACCGGATCGTGTGGTGGACCGACGGCGACGCGGCGGCCGAGCTGGTGGCCGCCGGCAGGGTCGCCATGGGCTCGGCCTGGAACGGACGCGTCGCCGCGGCCAACCGGCGCGGCGCCGACCTGGCGATCCTGTGGGACGGCCAGGTCTGGAACGCGGACGCCTGGGTGATCCCGCGCGGCAGCGACCGGGCGGCCGAAGCCCTCGACTTCATCCGCTACGCGACGCGCTCCGAGGTGCTGGCCCGGCAGGCCGCCGAGATCCCCTACGCGCCGGCGCGGCGCTCGGCCCAGCCGCTCGTCTCCGAAACGGACCGGGCGCAGCTGCCGACGTCGGCGCCCCAGTCCGAGCTGGCCATCCGCATCGACTACGCCTGGTGGTCGGAGCACGGCGACGAGATGCGCCGGCGCTTCGAAGGGTGGATCGAACGGGAGCCCGTCTTCGACTTCCGCAGTCTGGACCGGAACTAGCAGCGCTGGATCAGGAGAGAACCATGCACATCAAGATCGTCCTCACCGCCCTCGTCCTCGCGGCCGCAGCCGGCCTGCCGGCCCGGGACGCCTCCGCCAACGACCTGGTCGCCCGCCTCGAGGCCCTGGTGCTCGAGCAGCAGAAGCTGATCGCCGACCAGGGGCAGCGCCTGGCCCGGCAGGAGCAGGAGATGGCCCGCCTGTCGGCGCGCGTCGACGGCATGCGGCGCTCGCGTCGCACCATCCTGCTGAGCGAGGAGACCCCGGGGAACACGGTCACCTCCGGCAGCCGCGACGTGCGGCTCGCGGTCTCCGGCCAGGTGAACCGCGCCATCAACGTGCTCGACGACGGCCACTCCACCGACGCCTACCACGTCGACAACAATCTCTCGAACTCGCGCATCCGCTTCATCGGCACCGGCCGCGTGAACGAGGACGTGACCGTGGGGGCCCGGCTCGAGGCGGCGATCAGTCCGAACAACTCGGGCCAGGTCGACCAGGAGAACCAGAACGCCGGCGACTTCTTCGACCAGCGCATCACCGACGTGTTCATCGAGAGCGCGACCTTCGGGCGGCTCTCGATCGGCAAGGGCTTCTCCGCCTCGGACGGCACCGCCGAGGTCGACCTGTCCGGCACGACCGTGGCCGCCTACGCCAGCTGGTCCGACCTGGTGAGCGCCATCCGGCTGTTCGACGACCAGGCCGACGCGCTGTCGACGGTCACCATCGGCAACGTGTTCGGCAGCCTCGACGGACTGGGAAGGCAGAACCGCATCGCCTACGAGACGCCCCGCTTCTTCGGGGTGAACCTGGTGGGCGGCGCGAACGTCGACGAGAGCTACGACGGCGCCATCCGCTGGGCGGGACAGGGCCACGGCTTCAAGGCGGCGGCCGCCGGCGGCATCGCCGACTTCGGCAGCCGCGACCCCCGGAACTACCGGCTCTCCGGCTCCGCCTCGGTGCTGCACGAAGCAACGGGCCTGAACCTCACCCTGTCCGGCGGCATGGACGAACGCCGCGACGCCAACGGCAGCAACCTCTACGCGAAGGTCGGCTGGCTCGCCAGCCTGTTCGAGACCGGATCGACGGCCTTCTCCGTGGACGTCGCCCGCTCCGAGAACCTGCCGACCGGCGACGACGACGGCGTCGCCGTGGGCGGCGCCGTGGTCCAGCACTTCGATCGCTGGGGCGCCGACCTCTACTCCCAGTTCCGCTGGATCGACGCGGACCGGCGCGGCGCGGTCGACTTCGAGGACGTGACCGTCGGCACCGCCGGCGTGCGGGTGAAGTTCTGATGGCGGGCCGGAACGTCGCCGTCGCGCTGCTCGCCGTCCTGCTCGGCGTCCCGCTGGCGGCCTGCGCCGGCTGGCAGGACTACGACCCGCCGGAGGCGCGGGAGATGCCCGAGGGTCCGGGGGTGCTGTCCGGCGCGGACGGCGAGTTCGCGATCGAGGCGGACCTGCCGGACGACGGGAACGACGGGAAGGACGAAAGCGAGGAGAGCGCAGACGACGACGCGGAGGACGCGGTACGATGACGCCATGAGCCGACGCGTCTCCCCCGTCAAGCTGGCCCACGTGGTCATCCGCACCACGCCCGAACGCTTCCCCGAGATGGTGGCCTGGTACAAGGACCTGCTCCAGGCGGAGGTCGGGTTCGAGAACCCCTTCGCCTGCTTCATGACCTACGACGACGAGCACCACCGGGTGGCGATCCTGGCCGTGCCCGGTCTGGTCGATCGCCCGGAGAACGCGCGGGGCGTCGACCACGTGGCGTTCACCTACGCCAGCCTGGGCGACCTGATCCACACCTGGGAGCGCCTGTCCGCCAGGGGGCTCGAGCCGGCGATCCCCATCCACCACGGGCCGACGCTCTCGCTCTACTACCTGGACCCGGACCGCAACCAGGTGGAGCTCCAGATCGACGTGTTCGAGAAGCCGGAGGAGATCGAGGCGTTCCTCGCCGGCGGCACCTTCGCGCGCAACCCGATCGGCGTGGTGTTCGACCCGGCCGAGCTGGCCAGGCGCTTCCACGAAGGCGTACCCGAGGAAGAGCTCAAGCAGCCCATCGAAGGTCCGCCGCCGGGACCGGGCCAGTGGCCGCCCCACTAGGATGGATCCGCTGCCCCGGGAGCCGATCCACCGCATCACCACCCCGCTCGCCCGCTTCCTGCACGTCGAGGCCGCCAGCGGCGGCGTGCTGCTGGCCGCCGCCGCGGTGGCGGTTTTGCTGGCGAACGGCAGCGGCGGCGACGACTTCCTGGCCTTCTGGAAGACGCCGGTCGGCTTCGCCTTCGGCGACTTCGAGATGCGCCACTCGCTCCAGCACTGGATCAACGACGGCCTGATGACCGTCTTCTTCTTCGTGATCGGCCTGGAGGTGAAGCGCGAGCTGGTGATCGGCGAGCTGCGCGATCCGCGCGCCGCGGCGCTGCCCCTGGCGGGCGCCCTGGGCGGCATGTTCGTGCCGGCCGGCATCTACCTGGCGCTCCAGTGGGACCAGCCCGGCGCCTCGGGCTGGGGCATTCCCATGGCCACCGACATCGCCTTCGTGGTGGGCTGCATGGCCGTGCTGGGATCGCGCGTGCCCCACGGACTGCGCGTGCTGATCCTCTCGCTGGCCATCGCCGACGACATCGGTGCGATCCTGGTCGTGGCCTTCGGCTACACCGACGCCATCCACGCCGGTCCGCTGACGGCGGGCCTGGCCGGCATCGCCACGGTCGGACTGCTCCAGCGCCTGGGCGTGCGCAACATCGGCGTCTTCACGGTGCTGGGCGGCATCATCTGGTACTGCTTCCACGAGTCGGGCGTCCACGCCACCATCGCCGGCGTGATCCTCGGCCTGATGACGCCGGCCCGGGCCTACCTCGAAGAGACCAGCTTCGGCCGGCTGGCCGAGCAGGCGTCGGCGGTGCTGAGCGGCGACGAGTGGCAGGCGACGGACCACCGCGCCGCAAAGGTCGGGCAGTTCCGCCGGGCCGCGCGGGAGATCGTGTCGCCCCTGGAGTACCTGGAGACGGCCCTCCACCCCTGGGTGGGCTTCCTGATCATGCCGGTCTTCGCCCTGGCCAACGCGGGCGTGCCGATCGCCGCGTCGGCGCTGACCGACCCGGTGGCGCTGGCCATCGGCGCCGGACTGGTGGTGGGCAAGCCGCTGGGCATCGTCCTCTTCTGCTTCGTCGCGGTGCGCCTGGGTCTGGCGCGGCTGCCCCAGAACGTGGGCTGGCCGGCGATCGCGGGCATCGGCTTCCTGGCCGGCATCGGCTTCACCATGGCGCTCTTCATCGCCAGCCTGGCCGTCGAGGGCGACGTGCTCTACGCGGCCAAGGTGGGCATCCTGGGCGCCTCGGTGCTGGCCGCGGCCGTCGGACTCGCCATCCTGGCGACCACGCTGAAGCCCGCCGCCGAGAGATCGTGAGCCCCCGGACGGACGCGCCCGCCCATGTCCCGCTACCCCCACCTGCTCTCCCCGGTCGACATCGGAGGGCTCGCCCTGCGCAACCGCATCGCGATGGCGCCGATTGGGGTGGAGATCGTCGAGGCCGACGGCATGGTGCGCGAGCCGACCGTCGCCTACTACGCCGAGCGTGCCCGCGGCGGCGTGGGCCTCGTCATCACCGAGAACACCGCCGCCGCCTATCCGCGCGGCGCCAACTCGGCCCACGAGATCGGCGTCTCCGACGACGCCTTCCTGCCCGGACTGCGCCGGCTCACCGAAGGCGTGCACGCCCACGGCGCGAAGATCGCCATCCAGCTGGCGCACCATGGCAAGGTGGGCCGGCTCGACACCGTACAGGGTCGCGAGCTGCTGATGCCCTCGATCCCGGACGCGCCGATGGCACCCTCCGGCCCCCTCGACCTGTCCCGCGAGGAGATCGGCGCGATGGCCCGGGCCGCCGGCGGCGGTCCGCCGAAGATCCGCGAGGCCACCGCCGAGGACCTGGCCCAGCTGGTCCGCGACTTCGCCGACGCGACCGCCCGCGCCCGCGCCGCCGGCTTCGACGCCGTCGAGCTGCACGGCGCCCACGGCTACATCTTCTCCGAGTTCCTGTCGCCGGCCTGGAACCACCGCGACGACGCCTACGGTGGCGCCCTCGAGAACCGGGCGCGCCTGCTGTGCGAGGTGCTGCGCGCGGCCAAGGCCGCCGCCGGCGACGACTTCCCGGTCTGGTGCCGCATCGACGCCACCGAGTTCGGCACGCCCGGCGGCATCGAGCTGCCCGACGCGGTGCGCACCGCCGAGCTGCTGGAGCAGGCCGGCGCCGACGCCATCCACGTGAGCGCCTACGCCAACCCGCTGGGCGCCGGCTTCACCGAGGCGCCGATCGTCCACCGGGAAGGGGGCTTCGTCGCCTTCGCCGAGGCGGTGAAGGCGCGCGTGGGCGTGCCGGTGATCGCGGCCGGCCGCATCGAGCCCGCCCACGGCGATCGGCTGATCCGCGAGGGACGCGTCGACCTGGTGGCCATGGGGCGCAAGCTGCTGGCCGACCCGGAGCTGCCGGCGAAGCTGGCCGGCGATCGCGAGCGGGAGGTGCGCCCCTGCGTCTACTGCTACGTCTGCGTGGCCCAGCCGTTCTTCGATCGCACGGTGCGCTGCTCGGTGAACCCGCTGGCGGCGCGCGAGGCCGAGTACGCCGAGCGGCTGCGCACGCCCACCGACCGGCCGAAGCACGTGGTGGTGGTGGGCGGGGGTCCGGCCGGTCTCGAGGCGGCCTGGGTCGCCGCCCGGCGCGGACACCGGGTGACCCTCTTCGAGAAGGGCCGCGCCCTGGGCGGCACGCTGCGCTTCGCCGCCCTGCCCTACGAGCCGAACGAGCGCCTGCTCCGCTACCTGGAGGCACGCACGCGCACGCTGCCCATCGACCTGCGCCTGGGCGTGGCGGCCGACGCCGACACGCTGCGCGCGCTGGCGCCGGACCTGGTGGTGGCCGCCGTGGGCGCGGTGCGCGAGCCGTGCCGGCTGCCCGGCGCCGACCGGCCCCACGTCTGGGACGGCGACGCCCTGCGCCGCGTGCTGACCGGCGAGAAGCGCGTCGCCGGCGGGCCGGGCCTGTCGCTGGCGGCGCGGGCCGCGGTCGCCGCCGGACGCGCG
>JBNLVK010000133.1:0-26298 GCA_050618055.1 Myxococcota bacterium
GCGAGGGCGGCGATCCGGACGTGATCGCCTTCCTCGGCTGGGAGTGGACCCAGATCGGTCGCACCGCCGCCGACCACTGGGGGCACAAGAACGTGATCCTGCGCGACACCGCCGAGGACGCGGTGCCCACGCGCCCGATCCACTCGGGCGGCACCACGCGCCGGCTGATGGCCGAGAACCCGGCCTGGCTGCGGCTGCTGCCGGTGCTGGCCGACTTCGGCAACCGTCAGGAGTACTACGACTTCGACACCTACGCCCGCGAGACCACCGACGCACCGCCGTGTCCGTCCGGGGTGGACGTGCGCGAGCTTCCCGAGGACTGCAGCGAGAGCGCCGAGACGCCGGGCGAGCTGTTCGAGAAGCTGGCCCAGTGGGGTCACGAGAGCATCGTCATCCCCCACGGCACGACCTGGGGCATCTACACGCCGCCCGACGCCAGCTGGGACAAGCAGCTCACCGCCGCCCAGCACGATCCGGACCGGCAGACGCTGATCGAGGTCTACTCCGGTCACGGGAACTCGGAGGAGTACCGGAGCTTCCGGCCGGTGGTCGCCACCGCGAACGGCCTGGTGTGTCCGCCGCCGTCGCCCGGCTACCTGCCCAGCTGCTGGCGCGCCGGCGAGCTGGTCCGCGCGCGCTGCGAGGAGACCGGTGAGGAGGCGGAGGAGTGCGACCGGCGCGCCGCCGACGCACGCCAGAACTACGTGGACGGCGGGCTCCAGGGGAGGCTCGCGGTCCCCGGCGAGACGGCCATGGACTGGCTCGACGCGGGGCAGTGCCGCGACTGCTTCCAGCCCGCCTTCAACTACCGGCCGAAGAACGCGGTGCAGTACATCGCGGCGCTGCGAAACTTCGGCGAGGGGCCCGACCGCTTCCGCTTCGGCTTCGTCGCGTCGAGCGACGTCCACACGGGCCGGCCCGGCACCGGCTACAAGGAGTTCGCGCGCACCTCCATGACGGACCAGTCGGGCGCCGTCGACCAGCGCATCTACGACGCGTTCAACCCGCGCACCGAGCCGGCCGCCGAGTCGGTGCCGGTGGACGTGGGCATGGACTCGGGCCTGGCGGCGATGCGCGCGACGGAGACCGAGCGGCAGAACTCCTTCTGGCTGACCGGCGGTCTGGTGGCGGTGCACGCCGAGGCGCGCACCCGCGACGGCGTCTGGGACGCCTTCCAGCGCAAGGAGACCTACGGGACCAGCGGCGATCGCATCCTGCTCTGGTTCGACCTGTTGAACGCGCCGGGCCGCGACGGACGCGCGCCCATGGGCAGCGAGGTGGCGATGGAGACCACACCGCTGTTCGAGGTGCGCGCGGTGGGATCCTTCGAGCAGAAGCCGGGCTGCCCCGACTTCAGCACCAACGCGCTCGAGCCCGCGAAGCTCGAGCGCCTGTGTCGGGGCGAGTGCTACCACCCGTCGGACACGCGGCGCCGCATCGACCGCATCGAGGTGGTGCGCATCCGTCCGCGCGACGATCCGGACGAGCGCATGGACGCGCTGATCGACGACCCCTGGCGCGTGTTCCCCTGCAACGGTGATCCGACCGGCTGCACCGCCGCCTTCGCGGACCCGGACTTCGCCGCGGGCCGACGCGACGTGGTGTACTACGCGCGCGCGATCCAGGAGACGACGCTGGCCGTGAACGCGGCGAACCTGCGCTGCGAGTACGACGACGCCGGGAACTGCGTGGACATGAAGCCCTGCTGGGGCGACTTCCGCAGCCCCGAGAGCGACGAGTGCCTGGACGAGACCCAGCAGCGCGCCTGGTCGTCGCCCATCTACGTCGACCATGCGCCGGCGTCGTCGTCCTACGCGTCGAGGCCGTCCGCGCCGTAGCCCACGTCAGGTTCCGCCCGCTGCGTGCCGATGAAGGGGGATCGCGCAGGGGGGGTGCGGTTCGATGATCGAACTGGCAGGACTGATCGGGCTTTCGGCGTTCGTGGTGGCGAGCCTGGTGGTGGGCGGGCGCATCCTGCTGCTGGCCTCGCGCACGCGCCAGCTGCCCGAGACCACCGTGGGGCTCTCGCTGGTGCTGGCCGGCGGCGTGGGTGCGGCGCTGGCGATCGTGCCGGCGCTCTTCACCGGCATTCCTGCCGCGACGGGCCACGGGCTCCACCAGCTCTCCTCCGCCGTCAGCCACCTGGGCTACATCGCGCTCTTCGTGTTCGTGTGGCGCGTGTTCCGCCCCGACAGCGGCTGGGCGCTGGTGCTCGTCTCGCTGTGCACCGCCGGCCTGCTCGCCGGCGGCGTCGGGATCGCCCTGACCCTCCAGCCGGGCCAGATGCTGTCGGCGCGCGGCGCGGGCGGAGGCTGGTTCTGGCTGAGCCTCGGGGCGCGCATCGTGGTCTACAGCTGGGCGTCCCTCGAGTCGTTCCACTACTTCTCGATGCTGAAGCGTCGCGCGAAGATCGGGCTGGCCGACGAAGCCATCGCCCGGCGCTTCTACTACTGGGGCGTCTGCACCACCGCGGTGGTGTGCATCTGGCTGAACATGGCGCTCCAGCAGCTCGCGCCCGCCGACGCCGGCTACCTGCCCTGGGCCAACCTGGTCTCCGCCCTGCTCGGCTTCGTCGTCGCCGGATCGCTGTGGCGCGCCTTCTTCGCCCGCAGCGCCCCGCCGGAGACGAGCCCGGCCCCCGCGGGCTGAGCGGGACATTCCCTAGCCCGGATCGCCCTCGTCGCCGGGCTTGGTGCGGATCAGGCCGCGGTAGGCCTGCATGGGGGTGTGGCCCTCGTGCACCACGCCGTGGACCTCGCGGGCGATGGGCAGGTCGATGCCCCAGCGCTCGGAGAGCTCCATCACGACGCGGCAGGTCTTCACGCCCTCGGCGACCATGTGCATCTCTTCGACGATCTCCTGGGTGGTGCGGCCCCGACCCAGCTGCTCGCCCACGTGCCGGTTGCGGCTGTGCCGGCTGGTGCAGGTGGCGATCAGGTCGCCCATGCCGGCCAGTCCCGAGAAGGTCTCCTTGCTTCCGCCCATGGCGACCCCCAGCCGCGACAGCTCGGCCAGGCCCCGCGTGATCACCATGGAGCGCGTGTTGTCGCCGACGCCCAGGCCGTCGCCCATGCCGGTGGCGATGGCGATCACGTTCTTCAGCGCGCCGCCCATCTCGCAGCCCACCACGTCCGGGTTGGTGTAGACGCGGAAGAGTCCCGAGTTGAACACGCCCTGGAGCTGGCGCGCGACGTCCTCGTCGTCGAGCGAGATGACGCTGGCCGCGGCGTAGCCGCTCATGATCTCGCGCGCCAGGTTCGGACCGGTCAGCACGCCGGCCCGGTGGCCGGGCAGCACCTCGCCGATCACCTCGGTCATGCGCAGCAGCGAGCCCTGCTCCAGGCCCTTGGCCAGCGAGACGATCGGCACCCAGGCGCGGATGTGCTTGCTCACCTCCTCGAGGGTGTCGCGGAAGCCGTGGGAGGGGACGCCCATCACCACCACGTCGGCGCCGGCGACCGCCTCCTCCAGCGAGTCGGTGGCGCGCAGGTCCTCGGGCAGTCGGTGGTCCGACAGGTAGCGCGGGTTGCGGTGCTCGCGGTTGATCGCCTCGGCCACGTCGCTGCGGCGCGACCACAGCACGGTCGGAGCGTTGCGGCTCGCCAGCGTGGCGACCGTCGTTCCCCAGGATCCGGCACCGAGCACGGCGACCGACAGCTTCATGCGTTTCATCCCTCTTCCAGCACCATCCGGTAGCGCTCGCGGATCGCCTCGACGTGGTCGTCGAGGAACTCGCGCGTCCAGTCCGACGTGTCGATCGGCGGCAGCACCAGCGCCTCGATGGTCGCCGGGTGCACGATGCTGCCGCCCTTGGGCAGTGCGTCGAGCGCGTTGCGGAACACGATCGGCACGATGGGCGCCTTCGCCTGCATGGCGATGTGGAAGGCGCCCTTCTTGAAGCGGCCCAGCCGCGGCGTCGGGCTGCGCGTGCCCTCGGGCGCGATGGCGATGGAGAAGCCGCGATCCAGCGCGTCGACCGCCGGCGCCAGCGCCTCGACGGCGGCCTGGTGGTTGGCGCGGTCGATGAACACCACGCCCGCCGCCGCCATCAGCGGACCGAAGATCGGGTTGCGCTGGATCTCCTTCTTGGCCACGCCCACCACGTCGCGGCGGATCAGCTTCATCACCAGCAGCATGTCGAAGGCGCTCTGGTGGTTGAAGATGAAGACCGCCGGGCGATGCGACCACAGGTGCTGCTCGCCCTCGACGTGCAGGTCGACGCCGGCGGCGGCCAGGCCCAGCTCGCCGAAGCCGGTGGTCACCAGGTTGACGGCCTGGCGGCGCGATCCGTTGATCAGGCCCGCCGCGACGCCGCCCAGCACCGACGGCACCAGGCTGCCGTACACCAGGCCGGTGCGCGCCAGCTCCATGGGTCCGGGGCGGCCGCGGCTCTTGAAGCGGCGGATCGGCCAGCCGCGCTCGGCCGACACCATGGTGAGTCGGCGGTCCGGGTTCAGCGGCCGCGGGTTGCCCACGGCCTCCAGCAGCGGCAGGTCGGCGGCGCTGTCGGTGTAGAAGAAGCTCTGGTCGAGGTCGAGGTCGTGCAGCGCCGCCAGCTCGCGGGCGGCGATCGCCTTGCCCTCGCCGTAGCAGGTGGGGTGGATGATGTCGCCGGTGAAGATGCCGTCCTTCACCTCGAGCTGGGTGCACAGGATGTTCTCGATGCCCAGGTCGCGGGCCAGCGGCTCGACCTGGTAGCGCGTGGCCGACGACACGATCGCCACCGTGTGGCCGGCGTGCTGGTGGGCCCGCACCAGGGCGCGGCTCTCCGGGAAGATCTCGGTGGCCAGGTGCTTGACGAAGACCTCTTCGCCCAGCTCCAGCATCACCGACTCGGCCAGGCCCCGGTAGGCGGCGCTGGTGGCCGACATCAGCCCCGAGAAGCCGGTGCGGCCCAGGGCGAAGCCCAGCGCGCCCAGCAGCGACTCGCCCAGCTCCCGCGGCGTCATGCGTCCCGAGACGAAGCGCTCCCGGAAGAACGCGCTGGCCGAGAAGCCGGCCAGCAGCGTGCGGTCGAGATCGAAGAGCGCCGCGACCTGCGGGCCGCCGGGCGCCTCCTTGACGTGTCGGGTGAGCGCCGCGTGAAGGGTCACGCCAGCCCTCCTGAACGGGGGAGAACCAGCGTACCACGGGCCCCCGACCCGGGGTGTCCCCTCCCCGACCCGCGAGCGGGTGCGACGCTAGGCCGCCGCCACCTCTCCGCTGCGCACGCGTTGCTCGAAGGCGATGTCGTGGTCGACGTCCGAGGTGGTCTCGTTCTCGTACTGGAGGATGTCGAGCTGGTGGAAGCGCTCGCGCTGGCGCTCGGAGAGCAGGCCCAGGCTCTTCACGTTGGGCACGATCTTCGAGAACAGCCGGTGCCGGAACTGGACGGCCAGGCCCGACTTCTCGGCGTGCTCGATGCACTGGTCGGCGTCGAGTCCCACGCGCTCCCAGACCTCGCGGCTCTGGATGCGGTCGCGCATCAGCACGCAGGCCTCGTAGACGAACTCCTCCCGCTCGTCCTTCTCCTTCTGGGGCAGGTCCCGGCAGTACTCGCGCAGCGACAGCACGCCGAAGGCCACGTGACGGCTCTCGTCCTCCATCACGCCGGTGGTCAGCTCGCGCAGCAGCGGGTTGGTGGTGGTGTCGCGCATGGTCCCGAAGGCGGCCAGCGCCAGGCCCTCGACGATGATCTGCATGCCCAGGAACTTCATGTCCCAGCGCGAGTCGGTGAGGATCTGGTCGAGGAGCTTCTTCAGCTCCGCGTTCACCTCGTACTCGTTGCCCAGCTTCTCCAGGATGAAGCGGCGGTACACCTCGACGTGGCGCGCCTCGTCCATCACCTGGGTGGCGCCGTACATCTTGGCCTCGTACCAGGGCACGCTGTTCACGATCTGCGACGTCGCCAGCAGCGCCCCCTGCTCGCCGTGCAGGAACTGGCACAGCTGCCAGGTCACGATCTCGTGGCGCAGCCTCTCGATGCCCCGGGCGTCGAGCTTCTGCCACATCTCGGTGCCGTAGATGCCGATGGCCGCGTCGGGCACCAGGCCCTTCTCCGGGTCGACGTCGACGGACCAGTCCAGGCGCTCGGTCCCGTTCCACTGGTCGCGCTTGGCGTTCTCGTACAGGCGCGAGAGCCGCCGGCGCGTGGTGTCGTACTCCCAGTTGTAGGAGAGGCTCTGGGGCACGTCGAACTGCTCGACGCTCTCGTGGGTGCGGGGATGGAACTGGTCGAGTGCGGTCATGCGGGTCGGTCCTTTCGTGGGATGCCCAGGTAGGCCAGGTAGGCGCGAGACAGCTCGCGGGCGAACTCCTCGTCCGACAGGACGAAGGCTCCCGAGCGCATCTCGCCGAACAGCAGCACGCTGTCGAGCGTGCTGAAGACGAGGCTCAGGCCGAAGGCGGCGGCCCGGTCCGGATGCGGGTGGTGGATCTCGGCCTGGCGGGCCAGCAGCAGCCCGGCCAGCCGCTCGCTCACGTGGTGGTAGAGCTGCTCGCGGCGGGCGCGGAAGGTGGGGTCCTTCTGGGTGCGGGAGACGAAGGCCCGGATGAGCCCGCCCTGCTCCCGGTAGATCTCCACCAGGAAGCCCACCACCGTGGGCACGATCGCGTCGACCGGGGCGCCGTCCCAGCGCTGCGGATCGAGGGCGTGGTCCGCGGTGGCGAGGGCCTGCTCGTAGTAGCGGTCGTAGAGGGCGTGGAGCAGCGCGTCCTTGTCCTCGAAGCGGGTGTAGAAGGCGCCCACCGACGACCCGGCCCGCTGGACGACCTCGGAGACGGGCGTGTCCTCGAAGCCCTTCTCCGTCACCAGCCTCTCCGCCGCGTCGAGGATCCGATCCAGCGTCTCCTGGCTGCGGGCCTGCTGGGGCGGCCGGATCCATCGCAGCTCGGGTGCGGATTTCGTCGGCATGTCGGTGGGTTGCCTCGGAATGAGAACACGCTCGCAGAGCGGCCTGGACAGAAGCAGAATCAGTGTTCTGGTTCTGATTAGCAGCCGGCGCGCGGGGGGTCAAGCCAGGCAGGCGCCGCCGCCGCTAGAGGGCGGCGAGCAGGGCCAGCAGCGCGGTCTCCATGACCCGGGCGGCCCGGTCGCGGCCCAGCCGCTGCTCGCTGCGCAGCCGGTCCCAGGCCTCGATCGACGCCACCAGCTCCAGGGCGTCGAGCCGGGTGCCGTCGTCGCCCGCCAGCTCCGGCGCCAGGGCGCGGGTCATGTCCTCGCGCAGCGCGCGCACGTTCTCGGCGTGGGCCCGCTGGAGGAACGAGGAGTGGTGGCGCTGCACCGAGGCCGAGCGGTGGTAGGGCAGGATCGACTCGAACAGCCGCGCGCGCCTGGCCACGAAGCCGCGCACCCGGTCCTGGCGGCTCCCGGTGGTCGGGGGCTCCTCCAGGATCGGCTGGATCTCCCGCCGCAGCCGCGACGACAGCTCGGCGTGGAGCGTCTCCATGTCCTCGAAGTGGCGGAACACGGTGCGCTCGCCCACGCCGGCCCGTCGGGCCACCTGCTCGGCGGTGGGCTGGAGCTCGCCCTCGCCGACCAGCGCGTAGAGGGCGTCCAGGATGCGGCCGCGGTTCTGGGCGCCGCGCCGGACGCGCCCGTCCACCGCCTGCAGATCCCCCGGCTGTCGCTGTCCACGGCTCACTGGGCTCTCCCGTCCCCCCTCGGGCGAGTATTGCATAGTGGCACTAATCCTGTCACTATCGCCGGGCGCACGCTGGAGGAAGCCATGGCCGATTCCCCCCTTCGCCTGGTCGGCGCTCCGGGGTCCCCGTACACCCGGAAGATGCGTGCCCTGCTGCGCTACCGGCGCATCCCCTTCCACTTCGTGGTTCGCAACACGAAGGACGACGTGGGCGTGCCCGACGTCCCGGTGGCGCTGATCCCGGTGCTGGTGCTGCCCGACCCGGCCGGCGGCGAGCCCGAGGCGATGATCGACTCGACCTTCCAGATCGGCCGCCTGGAGGCGCTGTTCCCGGAGCGCTCGGTGGTCCCCGCCGATCCCGCCCTGGCCTTCCTCGACAAGCTGGTGGAGGACTACGCCGACGAGTGGCTCACCAAGGCGATGTTCCACTACCGCTGGGCCTTCCAGGCCGACATCGACAAGGCGGCCCAGGTGCTGCCCCGCTGGAACGCGGTGAACGCGCCGGACGAGATGATCGCGAAGCTCTCGAAGGTGTTCGCCGAGCGCCAGATCGGCCGGCTCGGCGTGGTGGGCTCGAACCCGACCACCGGACCCTTCATCGAGGACAGCTACGAGCGCCTGCTGGCCTGCCTCGAGGCGCACCTGGGCAACCAGCCCTACGTGCTCGGCGGACGGCCCGGCGCCGGCGACTTCGGCCTCTACGGACAGCTCACCCAGCTCGCCTGGTTCGATCCCACGCCGGTGGCGGTCACCCAGCGCTACCCGCGCGTGCTCGCCTGGATGGACCTGATGGAGGATCTGTCCGGGCTCGGCGTGGAGGACGGCGACTGGTGCGACCGCGACGCCCTGCCCGACACGCTGGCGGGCCTGCTCTCCGAGATCGGCCGCGTCTACGCCCCCTTCCTGCTCGGCAACGCCGCGGCGCTGGCCAGCGGCGCCGAGCAGGTGGACTGCACGATCGACGGCGCGCGCTGGGTGCAGAAGCCATTCCCCTATCAGGGCAAGTGCCTCCAGTGGCTGCGCGAGGGTCACGCCGCCCTCGCGTCCGACGATCGCGCCTTCGTCGACCGGGTCCTCGACGGCACCGGCTGCGAGGCCCTCTTCCCCGGATAAGGAGAACCCCGATGGAATTCGAGTACAACGACAAGACCAAGCTGGCCCTGGAGAAGCTCCAGTCGTTCATGGACCAGTACATCTATCCGAACGAGGAGGAGTACTACCGCCAGCACGAGGCGCTCGAAGACCGCTGGGACACGCCTCCCTTGATGGAGGAGCTGAAGGAGAAGGCGCGGGCCGCGGGCCTGTGGAACCTCTTCCTGCCCCACAGCGACCGCGGGCCCGGCTTCACCAACCTCGAGTACGCGCCGCTCTGCGAGGTGATGGGGCGAGTCGGCTTCGCGCCGGAGGTCTTCAACTGCTCGGCGCCCGACACCGGCAACATGGAGACGCTGGAGCGCTACGCCAGCGAGGAGATCAAGCAGCAGTGGCTCGATCCGCTGCTCGAGGGGAAGATCCGCTCCGCCTTCGCCATGACCGAGCCGGCGGTGGCGTCGTCGGACGCCACCAACATCCAGACGCGCATCGAGCGCGACGGCGACGAGTACGTGATCAACGGCCGCAAGTGGTGGACGTCCGGCATCCTGGACAAGCGCTGCGAGGTGCTGATCACCATGGGGCGCAGCAACCCGGACGCGCCCGTGCACGCCCAGCAGAGCATGATCGTGGTGCCGCGGGACACGCCCGGCGTGACCATCGAGCGCTTCCTGCCGGTCTTCGGCTACGACGACGCCCCCCACGGCCACGGCGAGGTGCTGTTCGAGGACGTGCGGGTGCCGGCGGCCAACATGCTGCTCGGCGAGGGACGCGGCTTCGAGATCGCCCAGGGCCGCCTCGGGCCCGGCCGCATCCACCACTGCATGCGCGTGATCGGCGTGGCGGAGCGGGCGCTCGAGAAGATGTGCGAGCGCCTGATGACCCGCGAAGCCTTCGGCAAGAAGATCTACGAGCACTCGGTCTGGGAGGAGCGGATCGCCGACGCGCGCATCGAGATCGAGTGCGCGCGGCTGCTGACGCTGAAGGCCGCCTACATGATGGACACGGTCGGCAACAAGGTCGCCCGCGCCGAGATCGCCATGATCAAGGTGAAGGCGCCCATCATGGCGCTGAAGATCATCGACGACGCCATCCAGGCCCACGGCGGCGGCGGCGTGACCAGCGACTTCGGCCTGGCCAAGACCTGGTCGGGCATGCGCACGCTGCGGCTGGCCGACGGTCCGGACGAGGTGCACCGCCGCACGATCGCCAAGCTCGAGCTGAAGAAGCAGCGCGAGCGCGCCGGGATCGCCAAGGGCTAGGCGGTCGGGTTCCATGAGACTCGAGGGCAAGCGCGCGATCGTCACCGGCGCCGCCAGCGGCATCGGTCGCGCCAGCGCCGAGCTGTTCGCCGCTGAGGGGGCGTCGGTGCTGGCGGTGGATCTCTCCGACGCCGTCGAGGAGACCGCCGCGCGCATCGAGGCCGGCGGCGGACGCGTGCGCGCCGTTGCCGGCGCCGACGTCTCCGACGAGAAGACGGTGGCCGAGCTGGTGCGCAGCTGCGTCGCCGATCTCGGCGGCTGCGAGGTGGTCTACGCCAACGCCGGCATCACCGGCGAGATGGGCACGCTCTTCGACGTCACGGTCGACGACTTCCGGCGCGTGCTGGAGGTGAACCTGATCGGTCCCTTCCTGGCCATCCAGTACGGCGCGCGCCACATGCGCGACCACGGGGGCGGCTCGATCCTGTGCACCGCGTCGGTGGCGGGGCTGCGCTCCGGCGCCGGGCCCACGCCCTACAGCGCCAGCAAGGCCGGCGTGGTGAACCTGGTGCAGACGGCCGCGAACCAGCTGACCGGCACCGGCGTGCGCGTCAACGCCATCTGCC
The DNA here is from genome assembly GCA_050618055.1 of Myxococcota bacterium. GTDB lineage: Bacteria > Myxococcota_A > UBA9160 > UBA9160 > SMWR01 > CALDCK01. The sequence continues at coordinate 10,543 of JBNLVK010000133.1, forward strand.
CCGGCCTGATCGAGACCGGCATGACGAAGCCCATGTTCGACATGGCCCGCGCCGCCGGGAAGCAGGACAAGATCGGCCAGCACAACCCCCCCCGGCGCGCCGGCGCGCCCGGGGAGATCGCACGCATGGCGCTGTTCCTGGCCAGCGACGAGTCGAGCTACGTGAACGGGCAGGCCATCGCGGTCGACGGCGGGCTTTCCAGCAGCCACCCGTTCGTGCCCGGGCGCATCGCCTGAATCCGTTGCCCGACCGTCCAGGGCCGGGCAGACTGGAGCCGCGCACGAACCACGCCGGGGAGGGCGTGTGGATCGCGAGCTCTACTTCATTGCGGACCGGGGTTGCTACGTCGTGCGCTGGATGGCGGACGTCTCCGACGGCAGCGCCACCCGTCACTGGCAGGAGCTGATCGGGAACGCCCGGTTCCGGCCCGGACTCGCCGCGCTGCACGACGTGCGCGGGCACGCGATCGAGCTGGGGCGCCAGTCGTTGCGAGACGAGGCGGAGGCCTACCGGGCGGAGGTCGAGCCGCGGGTGGGGTTCGGGCGCGTGGCGATCCTGGTGGACGACCCGGAGATGCACCGCCGCGCGGAACGCCTGGTGCGCATGCTCGAGCTGCACGGCGCGCGGGTCACCTTCTCGGAGACCGAGGCGAAGGAGTGGGTGGGTCTTCCGCCGGACCAGCCGCTTCCCTACGCGTCGCCCCCGGGCTGACGCCGCAGGGCGGCGCGCCGCCGGATCTCCTGGGCGAGCCGCCACAGGCGGTCCTGTCCCCAGGCGGACCAGTCGGGCTCGCCGTCGGGTCCGCGCAGGTGGAAGCTCGGCACGCCCCACAGCCCCAGGTCGAGCATGGCCAGGCGGTTGCGCTCCAGCTCGTCGCGCCAGTCGTCGTTGCCCAGCACCGGCAGCGCCTCCTCCCACGAGAGCCCCGCGCCCTCCACGATGCGGCGCAGCCCGGCGTGGGTGGTCGGGTCCACCGCTTCGGTGAAGCAGCGCCGCATGAACGACGACAGCAGCTCCGCTCCCTTTCCCCGCTCGCGCGCCCAGGGGAACAGCGAGAAGCCGTCCTCCACCGGCTTGCCGATCGGGTCGACCAGGTTGCCGAAGGGGACGCCGAGCAGCTCCGCCTCGCGCACCGTGTCGCTGAAGATGTAGCGGCCCTTGGTGAGCGTGACGGGCACGCCGCGCATCACCATGGGCAGCACGGGTCGCAGCCGCAGCGTGACGCCGGTGCGCTTCGCCAGCTCCACGGTCGTGTCGAAGGCGACGGCCGAGTAGGGGCTGCGCAGCGACGGGAAGAACTCGAGGGTGAGGTAGGAGGCATCGCGCACGTCGCCGGCGTCGATGGCCGGGCGCGGCGCCACCGCTCCGGCACCATCGCGACGCGCGCCCAGCTCGGCGAGCCGTGCCTCCAGGTGGCAGAGCCGGTCGACGCCCCAGTACCACTCGCCGGCGTAGTGGAAGGTCCCACCGGAGTAGTGACCCAGCTTGCTGCGTCGCTCGCGCCCGGCCTCGGCCAGGCGCCGGGCCTCCGACTCCTCGGCCAGCGGCAGGTCGGCGACCAGCCGCGCCATGCCGTCCTTGTCGTCGGACCACAGGGCGGCGCCCACCAGCACGGCGCGCTCGGCGAAGTCGCGCGGATCCGACGCCGCCAGCACGCGCTCGGCGAGGCGCACCTGCTCGGGCGCTGGCGTCGCGGCGTTCGCCGGGAACGAGAGCCCGTAGTGGGGCGCCACGTCGGCGGCGTCGCGGCGCGCCCAGGCCGCCAGCAGCTCGGGCTCGGGGGCGTTGGTGCCCGACTCGCGTGCGGTGAGCGTCGGCACCAGCTCGACGTCGTAGGCGCGCCGCAGCCGCTCGAGGGTCTGCACCGCCAGGTGGCTGTAGGGATCGTCGACCTGGTGGAAGTAGAGGACGCGGTGGGGCTCGCCGGCGCGCCGCCGCTTGCGTTCGGCGCGGGCGCGTCGCGCGTCGCGCGTCGCCGGCGCGAACATGCGCCGCATCAGGAACGACTGGGCGAGCCGCAGCAGGCGCGGCGGGTTCGACGAGCTCGCCAGGCCCCGGGCCCGTTCGGGTGCGGTGTCCCCGCTCAACGCAGCCAGCCGAGACAGCCCGCCGCCTCGAGCACCGGGTCGAGGGCCGTCTTGTCGGCCACGCCGGCGTAGCGCTTGCGGATCGCCGCCAGCGAGCGGGCGTGGTACTTCTGCGGTTTCTGGGTCCAGGTGCGGCCGGCGAGCTCCACGCTGAACTCCTCCTCGCCCGCCTCGAGGGCCCGGGCGTTGGCGTCGGACCAGGGCAGGAAGAGGGCGCCGACCTGCTCCTTCAGGAACGGCAGCATCGTCGGCTCGAGCGCCGGCCACGCCTCGAAGTCGCCCTCCGCCTTGGGCTCGAGCATGCGCCGGCACCAGGCCACCACGTTCGGCGCGCCGTCCTCGAGCATGCCGCCGGCCGTCGGATCGGTCCAGGCGTTGTAGACCTGGCCCCACAGGCCGAAGTCGCCGAAGGCCGGCCGCGCGCCGAACAGGTAGGGGCGGTCGGCCAGGTGGGCCTCGAGCCGGGCCACGCCGTTCCGGAACGACTCCTCGATCTGGGGCGCGGTCTGCTCGCTCGACCCGACGAACCAGACCCGGTTCACCATGCGCTCGACGATGCCCTTGGCGATGCCCGCGTACTGCTCGTCGGAGAGCCCCGGCATCATGCCCGCGGCGATGCGCTTCGCCGCCGAGGTCTGGTCGGCGGGGCGCGCCCAGCGGTAGTGGAACATCCACTTGTTGCCCCACTCGTCGCCGAACTCCTCGACCAGCGCCGACAGGAAGGCCAGCGCCGGGTCGTCGGGGTGGATCGACGGCTCGGGGAACAGCGCCTCCATCTTCTCCAGGATGGGCGTCGAGTCCTGGATGCCCTGGTCGTCCGGCGTCACCACCAACGGGACGAGCGGCAGCTTCGCGTACTTCGAGAACTCCTCCTGCTCGGCCTGGCCGCGCACGATCCACTCGTGGGGAATGCCCTTGTAGCGGAAGTAGGAGCGGGTCTTCACCGAGTAGGGCGAGACCTCGGCACCGAAGATGCGATACACGTCGGACATGTCGTCTCCTGTGGCGGGCTAGCGGAGGGGGATCCGGCCCGATTGGATGCCTTCGTAGGTCCCGGCGTCGAGCGGCACGTACTTCTCGCCGTCGAGCCAGTAGAGCGGGTCGGACACCTTCGAAGGATCGTAGCCCTCGCGCTGGTAGTCGACCTTCTGGTGCTTGAAGGTGCCCGTGATGCGTATGTCGCGCTGCACGCGCAGGAAGTAGGGACGCTGGTAGACGGGCAGGTTCCCGGCCACGAAGGCGCCGAAGGCGTCGGTCGAGAAGGCCTCGCCGACGTGGACGCTGGCCATGCCGGCGCGCCCTTCGGACCCGGGCACCCGCACGCCGTAGACGTTGGTCTCCTCGACGCCGGGCGCGCCGTTCAGGATCTCGGCGACCTCGTTGGTCGACACGTTCTCGCCCTTCCAGCGGAAGGTGTCGCCGACGCGGTCGGCGAAGGAGACCCAGGCGTCCTCGTGGAGGGTCAGCAGGTCGCCGGTGTCGAAGTAGCGGTCGCTCGGCCGGAACGCCCCCTGCACGATCTTCTTGCGGGTGGCCGCCTCGTCGACGTAGCCGTCGTAGTTCGCCGACCCGGCGATGCGCCCGAGCAGCAGACCCGTCTCGCCCACGCCCACCGCCTCGCAGCGGCCCGCTTCGTTGCGGCGCAGCTCGCCGGTCTCCAGGTCGCAGCGCACGATCACGTTGCCGGGCAGCAGCCGTCCCACCATGCCGGGCACGCCCGCGTAGTTCACCAGCGGCAGCGTGCCCTCGGTGGCGCCGTAGTACTCGCGCACCCGGGGAATGGCGAAGCGCTCCTGGAAGCGCTCCCAGATGTCCGGGCGCAGGCCGTTGCCGCCGGCGATGCGCAGCCGGTGGCCCTTCCCGTCCTCCGGCGTCTCGGGCACGTTCAGCAGGTAGCGGCACAGCTCGCCGATGTAGATGAACGACGTGGCCTCGAAGCGGCGCACGTCGTCCCAGAAGCGCGACGCCGAGAACCTGCGCCGGAAGGCCATGCAGCAGCCGGTGGCGAGCGCCGAGCACCAGCCGCCGAAGAAGCCGGCGCTGTGGTAGAGGGGGAGCGTCACGTAGTGGACGTCGCCCGGCGCCAGCTCGAAGATGCCGCGACCCATCATGGCAGCGGCGGCGAGGATGCGCTGGCTCGAGATGATCGCCGCCTTGGGCAGGCCCGTGGTGCCGGAGGTGTAGATGTAGAAGGCGCGGCTGCCGACGGCGCTGGCACCGGAGACCGCCGGAGCGGTCGAGGGCTGGGCGGCGCCCAGCAGGTCGAAGGAGGCGAAGCGCGGCGCGCGGCCGGGCTCCTCCGGGTCGGCCTGCTCGAAGACGCGGTCGGCGTCGAGTCCCTCGACCTCGGGAAGCGCGGCCTCGAGCTTCTCGGCGTGCTCGCTGCCCACCACCACGTGGCTCGCCGACGCCACGCGCAGGGCGTGGGCGAGCGCCTTGCCGGCCACGTGGGTGTTGATGAGCGCGCCGATCGCCCGCAGGCGCGAGAGCGCCGTCGCCGTGACGACGTACTCGGGGCGGTTGTCCATCAGCAGCGCGACCGTGTCGCCGGGGGCGACGCCCGCCTGCTGGAGGGCGCGCGCGCTGCGGTTGACCGCCGCGTCGACCTCGCGCCACGACAGCCGCGTGTCGCCGTAGGCCAGCGCCGTGTCGTGGGGCTGGCGTTCCGCGCGCTCGAGGAGCAGCCGCGACAGGCTCCAGGTGGAGCCGGGGCGCGCACGGACCAGCACCGGCAGCATGCGCGCCACCGCGCGGGCCTCGGCCAGTCGCGTCTCGAGTCTTCCGGGTCGCATGGACGGGCCCTCCGCGCGGGCGGAGCAGTATCGCATGGTGGCATGGGAGGTGTCACTACCTCCCCCTCCCCCGGCCCGCGGGCCGGCTACGCCGCCTTCGCCTCGACCCGGTTGCGGCCGCCGGTCTTGGCCGCGATCAGCGCCTCGTCGGCGCGCCGCACCAGCGACGCCACGTCGTCGCCGGCCGTGTACTCGGCCACGCCGAAGCTGGCCGTGATCGAGGCCCGGGAGCCCCGCGAGCTCTGCTCGATGATCGCGCGCAGGCGCTCGGCCGCCGCGCGACCACCCTCCAGGTCGAGCTCCGGCGCCACCAGCAGGAACTCCTCGCCGCCCCAGCGGCCGAACAGGTCCGAGCGGCGGCGGTTGCGATCCATGACCAGCGCAATGCGGCGAAGCGCCCGATCGCCCTCGTCGTGGCCGAGCGTGTCGTTCACGTCCTTGAAGCGGTCGACGTCGAGCAGGATGACGGCCAGCGACCGCCCGGTCCGCGCGCTGCGGTGGATCTCGCGCTCCAGCGACTCGCTGAGCGAGCGCCGGTTCGCGACGCCGGTCAGGAAGTCGGTCTCCGCGTAGGTGCGCAGCGCGCTGGCCTCGCGCTGCGTGGCGACGTAGCGCTCCTTCAGCCGCGAGAGCATGTAGATGAAGAGGATGCAGAAGAGATGGCTGGCGTAGAACTCGTGGGCGTCGATGCGGTAGAGCTCGTTCGAGACGCCGCCCAGCTCGCCGCCGCCCACGATCAGCGCGCTGGCGGCGACCATCACCAGGCTGAAGACGAGCGCCTGCTTCTTCTCGAACAGCAGGAACGTGAACAGGTAGAGGCAGGGGAACCAGGCCAGCATCTCGTAGGCGTTCACGACGCGCGCCAGGTCCGGGTTGGGCTCGTTCACCACGTGGCGCGTGCGCTCGAGCAGCAGGGCGCTGCCACAGATCACGATGCTCCACTCGGTCCAGCGCGTGTGGCCGCGCCAGCCCAGCACGGCCATGACGAGGAACAGGACGCCCACGGCCGGGAGCCCGTAGCGTTCCACCGCGTCGAAGTTCAGCTTGGTGGATTCGAGGAAGGAGAAGATCAGGCACAGCACGCCGCCCAGTCCGCTGGTGAGCAGCACGATGCCGCGGCGCAGCTGGTCCTCGGGCGAGGCGCTGGCGCGGATCGCTTCTGCCTGTACCGGCTCCGAAGGGCTCAAGGCGGTCCTCCCCATCCGTGGATCGACCGTCCGGGGCATCGGGGTTAGGCGGTACGGGCCCCTCGCTACCGCCCCTCGAGCGCGCGGACCAGCACGGCGAGCGCCGCGTTCACGGGTGTCGCCAGGCCGACACGTGCGCCGCGTGCGGCAATCTCGCCGCAGAGCGCGTCGATCTCGGTGTGCCGTCCGGCACGCACGTCCTGGAGCATGGAGGACTCGTGGTCCTCAGTAGGCGGCAACAGCGTCCCGTAAAGGTGGCGCATGTAGGCATCTGCGTCGGCCCAGCGCGGAGCCGGTCCCTCCGCCCGCATCACCGCCAGGATCTCGGCGACCACCGCCTGCATCAGCGCGCGCGTTTGCGGGCGGCGCGCCAGCTCTCCGTAGGGGACGCCCAGGATCGCGCCCAGGGGGTTCAGCGCGCAGTTGTACAGGACCTTGCCCCACAGCTCCGAGGCGACGTCGGGGGTGGTGCGCGCCGGCAGGCCGCCGCGGCGCAGCGCCGCCGCCAGCGGCTCGAGGGGCGCCGTGTCGGCGCCGAACAGGCTGCCGAGCAGCACGTCGTCGGCGTGGACCGTGACGGTCACGCGCGCGGGGGTGTCGCGGCGGAAGCCGGTGATGACGCGTGCGTTGAAGACGCGGCTGCGCGGGAAGTGCGCCGCGAAGCGCTCGGCGTTGCCGAGGCCGTTCTGGGCGAGCACGATGGGCGCGTGCGCGTCGCGCACGGCCGCGCAGGCGAGGAGCGCACGGGCGGCGTCCTCGGTGGCCCAGGACTTGGTCGCGATCCAGACGGCGCCCGGCGCTTCCCGCAGCTCGCGCGCGTCGTCGACCACCCGGAAGGCGGCGGGCGGAAAGGCGACCTCGCCGAACAGGCCGGCGCGGACGCAGCCGTCGCGTCGCAGCGCGCGCGCCGTGTCGGCGCGGGCCACGAAGCAGACCGGCTCGCCGGCGGCCAGCAGGGTGGCGCCCAGGCCGATCCCCACCGCACCGGCGCCCAGCACGAGATGCCCGGCGTCCTGCATGCGCCGCGCGAACGTATACTGCCGGAGTGCCGATCTCCACGCGCGCCCTCCTGCTGGCGCTCGCGCTCGCGTTGCCGGCCGTGGCCGGGACCCCCTTCGAGCGCACCGAGGAGCGCCAGGACTGCGCCCACTACGACGCGCTGCGACGACCGCTCTTCGGCGATCTCCACGTCCACACCTCGTACTCGTTCGACTCGCTGACGTCGCTCCAGCGCAACGATCCCTGGGACGCCTATCGCTACGCCAAGGGCGAGCCCATCCTGCTCTCCGACGCCGACGGCAACCGCGTGGTGGAGGCCCGGCTGCGCCGCCCGCTCGACTTCGCGTCGGTGACGGACCACTCCGAGTACCTGGGCGAGATCCACCTGTGCAGCGCCGACCCGTGGACGCTGGCCTACTGGACGCCGCTGTGCCTGATGTCGCGCTCCGACATCTTCTACGTGCACCTCCTCGCGGCGCGCCAGTGGGTCGGCTACGGCGTCACGTCCGAGGACGGCCAGCGCGAGCGGGCCTACGTGTGCGACCTGCCGGGCACGAGCTGCGAGGAGGCGCACGCCGAGGCCTGGTCGAACATCCAGCGCGCCGCCGAGGAGCACTACGACCGCAGCGCGGCCTGCTCGTTCACCACCTTCGTCGGCTACGAGTACACCGACGCCCCGAGCTTCAAGAACCTCCACCGCAACGTGATCTTCCGCAACGAGCGGGTGACCGACCGCGCGATCAGCACCTACGACACGGGCTCGCGCAACTTCCCCCGGCTCTGGCGCATGCTGCGCGACGAGTGCCGCGAGCGCGGGGACGGCTGCGACGTCATGTCGATCCCGCACAACCCGAACCTCTCCGCCGGCCTGATGTTCCCCGACCCGGCCAGCGAGGAGGAGGCGCGGCTGCGGCTCGAATACGAGCCGGTGGCCGAGCTGGTGCAGCACAAGGCGTCCTCCGAGTGCCGCTTCGACCGGATCGCCGGACGCGGCGTCGGCACCGAGGACGAGCTCTGCACCTTCGAGCAGAACAAGACCGACAACCTGGCGTCGCTGGGCGTGCTGTTCGGCGAGCGCCGGACCGAGGCCGGCGCGCCGGTGCCGATCGACGCGTACGGGCGGCGCAACATGCTGCGCAACGTGCTGAAGGACGGTCTGGCGCTCGAGCGGCGAACCGGCACGAACCCCTTCAAGATGGGCTTCATCGGCAGCACCGACACCCACAGCGCCACCCCGGGCGGAACCATGGAGCGGCCCTTCGAGGGCCACCTGGGCCGGCGCGACGCCGGCTACCGCAACGTGCAGGACCACTTCGAGGACAACCCGGGCGGACTGGCGGTGGTGTGGGCCGAGGAGAACTCGCGCGACGCGATCTTCGCGGCGATCCGGCGCAAGGAGACCTACGCCACCAGCGGCACGCGCCCGACGGTGCGCTTCTTCGGCGGCTGGGGCTACGACCCGGCGCTGTGCAGCGCGCCCGGCTGGGTCGAGGCCGGCTACGCGGGCGGCGTGCCCATGGGCGGCGACCTGCCACCGGCGCCGGATGGGGCCGGGGCGCCGCGCTTCCTGGTACACGCCGGCAAGGACGCCGGCTCGCCCGGCTTCCCGGGCCTGGACCTCCAGCGCGTGCAGGTCGTGAAGGGCTTCCTCGACGCCGACGGCCAGACCCACGAGCGCGTCTTCGACGTGGCCGGCGGCCCGAACGGCGCCTCCGTCGATCCGGACACCTGCGCGCCCACCGGCCGCGGCCACGCCACGCTGTGTGCGGTGTGGCGGGATCCGGAGTTCGACGCGTCGCAGCCGGCCTTCTACTACGCCCGGGTGCTCGAGAACCCGAGCTGCCGCTGGAGCACCTGGCAGTGCCAGGCGGCGGGCGTGAACCCGTTCGCGGCCGACTGCCAGGAGCGGGCCGACGCGGCGAATCGGCAGGCGCTGGAGGCCGGCGCGCGCGGGGACGTGTGGGGCAACTGCTGCCGCGCCGAGCACGAGGAGCCTTTCTACGCGCCCATCCTCCAGGAGCGCGTCTGGACCTCGCCCATCTGGTACCCGCCGGAACCCTGATCACGGCCGTCCTATGGACGGCCCGCCCACGCCACCAATGGGGCGACCGAGATGCTCGCGCCCAGCCAGATCCGAGCGGAGCTCGAGCGCTGCCACGAAGACGGCTTCGGGTGGGCGCTGGCCTGCTGTCGCTGGGACGCAGCGGAGGCCGAGGAGACCTTGCAGGCGACCTACGAGAAGGTGCTCGACGGACGCGCCCGCTTCGGCGGGCGGGCGAGCTTCCGGACCTGGCTGTTCGCGGTGATCCGGCGGACCGCGGCCGAGCGCCGCCGGCGTCGGCTGGCGCGGCGCCTGGCGCTGGGTCGTCTGGCCGGCGAGACCGTCGAGGCGCCCGTCCCGGCTCCCGACGAGCAGGCCGCCGCGGACCGGCTGGCGCTGCGTCTCGAGCAGGCGCTCACGCGCCTGGCGCGGCGCCAGCGGGAGGTCCTGCACCTGGTGTTCTACGCCGGGCTCAGCGTCGAGGAGGCGTCGCGGGCGATGGGGGTGTCGGTCGGCTCGGCGCGAACCCACTACGCGCGCGGCAAGCGGCGTCTGCGCGAGCTGCTGGGCGAGGATGCGGCCGATGGCGGGTGACGAGCGGCTGCGCGCCCACTTCGACGCCCTGCGCGCACGCGACGCGCGCTGCGCCCCCGACCTGGACGCGGCGCTGCGCGCGGCCCGATCGCACGCGCGCCCGCACCCGCGCTGGCGCCTGGGCGCCGCGCTGGCGGCGGCGACCGCCGCCGCCGCGGCCGTGCTGTGGTTCGGTCCGGCGCCGCAGCCCCGCGACGGCAGCGCCGACCTCCATGCGCTGGGTCGCTGGCGGACGCCCAGCGACGCGCTGCTCGCCACCCCCGGCCGCGGCCTGCTGGAGAGCCCCGACTGGGGCTCCGCCGGCTGGGGCGCCGGGGGCGTGCCCTCGGTACCGGACGGCGGGCCGCGCTCGCATTTCCACGGAAGGAGTCACGGATGAAGACCTTCGCCCTCAGCTGTTTCGTCGTCGTCGCGTCGCTGGCCCAGGCGGCCGCGGCCGACGATCCCCCGTTCATGCGGCACCTGTTCCCGCCGGAGCTGTTGATGCGCAACCAGCACGAGATCGGACTCAGCGACGAGCAGCGATCCACCATCACCGGCGCCATTCGCGAGACCCAGGGCAGCGTGCTCGAGATCGAGTGGGCGATGCAGGACGAGGCGCGCAAGCTGGGCGAGCTGCTGGCCGCGGAGCGGGTCGACGCGGAGGCGGCGCTCGCCCAGGTGGCCCGGGTGCTCGACCTGGAAGGCCAGGTCAAGCGCGCCCACATGGGCCTGCTGATCCGCATCAAGAACACCCTCGACCCGGAGCAGCGCAGCAAGCTCGACGCGCTCCGCCCCGACGACTTCGCCGCGCTGCTCGACCAGCTGTTCTGAGCGCGCTCAGATTCCCAGGTTCGACAGCGCGTTGGCCACCCGGTTCAGCGCGGCGGCCAGCTCCGGGTGATCCTCCTCGAAGTTGCGCACGCTCTCGGCCAGGCGGTCGACCACGGTGGCGTCGTCGGGCTCGTCCGGGTGGAGGGTCCGCTGGATGTCCTCGGTCAGCGTCTCGAGCAGGCGCCGTGAGTCGTCGTCGAGGGACGGCGCATTGCGAAGCTCCGCGTGGAGCTCTTCGAGCCGCGCTCGCAGGTCCTTGTCGGGCATGGGCGGGAGGATATCAGCCGCGTCCGCCCAGGTCTTCGGCGAGCGCCTCCTGGATCAGCTCGTCCTCCTTGCCCTCGTGCTCGCGCAGCAGGCCGACGAAGCGGCCGAAGCGATCGCTGACCTCGTCCCAGGCCGGCGACCGGCCGGAGGCCAGCCGCGTCACCTCGCCGATGGTGTCGCGCAGGCCCCGGTGCTCGCCGACGATGTGCTCGGCGCGGTGCGTGAGGCGCGGCGCGGCCTCGGCCGCCAGACGCACGAAGCCCGCGATCTCCTCGTCCTCGAAGTGCCGGTCCAGCTCGGCGCCGAGACGCGCGAGGCGGTCGGCGATCTCGCGCGCGAGCCCGGGCGGGTCGGCCTGATCGGCGTCGGCCAGTCGGGTGAGCGCCTCGGTCAGCTGGCGCACCTGGACCATGATCGAGGCGTGCTGGGCGTGCACGCGCCGGGCGCTCGCGCGACCGTCGCCGTGCTGATCCGGCGGGCCGGGTCCGTGATGGGTGATCTGCATGGCATTCTCCCTGCTGGTCTCACCCCCTGCCCGTGCAGGCTCCGTGCCGCCTTCCGCGCGCCCTCGGGCGACACCCGGGAGGCCTCCGCTTGGCCCGAAGTGACCCGATCCGGCGGCAGATGGGCCATCCTGCCTCAGGGAGCGGGCGCGGCGGGCGGCGCGGCGTAGCCCAGGTCGCGCAGGCCCTGGGCAACCTCTGCCGGAATGTCGAGCACGGCGGCGGGGGCCCGGTCGGGACCGGCGGCGTCGGCGCCCGCGCCGGACCGCGCGCGGGCCTCGGCCAGCAGCCGGGCGGTGCGCTCCGGGTGGGTGCGGGAGACGTCGGTCGTCATGCGCGGATCGCGGCGCAGGTCGTAGAGCTCCGGCGGGGTGTCCGGGTGCGAGCCGTGCACCAGCGCCCAGTCGCCGGCGCGCAGCAGGTGCCAGTCCTGGGCGAAGTGCTCGCCCGCGTGGGAGGCCCAGAACGGATCGGCGCTGGCGCGCGCGGCGAGCACCGGCGGGTCCGGCGGCGCATCGCCGCGGGCCAGCGGCACCAGCGAGCGGCCGCCGTGGTCCAGGCCCGCCAGGTCGAGCAGGGTGTCGTGCAGCGAGACCAGCGACACGGGCGTCGCGACCCGCGTTCCCGACGGCAGACCGGGCGCGGCGATCACCAGCGGGACCGCCAGCACCTCCGGGTAGACCGTGGCACGGTGGTCGAGCAGGCCGTGCTCGCCGAAGCCCTCGCCGTGGTCCGAGGTGACGGCGACCACGCCGTCGCGCCCGGCGTCGATCCAGGTGTCGAGCAGGCGTCCCAGCACGAAGTCGGCGCCGGCCACGCTGGCGTCGTACAGGGCGAGCAGCTTCTCCAGGTCCTCCGGCGGGATCACCAGGTCGCCGGTGGAGTGGCGGATCACGCCCGACGGGCGCCCGCTGTCGTCGACCTGCGACAGGTGCACGCCGCGCGGCAGGTCGGGGGTCAGGTAGGGTCGCACCCACGCGGGCGCGCGCTCCGGATCCAGGAACGCGCGATCCGCCAGTCCCCAGTCGCCCGGTCCGTCGCGGAACGGGCTGTGGGCGGTCATCACGTTGACGAACAGGAAGAGGGGTCGCTCGTCGCGTCGACCGGTGGTGCGGCGGGCGGCCTCGAAGAGCGCTGCGTCGCGATCGAAGTGGTGCGCGCGTTCGAAGCCGCGCAGCAGGCCCAGGCTCGGGTGGAGCCAGTGGTTCACCACCAGGGCCTCGGTGCGGTAGCCGCCGGCGGCGAAGCGCTCGGCCAGCGTGGTGACCTCGGGGCGCAGCGGACTCACGCCCATGCCGAAGTGGACGCTGGCGTCGGCGCCGCCGGCCAGGTGGGCGCCGTGGACGTGGGGCGGCTCGCCGGTGAAGATCGAGGCGTGGCTCGGCCAGGTCCAGGGGGCGGCGGCGGTCACGTCGTCGAACACCACGCCCAGGCCCGCCAGCGCGTCGAGCCGCGGCGCGGTGGGCCGCGTGTGGCCGTAGGTGGAGAGACGGTCGGCGCGCACGGTGTCGAGCACCACCAGCAGCACGTCGGGCGGACCCGGTGCCGGCGCGGGCGGCGCGCCGCAGGCGGTCGCGGCCCAGAGCGCAAGCAGCGGGGCGAACCGGCGGACGTGCCTCATGAAAGCCCCATCGGTGCGTCCGCACGCGGGGTTGAGCCGCCCGTCCGCCTGGAACCCATCTCGAAAACGCTCCCGCGCAGAGCCGCACCGCCGGCGTCGCCCCGTGCTTGGAGCATTTCCGAGATGGGTTCTAGTAGCGACGGGCCTTCGCCAGGTCCTCTTCGACCCAGGGCAGGCGCGGGTTCAGCGCCGCCGCCCGCTCGAGCTCGGCGGTCGCTTCCGGGTAGTCACCGCGCTGCAGCAGGAAGCGGCCGTGGCGCTGGCGCAGGGCCGCGTTGGCCGGATCGAGCTCCACCGACTTCGCGAAAGCGCGCGCCGCCGCGTCGTGGTTGCGGCGCAGCTGCTCGAGCATGGCGATGCCGGACCAGGCCACACCGGTGGGGGAGACCTCGAGGCTGCTGCGCAACGCCTGCATGGCGCCGTCGATGTCGTCGTTCGCGATGCGGACGTCGGCCAGGCCGATCCACGCGTCCGGGTTCGGGTAGAGGTCGAGGCTCTTCTGGTAGTACTCGGTGGCGAGCGCGTAGTCGCCGTGAGCGAGCCGGTCGGCGGCGCGCCGGTTCCAGTGCGCCGGCTCCTCGAGTCCCATCCAGCCGAGCCAGCGCTCGACGCGCTCGGCGCGCTGCGTGTCTCCGGTCCTCGCAGCGGGCGCCCACACCAGCGTCCGGAGCGACGGTCCGGCGATGGCGATCACGCTGCATACGGCGCCGACCGCCAGGAAGGCCGGCCGCGCCAGGTCGCTGCCGCCGGTCGCGGCGGCGCCGGCCGCCTTGGCGCGCGCCAGCAGGATGCGCGCGACCGGTCCGTCGCGCAGCTTCCAGATGGCGCCGTCCAGCACGAAGTGCTGGAGGTTCACCGCCGAGGCGATCAGCATGAACAGGCCCAGCTCGTAGCTGGGACGGCCGAGCAGCGCCGGCGAGAAGACCAGGGCGGGCACGGTCCACACGATCGCGCCGGCGAACAGGGTCTTGCCCAGGTAGCGCGCGCGTCCCGGCGTGCCCTCGGAGGCGGCCGCGTAGTAGGTGGTGATCCACAGGTACTGGACCGAGTGCCCGATGGCGACCCAGACGAACAGGAAGGCCACGTCCAGCGCCGAGAGCGTCCGGCCGGTGAGCCACAAGGCGATGCTGGGAACGCTGAACCAGAGCGCCTGGGTGGCGACCAGCATCGCCGCCGGCCCGAGCGCTCCCCCGGCACTCCTCAGTCGCCAGGCGGTCGCCAGCAGCGCGGCGCCGTAGAGCACGGCCACGCCCAGGAACAGGTTCGCGTAGACCACGAGCGGCAGGCTGATCGGCAGGAACTGGTAGGTGAAGCCCACCAGCGCCGGTCCGTACGTCGTGGAGTTCGGATCGCTGTGCAGCGTCAGGAAGGCCAGCGCGTACGAGAGGAGGAAGCTGGCGTAGAGCAGCCGCTTCGTCCCCGGGTCCAGGTCGACGCCGCCGCGCCGCAGGAACATCACGGCCAGGCCGTAGTTCTGGCCCGTGTAGTGCCACGGGCTCCAGGTCAGGTAGACGGTGAGCATGACCGAGCCGACGAAGGCGTCGTACACGCCCCAGGCGAACACGGCCCAGATGAGCAGGCTCGCCCAGACCGCGAACAGCGCGTAGCGCTGGCGGTCCTCGCGGTTCTCGTAGACGCGCAGCAGGGTGGCGCCGTAGTGCGGCATGCCGGTGAAGGCGGTGAGCAGTCCGCCCCACACGATCAGCGTCGTGCGATCGATCGGCGCGAAAGAGACGGCGGCGGCGATCAGCACGTAGCCCAGCCCGCAGCCCAGCAGCAGGTCGGGCAGGGGTCCGAAGATCCACGCGCGTCGGGTCGGAACGTCCGCCGCAGTCGCCATGACGCACCAGTATACGGGCCCGGGCCTCGCGTTCGCGCCGGTGGAGCCGGCCGGTGGCGCTGACCTACCCTGGCCCGATGGGCAACGGGCGCCGCCATCTCCGCGTCCCGCACCGGATCGCGGCGATCGCGCTCTGCCTGGCCTGCGGACCCTCCCTGGCGCCCGACGCGGCGGCGCCCCTGGCCGGCTGCGACGCGCTCGGCGCGCCGGGCGCGGCCGACGTCCCCGGTCTGGTGCTGGTGGTGAACGACACCATGCGGCGCGACCGGGTGGGCGCCTACGGGGGGTCGGCGGCGACGCCGCGCCTGGACGCCTTCGCCGCCGAGCACCTGCTGTTCCGCGGCGCCTCCAGCTCGGCCCCCTGGACCAAGCCCTCGGTGGCCAGTCTCTTCACGTCGTTGCATCCGTCGCAGCATGGCGTGCTGACCCATCCGGGCAGCGCCTGGAGCCGGGGAGCGTCGCCGAAGACCGACGTGCTGCCCGACGCGTTCCAGACCCTCGCCGAGGTGCTGCGCGGTCACGGCTTCCGCACCGCCGCCTTCGTGGCGAACCCGTGGATGGGGAAGGGCTTCGGCTACGAGCAGGGCTTCGAGCGCTACGACGACTCGTTCGCCCGCTGGGACGCTCCCGGCGACGAGGTCGTCGACGCCGGCGTCGCCTGGCTACAGGGTCTGGCCGACCACGAGCGCTTCTTCCTCTACCTGCACACCATCGACTCCCATCTTCCGTACGGGCGGCTCGCCCTGTCCGACCTGGAGCGGGCGCGCGCACGACCGGACGACCGCCCGGTGCCGCGCGAAGCGCGCCGCTACCTGAAGCGCCTGCGCGTCGAGGACGGCAGCACGCTCTTCCATCACGACGTGCCGCTCTCGCTGGCGCTGATCGAGGCGGCCTACGATCGCGGCATCGAGGCCTTCGACGCGGCCTTCGGTCGGCTGCTGGACGCGGAGGCCCGGGTTCCGGCCCTGGGGCGCGCGGCCCTGGTGGTGACCTCGGACCACGGCGAGGCGCT